>CAZAAT010000068.1:0-10989 GCA_964483175.1 uncultured Bacilli bacterium
TTGCGGCATGGAGGGCGGGGAAAATGAAAGCGGGACGAAATCCAAAAAATTTTGGGACACGAAAATATTGGAACTACTCCAAAGAACCTTTAGTAACATTGTTCTCCGGAACACTACGGATGATTGTAGTATTGCTTTGATGGTTGATGGTTCGACAGGCGTGAATTCCTATTTGAACCTTTCACTCAATTCGAAACGTGATTTGCTTGGAATCAGAACCACGGACAAGCCCGGAGTAAAAAGACAGATTCGCCGTTATGACGCCATCATCTCATTACTGGCGGACAAGCCGATGATTTTGTCGGCGATTGCGAAAAAGGTTCACGTCAAACCTAAATATCTCAAAAAGACTATGCGCAAGTTGACTGCAATCGGTTTGATAGAACTACGGAATGGCCGGTATTTTTCCGTCATTGCCGGTAACCCCGAGGAGGAGCAAATAATATGAGTGCCCGGTATGATCTGTTGACAGAGTTTCAAAACCTGATTGACAAAATCGGAAAAGAAGTGGCTCAGGAATCGCTTCTGCCGGTAACCGAAAAAATGCTGCAGACGTGGAATCAGCGTATTGATACTTATGAAAAACAAGTTTCTGATCGGCTTGAATCTTTTGCCTATAGCGTCTCCCATGTTGATCAGGTGCTCACGGAATCAACAGAGCTGATGTCAGAGCTGAAATCACTGGCGGACCAGCTTGCGGCCGGTTTTGCTTCCGTAGTTGAAGAGAGCGATATCCCCGGCTTTTTGAAGACTTTAACCGAAGAAATGGAAAATTACCAAAGGTTACGCGTGGAGTTGGCCGACGCTACAAATCGGCTCTCAGAAGTAGCAGTAAACTTGCATGATTACTGCGGAAGATTTGAGGATAGTCTCAAAGCTGCGCACACTCGTTTGGCAGACAAGATGGCCACCGAGCTGGCTGAGGCTAAAGGGATAGTGAAGGAGTTTACCGACAGTTTAACAAGTTCCAATCATCAGTTATGCACCGTTTTAGCAGAAACCGGGCAGCAGGTCGTAACGGCATCCCAAGAATACAATACGAAGGTTTATGAGCTCGAGCAAAACTATCAAGTGATTAACGACAAAATCGAAATGGTATTAAAATCACTGGCCCAGATGAGTGCCATTTTGGATTCGGAACGGAAAGCCATCGAGGAACTTACTGCTGAGTCACAACTGCTAAGACGTAGAACAGCGATGCTGACCGGGTTGAGTTTGGTGAGCTTTCTTGCATTAGGATTAACTCTTATCTATTTCTTTTTGAAGTAGGTGAGCTTTTTGAGACAGGCAGCCGAATATGCCGTTGAGTTTTATACGCACTTGTCCGAGCGAATTGAAGCAATCGAACGGATGTCGCTGAAAAAAGACATTCGAGACAGGGCAAACCGGCTAATGAAGCTAGATGGTGCAATCACCGAAAGATGCGAAGACAAGATCGGCACTATGCTGGCTGATGCCCTGGACACGATCTGGCAAACTGCGGTTAAGATAAATCAAATGGCCGACAGCGTGGACCAACCGTTCATGTTATTCGTGGTTGACATGGGAAAATATGGGAAATCCACTCTGATAAACTCGCTTGTAGGTTCACGGGTTGCAGATATGGGCGTTCTCCCTAAGACCTGGAAAATCGATATTTTTACTGCCACCCGACCACAGGGGTCGGTATTAATCAAAGAACGATCGGGGCGAGAGCGACAGGTAAGTGTCGAGGCAGCTAAAGAGATTTTGGCCCAAGAGGAAAAAAAATACGAAGAATCGCGTGCGTTTATTAATTCCGAGCTAAAGAAGAACCTATCTCGCCTAGAGACAGTAGAACAAAAGATGGAGTTCCGCCGGCTGCTGTTTAAGCGGCACCTGTATGAATCCCCTATTTCGGAAGTTCATTGGCCATGTTCCGGCTCACGCCTATTAGATAAATTTAACATTATTGATACGCCCGGACTTTTTCAAGAACTCCTTTCGGAGGGTATTCAAGCCAGCCTCCGTGACTATTATCATAAAGCAGACGGGGTTTTATGGTTGTTGGATGCCACTAAAAATTCCGCCAAGACCCCTCGAGAAATGCTTGATGAACTTGACAAGGCTTTGAATGAGGTTGGCGGTAGGACCGACAATATTGTTGCGGTGCTAAATCGAATGGATGTAATCGGGGATGAACCTGAGGTCCGGAAAAAGGTTCTTGATGAGGCTTATTGGATTTTTGGCGGATGCTTTCGCCAGATCGTGCCATTTTCGGCCAGACTTGCCCTTGAAGCCGTTGAAAAAGGGGACTCCGACCTGAAAAAAATCAGCGGTCTTGATGACCTACTACAGGCTATTGATACCCATTTTAGCTCGAGAGCGATCCGGCTTAGAAAAGAGAGCAAGGTTGTCGGGGTAAAAGGCTATCTTAAAGATGCTGCTATAGTTTGTAACCAATACTGCATGCGGTTAGAATATGATGAAGGGCGTAGAGAGGATCTCCAGCAAGAATTGACAGGCAAAATATACGACTTCCGTGATAAATTTGCTAAACAGGCTAAAGACCTGCTTGGAACATATCGGGGAAACGGTATTACAAAATATTGAGACCATGGCTGAAAATCTGTTTGATATCAACGATGAAAAGCAGCGCACCGAATATGTTCAGACTCAAGTATTCGAGCAAGCGCAACTGGAAAAGATCAATCGTTCGATGACTGCGTTTCTGCAAAGTAACGCCAAGTATATTTACACCACCATGTATTCAAAATCGCTGTTCCATGAATTTGAGCATCTGGCTCAGGTTAACTTAGCGTCTGAGATCGTCAGTGAGGCCATCGGACAGGATATAAATGTTAATGCTATTGACGCAGAGGTTGCCGGGGGTCAGTTCCTTGCGGGGCTGGGTCTGGGTATTATTGCGGCGTTTGCATTTGGTTTGCCCGGATTGCTAGTGGGATTATTAGCAAACTTACCTATCGGCAGATGGGCTATAATCCAGTTTAAACTACCAAAGTTACAAAGGCAGCTTACAGACCATCTCAATACATATATGAGCAAATTGATAACAGAATATAGCACTGCGATAACCAAGGTTTGTACACAGATTCATGACCCTATTAACTCAGCTCGGGAAGATTCCTTTGCCTCCATTCACTGCGACTCCAGTCAAGTTGAGTTTGTTTTGGATTCACTCCGTTTCGGGCTAACACAGATTGCAGAGATAGAATTTACGGATATCGACATAGTCAAAATGATTGCAGGGGGTTATGATCATGCGGAACTGGTTGGTTGAAATGTGGGACAAGCTTAATTTATCACCGCTGAGATCCGGTGCGAGTAAACCGGTTAAGCCGCCTTTAGAAAATTTGAAAGAAATCTGTGATCAACTTGACATTTTAATCCGCAACTTGGACAAGCGAGTGTCTATTGTTGTCATGGGTGAGGTAAAGGCCGGTAAGCCCACACTTATCAACGCTTTAGTCGGCGACAACATTGCGCCTACCAACGTATTGGAATGCACTTCGGCTATCATGGAAATTGAGTTTGCACCGCAGGAAGAGGCAGTCATTGTTTTCCACGATGGGAGTAAGCAGACCGGTACCATTACCGAAATAAAAAATCTATTGGATAGCAAGAAAGAGTCGCAATGTGACGAGTTCTTTAGACGTTGTCAAGTTGTTAAGATAAGTTATCCGTTGGCGGAGCTCAGGAATCTCAGACTTGTTGATACACCGGGAATTGAGACCGTGACCGGAGCCAACGAGGCAATTGCGAACAAGTATATCCAAGAAGCTGACGTAATTCTGTGGGTACTGGATGCGAACACGCTGGCTAATACTAGAATTATAGACAATATCTCCAAAGCTGCAAAAATGGGCAAACCTCTTGTTGTTGTATTAAACCGCATTGATCAGGTTGACGGTGACCCTGAAGAATTAGTTGATTACGTCTTTAGTGCGCTCATGGTTTTCGATATAGCCGTTGTACTGCCTCTTTCGGCTAAAAAAGCATATGAAGCCGTCCGTACCGATGACGAAAGGCTGCTTAGAGAAAGTGGATTTGTAAAGTTACGTGATTACCTCGAACAGAACATTAATATGGCAACGGCTGCCGTAAAGGATGAATCGGCACGGTCGTCTGCAGAAGCGCTCTTAAGATTAGACCTGGCAATTCATGATGCCTACCTCAAACAGTTGGCCTTTTTAGAAGCTCAGCTAGGCAAGCATCGTGAAGAGGTTTGTTTACGATCAGAGAAAATTGTCAATTATTTACAAGAATGGCTTCAGAACAGGGTGTATCTCGGTGGCGGACGTGGTTTGTTGGATATGGAGCTTAATTCCTTGAAATCCCAGAGCAAAGTGACCCCAGAACTGATTCAGTCTAATTTATCAAGGGAAGCCGTGGCCCGCTGGTGGGAAAAGATTGCCATGGAGCTTAATGATATGTTTGCTCGAGAGTGGGAGAAAAACGAACAACTGCTGATTGCCGATCTCCAATCCTCATTTGAGGACTTTGAAAACACAATTTATGTGGCTAACCAGGCTGACCAGGGGAATGATCTATTTTCTAATGCTTTGACCGGTGTTGGCGAAGGTTTGAAATTCGGCAGCGTGGCCGCAGCAAGTACGGCAGCCTATTTAGCTTGGCTCGGACCGAATGCCGCAACTATCGCCTTCATACCAGCTGCAGCAGCCGTTTTGCCTACGTTCTTGATTTCCGGCGGCGTTGCAGGGTTGATAATGGGTGCTATGGGGCTGAGAGCTAAGAAGAAAAAGCATAATGATCTTATGCTTGAGCTAAAGAATTATGTAAATGAAATACGCAATAAGTTTGTCTATGAGTTTTTGCGGCCTACGGTTTTTCCGCAGATCAAAGCCAAATCCGAGGAGGTTGCTTATCAATTCCACCAGAAACTGGTTGAGACGTTGTGCAACAATTGGTCTATGGAGGAAATTGACCAGTTGCGCAGTGACCTGCAGACATATTTGCAATCACTCGAGCTCTTGATGACTAAGGACGATACAATGAAAAGCGCGTAGTAAAGTGAACGAACTAGGCTAGAAAAGTTCTTTATGGATTGGATCGCCGGGATTATGAACACCTATTTCGACCGCAAAGCCTTAGAAAAACTGGAATCGTTCGAGCCCTTAGAACTGGTTGTGCGCAAGTTCAACCAGTACGGCATCGAGAAGATCCTCAGAATCCAGTACACGGGCAGCAACTTGAAGGTCACGCCAAACAATTTCCCAGGGGTTTATGATGCGCTCATCGAGGCGTGTACTATTCTTGATCTCCCGTTTGTGCCCCAACTATATATCTGTTGGAATTACATTGTCAACGCCTTTACGGCCGGTAGTGAAAATCCGATTATCGTGCTCAACTCCGGTTGTATTGACCTCCTGACCCATGAGGAACTGCTTTTCATTCTCGGCCATGAAGTCGGGCATATCAAGAGTGAGCATGTTCTGTACCATCAAATGGCTTCGGTTATACCTTTTATGGGGAATCTCTTAGCATCGGCTACGCTGGGGTTAGGCGGCTTGGTGACTGCCGGCTTAGAAATAGCGCTGTATAACTGGAAATGGATGTCCGAGTTTACTGCTGACCGCGCAGGATTGCTGGCCTGCCAAGATCCACGGGTTGCGGCTTCCGCCTTGGCTAAAGCGGCCGGGGCCCCGGTTAAGTACCACGAGGCGATCAATGTTGACGAGTTCATTGTGCAGGCCCGCGAGTTTGAGGGTTATGATTACGATGCATTGGACAAGGCTGCCAAAGTGTTCAGCATTATGTGGCAAGATCATCCCTGGACCGTGATGCGCGCTGCGGAGTCTTTCCGCTGGATAGATTCGGGCGAATATGGACGAATCATTCGAGCCGGAACCGAATACCGTGAGGCAAAGAGAAATGCTTCAACAGGTACTGGAATCGAGGCATGGGTTTCGAGCAAAGTAAGAGAGTTCGAGCAGTATTAGGGTGTTGGCGGCTTGGGTGTTGGGGAAAGTGCCGGAAAAAGGAAAGGATGTTCGGTGCAAGCTAATAAATAATAAATGAAGGAAAGATGAGTTCGATGGCTAATGAAAAATATGGTATTTTCGAAAATGGAGGGGGTTTTTCTGCAGGTTTGGCATTTGCGAAATTTTGAGTGGTTATTTAGGACAAGCCTGACTCCTGAAACCGGCTTGTTATCGGCAAACCCAGCCGCGCAATAATTGCGGTTGCAGACGTAGACCCGTTATCAAGGGGACTGAAACGATTTATTTAATCACCCCATGACAGACCTTTTTTTTGGTTGCAGACGTAGACCCGTTATCAAGGGGACTGAAACTTACATCCAACGATAAAGATATACGATGTATACATTGTTGCAGACGTAGACCCGTTATCAAGGGGACTGAAACATCAATACGATTGAGTGCCAGCTGTATGTCGTACTGTTGCAGACGTAGACCCGTTATCAAGGGGACTGAAACAACATTCTCCGGTGTTGGCAGCTACTGACTGTTTCCCGTTGCAGACGTAGACCCGTTATCAAGGGGACTGAAACTCAACTTTCCGTCGACCCCCACATTATCTAAGGCCGTTGCAGACGTAGACCCGTTATCAAGGGGACTGAAACTCCTTAACAGGCGATTTGTCCGTGGCAAGCTCCCGCCGTTGCAGACGTAGACCCGTTATCAAGGGGACTGAAACTTACGCTAATTGCCGAATGCCCCAGCCTCTCCTGGAGTTGCAGACGTAGACCCGTTATCAAGGGGACTGAAACGCAACACGAAGACCATATCCAAGTATCCTATCCTCGGTTGCAGACGTAGACCCGTTATCAAGGGGACTGAAACCATCAAGGGCAGGTATGTGGCTTTTGAGCTAAAAGTGTTGCAGACGTAGACCCGTTATCAAGGGGACTGAAACTCATTATCAAAATAATAGCTAAAATCTACATGAGACGGTTGCAGACGTAGACCCGTTATCAAGGGGACTGAAACTAAGCCGAATCGCGGGTGGCTTGGTTGTTGTAATGCCCGTTGCAGACGTAGACCCGTTATCAAGGGGACTGAAACTTTCAGGGTCTCCCCAGTCTATACTGCCAATCGCTGTTGCAGACGTAGACCCGTTATCAAGGGGACTGAAACTATTTGCAGCTGTCGACCAGTTGCCTTTGGTCGTAGCGTTGCAGACGTAGACCCGTTATCAAGGGGACTGAAACAGCGTTCTTCTAGCGTGGCGAGTGCGTTAAAGTCAAGTTGCAGACGTAGACCCGTTATCAAGGGGACTGAAACCTCGTGACAACTGCACAAGGGCCAAACCTACGAAACGTTGCAGACGTAGACCCGTTATCAAGGGGACTGAAACTAGAGGTTTTCAAGGACAATGCTGAAGCGGTTGAAGTTGCAGACGTAGACCCGTTATCAAGGGGACTGAAACGCAAAACTCCTCCCAGATTTTGCATGGATCTTTCCTGTTGCAGACGTAGACCCGTTATCAAGGGGACTGAAACATAGGTATTCCAGCTAACCTAGCTTCGTTAATAATTCTGTTGCAGACGTAGACCCGCTATCAAGGGGACTGAAACTTGATTCGCTCCAATTCTGCGATACGGTCCTCGGCCCGGTTGCAGACGTAGACCCGCTATCAAGGGGACTGAAACACAGGGTATTCCTGCCCGGGGCTGCGGGGGACGTGGTAGTTGCAGACGTAGACCCGCTATCAAGGGGACTGAAACGGAGAAACGGTGATATTACCGGTTGCTGTTTGCCAAGAGGTTGCAGACGTAGACCCGCTATCAAGGGGACTGAAACGGACCGTATGCAGTCAAGACGTTGCAAAGCTCCTCGTCGTTGCAGACGTAGACCCGCTATCAAGGGGACTGAAACAGATTAACGAGGTATCCAATGCTGTCTATTTGGAGCGGTTGCAGACGTAGACCCGCTATCAAGGGGACTGAAACTTTTGGAGCTTCAAAGCTTTGTCTGATGATTTAGTGGGTTGCAGACGTAGACCCGCTATCAAGGGGACTGAAACCTGGAAGAATTCTGCTGGTGTACACGGCGCAAACTCTGTTGCAGACGTAGACCCGCTATCAAGGGGACTGAAACCCTGTTCGGAACAGCAGAGAAATATTTTGCTAACACTTGTTGCAGACGTAGACCCGCTATCAAGGGGACTGAAACAACGCCTCCCAATTTGTAGGATAGCGGATTTATGCTGTTGCAGACGTAGACCCGCTATCAAGGGGACTGATTGCCTCCGATTTATCGAATCCGATGAATAGGAAAACTAGCAAGGTCGCTTGCGCAAATACTCGGGATAAGGCAAAGACCATCGCTGCAAAACTGAGAATGATGGTGGATCAATTCTGGGCCCTAAATAGGGCTATATTCTTTTTCGCAAATCCTAGAAACGAGTTGCTGGAGCGCTTTTGCAAAAACAACTTCAGTTCTGATTGCTATTAGTTTTTTCAAAGGGAAACAACGGTTTTTGTAGAACTTGATGACCAAAAAAGCAGGGTCTTTGGGGAGGGGAAATGTATTACGGGCATTCTTTGGAGGGAAAACCAGAGAATTATTGGCAGCCTTTAAAAGAGCACCTAGAAAACACAAGTCAATTAAGCGCCAAGTTTGCCGACAAATTCGGGGCATATTCGTTGGGCCGAATTGCTGGGCTGCTACATGATATCGGCAAGTATTCTGATGAGTTTCAGCAACGTTTGAGGGGCTCGCCTATACGGGTTGACCACTCTACCGCCGGCGCTTTAGAAGCTATCCAGTTATATGGTAAAGCTCTCGGAACACTGCTGGCCTATGTGATCGCCGGGCATCATGCCGGATTGCCTGATTTCGGAACGCCGGCAGATCATGACTCTTTGTGCTACCGCTTAGAGAGGCCGCCGAGTACAAAGTGGGATCACTACAAGGGTGAGATTAGCCCCTTGCCGGCAGTCCAAGCTTTGCCGATAAAAAGCCTTTCGCATAATCCAGGGTTCAGTCTACAGCTATTTATCCGATTTCTGTTCTCATGTTTGGTTGATGCAGACTTTTTAGATACCGAGGCTTTTTACGATTCGCAAAAGTCATCTACAAGAGTTCGCGCGGGCGATTTATCCATTTTATATCAAAGAATACACTCCTACTTAGACTCATTAAGTCAAAAGGCTCCGGAAACTCCAGTTAACCGGAGAAGACAACAAATTCTTGAACACGTGCAAAACCAAGCAGCACTCAACCGGGGCATTTTTACGCTTACGGTACCTACCGGCGGTGGTAAGACTCTTACATCGCTCTCCTTTGCAGTAAAGCATGCAATAAATCATGGGATGGATCGAGTAATATACATCATCCCTTATACCAGTATTATTGAGCAAAACGCCAATGTTTTTCGGCGGATTGTAGGCGCTGAAAATGTTCTTGAACATCATAGCAACTATACCTTCCCTGATTTGGATGACGAAACCTGGTCCCCGGCAGAGTACAGACTGCAACTGGCGGCAGAAAACTGGGATGCCCCTATTGTTGTCTCCACCAACGTACAGTTTTTTGAGTCTCTGTTTGCTGCGAAGAGCTCCCGGTGTCGTAAACTGCATAACATTGCCAACAGCGTTGTAATCCTTGATGAAGCTCAGATGTTACCAACACAATATCTTAAACCTTGCTTGTTGGCCTTAACGGAACTGGTGCGAAATTACAATTGCAGCATCGTCTTATGCACGGCAACTCAGCCGGCGCTTAGCAATCTCCTTCCGGAAGGGTCCAGCACACTTGAACTGGCACCTGATCCACCACAGCTATACCAGGCATTCAAGCGCGTTCAGATCACCAATTTAGGCTTTCAAACGGATGATGAACTTGCGGCACGGATTCGCAGCCACGACCAAGTGCTCTGCATAGTCAATACCCGCAGACATGCCGGAATGCTCTTTGAATTACTGAAAGATGAGCCGGATGTATATCATTTGAGTGCCCTGATGTACCCAGCGCATCGTTCGCAAAAACTGGCGATTATTCGTGAGGCCTTGGCCTCCGCCAAACCGTGCAGAGTTGTTTCCACACAGTTGGTTGAGGCCGGCGTAGATGTTGATTTCCCGGTGGTCTACCGTGCAATTGCCGGGATTGATTCGATCGCCCAGGCAGCCGGTCGGTGTAACCGTGAAGGCCGGCTCTCCAGCGGACAAGTATACTTGTTTGATCCGGAACCGCACGGAAAACCGAGCGGGTGGCTCAAGGAAACTGCGGCAATAGCCGAGATGGTGTTGCGAAAACATGCTGACCCGCTATCATTGGAGGCCGTTGAGGAGTATTTTTCTCAGTTGTTTGATTTTGAGGGTCACCGGTTAGACAAACATGAGATTATTACCAAATTTGAAGAAAGACGCAATGAGCTTGCTTTTCCCTTTCGTGAGGTGGCCACGACGTTCCAGATCATCGAGCAAGAGATGGTGTCGCTGATTATTCCTCGAGATGATGAGTGTCTGAAGGTCCTGGCAGATGTGAGATGGCGGGGACCAAGTCAAAAAGCATCCAGAGCACTTCAACGGTACACGGTGCAAGTTTATCCGTATCAACTTCATCAATTAAGTCAGATCAAAGCGGTGGAGCGGGTCGCGGGTAATTACATTGTCTTACGAGACCTTTCGCTATATAACGAGGAGAGGGGCTTAGTGATGGATGATTCGGTTAGCCTAACTGATATTTTGATTTTCTAGTAGGGGGTGAAAGAATGGGATATGGGATTAAACTTAAGGTCTGGGGTGACTATGCATGTTTTACCAGGCCGGAAATGAAGGTTGAGCGAGTCAGTTATGATGTAATGACCCCATCGGCAGCAAGGGGGATACTAGAGGCCATTCATTGGAAACCGGCGATTCGCTGTGTCATTGATAAGATCCATGTTCTCAACGAAATACGTTTCGAAAATATTCGCCGTAACGAGGTGGGTAGTAAGATTCCCGCCGGGGTCGTACGTCAGGCGATGAAAGGTGAACCGGTAGAGCTTTGTCAATACGCCGCTGAGGATCGTCAGCAACGAGCG
>CAZAAT010000069.1:0-10964 GCA_964483175.1 uncultured Bacilli bacterium
CTGTGCCTGAGAGATGCCAATTTCTTCAGCTACTTCCATCTGAGTTCTGCCCTCAAAAAATCGGAGGGTTAGTATCAGTTTCTCGCGCTCTGAAAGGTGCTGAAGGGATTCACGGATGGAGATTCCTTCTAACCACTCACTATCCAGGGTTTTCTCATCACCAATTTGATCTAATACATAAATGGGGTCGCCACCATCGTGGTAAATCGGTTCAAATAGCGAAATCGGTTCTTGAATAGCATCGAGCGCATACACGATTTCTTCGTGTGGAATATGTAGTTCGCTGGCTATTTCTCCTATAGTAGGCTCTTTACCGTGTTTTTGCACTAAAGAATCGCGTACTTGCAAGGCTTTATACGCTACATCGCGCAATGACCTGCTCACCCTAATAGGATTATTATCCCGCAAATAGCGTCTGATTTCGCCGATGATCATTGGCACAGCATAAGTAGAAAACTTTACGTTCTGAGATAGATCGAAATTATCGATGGCCTTCATTAAACCGATACAACCTACTTGAAAAAGATCGTCAACATACTCGCCACGGTTATTAAAACGCTGAATTACGCTTAGCACTAATCGCAAATTTCCCTGAACCAACTCTTCACGAGCCGATCTATCGCCGTCTCGCATTTTTCGCAAAAGCTCCCGCATCTTTTTATTGGTTAGGACAGGGAGCTTTGAAGTATTAACCCCGCAGATTTCAACCTTGTTCATGGTAATCCCCCCGCTCATTGCCGCTGCATTTCATTAACAGTATGGCCATGATTTTTCGGAGGTATACCTAGGCTGTCCCAGTTCTCATTCGAAGTAGAAAAGCCCCAGCGCATCATAGGTTTGTCTATTGACTTCCCCGGTTTGAGGGAGGTTATGATCCTTTTGAAAGCGTTTCACGGCATCTTCGGTTGCCAGCCCGTAGATTCCATCAACACCCTTAAGATAACCCAGGTGTTCAAGCTCGCGCTGGACCGCCAACACAGCACTGCCCCGAATTCCGCCCCGACGTAACAATGGTCTATTCCCGATCTCACTCCAAGGACCAGAGGTTATTAAAACCCTGGTTCCAATTTTGACCCAGTTGTACAGTTCTTCAACATGGCGGTTATGCATTCTAATACAACCAGCAGACTCGAATCTCCCGATCGACCAAGGCTTATTAGTCCCATGAATTCCGTATTTACCAAAGCGAGTATTTAGCTGCATCCATCTGGTTCCGAAGCCACCACCCCACCTCTCCTTGGAAACGATGCTAAAATAGCCCAGCGGCGATGGTGTTTCGTCCTTGCCAACTGCCACCGGATAGGTTTTATACGGGACTTCATCCGAGTAGACTGTTAAGGTTCTCGCTGATACATCGATCTTTAGACGAACTTCGCCAGGAGGAGGTGGAGTTTTTTCGGCTGCTACCGGCAATACCGAATCCGCGAGAGCCTGCCAGGTCGGTAAATCTACTTCACTGTCTGGTGGTAAATTGCGTTTAGCTTTAAAGTTTGCTACGGCCCGCGCCGTTTTGGGGCCGAATGTGCTGTCAATTCCGCCAGTATACTCGCCAAGTGTTTGCAGAATTTTCTGCAATTCACCAACAATCGGTTCCCGCAACCAAGGTTCGGTCAAAGACAACAACCGATCACCGTCACAATCACAAGGGTAGCTGGTTAAATAGGTTGGCTCCGCATTATTTTCGATACTATGTTCGCTTAAAATCGGCGTGTCTTCAGGTGGTTCACTGGTAATCGACTCTATAGGTTTATGTAATAACGTGTAAGTGCCAAGCATACCCGATAATAAGAAAAAAAAGAAAATCGTCAAATTCCGGCGATGCATGCTAAGTGCCTCCTTGAATGGAGAAAATAAAAAAGGTAGGTCCCTAAGCCTACCTTATTTTTTACCAGGTATTATTTTGCTATTCTCCTATTCCATCCGCCGAATTTCTTTACGCAATTTCTTGATGATTCGCTTCTCCAAACGGGAAATATAAGACTGTGAGATGCCCAAGCAGTCGGCCACCTCTTTCTGAGTTTGCTCCCGTCCGTTTTTTAAACCGAAGCGCAGCTCGACAATTGTTTTCTCCCGAGAGGTCAGCTTGTGCATAGCAGAGTTCAAAAGATTTCGGTTAACAGTCTCTTCGATACCACGATAGACTATATCACTATCAGTCCCCAGGACATCAGAGAGGAGCAATTCGTTGCCGTCCCAATCCACATTAAGCGGCTCATCGAAGGATATTTCGGTCTTGGTCTTATTATTGCGCCTCAGATACATCAAAATTTCATTTTCGATACAACGGGATGCATAGGTGGCTAACTTAATCTTTTTCAAGGGATCAAAGTTATTCACTGCTTTAATCAATCCGATTGTCCCAATGGAGACGAGATCTTCGATGAGAATACCGGTGTTCTCGAATTTCCGTGCAATATAAACGACTAAGCGCAGGTTTCGTTCAATCAACACTGTTTTTACGGTGCCGTCGCCTTCAGCGAGTCTTTCTAAAAGATCTTTCTCCTCATCCTGGGTCAACGGCGGGGGCAAAACTTCGCTGCTGCCGACGTAAAAAATTTTTCCCTTAGGTAGTAAATCAAAACGGAGGAGAAAACGCAATAAACTAATCCGCAGCCTAAGCAAAATCTTCTTCACCCTAATTTCTCCTTTGTCGTTAATCTTCAGAAATCCGCATAGCCTCTTGTAGCAATTCCGGATGGATCAAGGCAGAATATGCTCCATCTACAGATAGCGGCTGCCCGTGAAGGCCAAGAATAACTTCGGTCACTTCGACTCGTTTGCCACCATAAACCACCGCTAAAGAATCCGGGCGCACTCCGATTAAAAGCCCGCTTTTAGTCCCCACAGAGCTATACGGGATCAGGCGGACCCTAGTCGCTAAGGCTGGGTCATCAACCATAGAGGTTACCTGGCTTAAGTCACCATCACACGCTGATTGTACGAGATTTCTTAGCGAGGCATCCTTAACACTTGCAAACAAACCTGCGTCAACAATTACTACAGGAGCTCGGCTTAATGGATCGCGTAAACTGTTACCTGTATCGAGCAGAGCAGTAGTGGTTACACAAACCGAACCAAGAACAATCTCCAGTGGTACTAACAGCGTTTTCTGCCAGACCCACCGCTGAACTATGCCCCAACCTAACTCTCCGACCCCTAAAATCGTCAGGACTGCCACGAGTGGGCCGGCCCAAACCAGCCCCGAAAGACTTTGCGCCGCCATTCCTGCTCCAGCCGAGAAAAATGCCAGCGCATAAAAATACCCTGCAATTTTGATCCCACCCCGGAGAGTAGGTGGTCGATAAATCAGCACAATTAATATCAGCGAGACACCGAGCACAATAACCGGATTATCCAAGATAACCAACGTCGACATGATGCCAGCTCTAGCGAGGTCAACAAGGATATCATAGATCGCCATGACAACCGCACCTAGCAGTAAATGCCTGAGTTTAACCGATCGCTGAGCAATCATCATGGTAGCCCAAAAAAGCACGAAAGCCTGGACTGTCAGTAGCGAAAACAAAAAAACATATGCCCACAGGTTAATACGGTATGTCATCGGTACTCCCCATGAAACGATACCTCAGAAATTAGGTCTTTCCTTCCTAATTAGAAAAGAATGGGCCCCACTTGGCTGGGCCCATTCAAACGACTGACTAACTACCTACGGCGTAAAAACGCTGGGATATCCAGATCATCGCTAGCGAATGATTTGATCTCCAAGCCATCTGGCTTACTTTGTTGTTCTTCTTGTTGAGCGACCACATCAAAGCCAGCAGCGATAACTGTTACCCTTACTTCATCCTTCATCGATTCATCAATTACGGCGCCAAAAATAATATTGGCTTCCGGATCAGCGGCCTGAGCAATGATTCCGGCGGCTTCATTAACCTCAAATAAACCAAGATCCAAACCACCAGTTATATTCAGGAGCACCCCTTTAGCACCTTGAATGGACGCTTCGAGCAACGGACTGCTGATGGCTGCATTCGCGGCTTCGGCTGCTCGATGTTCACCGCTTCTGATGCCGATGCCCATTAAAGCTGAGCCAGCGTTAGACATGATTGTCTTGACGTCAGCAAAGTCAAGGTTGATCAAACCAGGTATGGTGATCAAATCGGAAATACCCTGTACTCCCTGGCGCAAAACGTCATCTGCAACCTTAAATGCCTCGAGTACTGATGTTTTTTTCTCAACCACCTGAAGTAATCGGTCATTCGGTATAGTGATTAAGGTATCAACCCTCGATTTTAGTTCTGTTACCCCTCTTTCGGCTTGAACCATCCGGCGACGTCCTTCAAAACTAAAAGGCTTGGTCACCACCCCGACCGTCAGCGCACCAGACTCCCGGGCAACCTCAGCAACCACAGGAGCAGCACCGGTTCCGGTACCCCCACCCATTCCGGCAGTAATAAAGACCATATCTGCATCTGCAAGCAATTCCCTTAGCTCATCGCGTGACTCTTCGGCGGCTTCTCGCCCGATATCAGGATTAGAGCCTGCGCCAAGTCCTTTTGTTAGCCGTTCACCAAGTTTTAATTGGTAGTGAGCATTAGATAAGTTGAGAGCTTGGGCGTCGGTGTTCAGCGCCAGGAACTCAACCCCCCTTAGATTAGCATCAATCATCCTGTTAACAGCGTTGGAGCCTCCGCCGCCTACACCTACAACTTTAATTTTGGCAAACTGTTGTCCCAGTAACTCTGAATCAATCATATTACATAAGCCTCCCTAAGAATAATCCTAATCAAGGGGGATAAAATCTTTGAACCACCTTTTGACCCTTACCACAAGGTCAGCCCAAAAACCAGACCCGGCGGAAACCGGACGCAAACTTTGCTGGTTATTTTTGCTAGCATATTGCACCAAGCCGATTGCAGTGGCATATATTGGGCTGTTAACATAATCTGTCAAGCCACCAGCTGATTCGGGACTGCCGATGCGCACAGGCAATCCAAGAATTTCTTGGCCAAAAGCCTCCATTTCAGGCAGTTGCGAAGCACCACCGGTCAAGACACATTGGATGGGCCCTATCCCCAATTCTATTAAATTTGTTAACTCCTTTTTAACTAAAAGGAAAACCTCTTCGGCCCGAGGCTTAACAATCGATGCAATTTTATCACGCTGAACCTCAGCGAGATTCGAAAAACCTTGGCCAGGATAGTCGTATTCACTTGAAATCGCAGAAGCTGCAGGGTGCTCAATAGAGTAAGTTTTAAGCTTCGGCTGACCGTAGCGTAATTTTAAACGTTCTGCCTCAGCAAAAGGAACTCGTAAGCCAAAGGCCAAGTCTTGAGTGAAATGATCGCCTCCGACTGGTATAACCGCCGTATAAACGATGGATCCCTCAAAAGTCACCGCGATATCGGTAGTCCCACCGCCGATATCGACCAGAACAGTCCCACACTCCTGCTCCTCTACCGTTAACACACTGGTACAGGAGGCTATTGGTTGTAGGATCAAATCCTCAACCACTAATCCGGCTCGTTCGACACATTTGACCATGTTTTGTAGGGCTGCAACTGCACCGGTGACAATATGCACAAGCACCTCTAGCCGCTTACCGGCCATGCCCTCGGGGTCTTTAATACCACGACAAGAATCAACGGTGAAGTCGCGGGGTAAGACATGAATAATCTGCCGATCATTCGGAATTGCAACTACTTTAGCTGCATCGATAACCCGTTTAACATCTCGCTCAGAGATTTCGTTTTCATTGGTTACCGCAACTACACCATGACTGTTGAACGAGGAGATGTGGCCGCCAGCAACCCCGAGATAAACGGACTCGATCGGCACTCCGGCCATCCGCTGGGCACTATCCACGGCCACAGTTATGGCTTGTACAGTTTTGTCCAAGTTTACAACCATGCCTTTTTTTAAGCCGTGAGAAGGGCTTGTCCCAACTCCAATAATATTAACCTCACCAAACTGTCCTCTTTCGGCTATGATTGCACAGACCTTGGAGGTGCCAATATCTAATCCTGCGATAATATCACGCTCTGGCAATAGAGACCCTCCTCCACTCCCTATTCAATTCGTCGAGGGCGTTTCATTTCCTTTTTCAGTTAATTGAGTTTATACATGACAACCGGCCCATTTTCATCTGCCAAGGAAATGCTATCAAGATGGCCTAATTCTCCACCTTCTTCGCTGATTATCACCAGCAAAAGTTTGAGCTTCTCATGCAAGTCAACCAACTCTCCAAAGAAAACTTTGAGACCACCCTTAAAATAACAGGTCAAGAGACCGTCTGCAGAAAGATGCACTTGGCTCAACTCTGCAGGCACTTCGCTATACCGAATAGTACTGATCGCCTGTGCAGCTTCAGCAAAATATGGCATTTCAATCTGTTTGCCTTCGTGAATCGGTACCAAGACGGAGGTAGTAAAAACCGGAACCCCGTACTTGGATAGCTGTTCAACGGTTTGAATTGGAATGGCCTCCTCGGAGATAAGGGTAAAGCCCTCTCCGGTAGCTAGGGCTGCGATGGGATAATTTTCATAAATAACAAGCTCTAAGGTATTCGGTAGCTTACGCTTAACCTCAACAGACTTTATCCAGGGGTTCTGCACTAACCTATGCTTGATCTTTCGCGTTGAAACGGTGAAAATATTACCTAAACGATTGGGATCCACTATTTCGTCCATTAAGCTCTGGGGACAAAAAAATTGACCCTTAACTACAATATCGGTGATGCGAAAATAGGGTGAAAGGGCAAAGCTCCATAGGCAAACAATCGCCACAATTAAAACAGCAATTACCAGAATGGTCTTGGTTGGTATTTTGGTTACTGTTACTTTGTTCACAGGTGAGAAACCCCCTGATAGAATTATAACATGCTATCCCACCAGGGGAAACATTACTCACTAACTCCAGATATTTCCGCACCGATAGCCTGCAGTTTTCCTACTATATCTTCGTAGCCACGATCTATATGTTCAGCATTTTCCACGATGGTTTGGCCTTTTGCTGCCAAACCGGCCAAAATCAACGCCGAACCGGCACGCAGATCAGTTGCTTTAACCGTTGTTCCGTGTAAGGCGGAAACTCCTGTAATTATCGCCAGCCTGCCCTCTGTCTTGATTTGTGCACCCATCCGCACCAGATCATCAACATGTTTAAGCCTACTGGAAAAGACCGTTTCGTAAACCATGCTGACTCCGGTGGCGAGACACAACAATGGAATCATCTCCGGTAGCATATCCGTAGGAAACCCCGGATATGGCATGGACCGTAAACCGATCGCCTTACCTCTTTGCATCGCTTTGATTCGAACAGAGTTTGCCCCCTTGGTGATTTCAAATCCCATCTCCACCATTTTCGCCAATATAGCTTCAAGATGTTCGATAATTACAGGTTCTACGGTGACTTCTCCACCGGTAATCGCGCCTGCCGCCAAGTATGTACCGGCTTCAATTCGGTCAGGAATAACCGTGTAATCGGTGCCTCCCAGCGAATTAACCCCGATAATGGTGATTCGATCCGTACCTGCTCCCTTGACGCGGGCTCCCAAAAGGTTAAGAAAATTTTGCAGCTCGATGATTTCTGGTTCCTTGGCCGCGTTTTGAATGATCGTTTTCCCTGATCCAAGTGAGGCCGCACACATAATATTCTCCGTCGCTCCCACACTGGGATAGTCCAGCATGATCTCGCCGCCCAGTAATCGGTCACTCTCAAAGATGATCAGCCCGGAATCTTCACGAATCAGGGCTCCAAGAGCTTCCATCCCCTTGATATGGTAGTCGATTGGCCGCGGACCGATGTTACAACCTCCCGGCTGGGTAACGATGATTCTCCCTTCTTTGGCTAAAACGGGACCAACAACTAAAACTGAAGCTCTCATCTCGCGAAGAAACTTTTCCGGAGCCTTCGTATTAAGTTGTTTTGGCGGAACCAGCCTGAGAGTGTGATGATCCAACCAGCTGCAACGCATTCCTAACGCCTTGAGCATCTCCAGCATGATCTCAACATCACTAATCTGCGGGATATTTCGAAGAGTGACTGGCTGCGTCGCCATTAACGAAGCAGCCAATATCGGTAGGCTGGCATTTTTTGCGCCAGAAATGGTTACTTTTCCTTCTAGCCTCTTGCCACCGTTTATTACATACGATTTAATTTTCCTCACCCCATTTAGGGAGTGGTAAAACCGATTATCTCAATCTCAGGTTTTAACAATATTCCGGTCTCCCGCTCCACAATAGCCTGAACTTCGGAGATTAGTCTATAAATATCGCTTGCGGTTGCATAACCTAAATTCACGATAAAATTGGCATGGATCGGAGATACCTGAGCACCCCCGATACTCAGTCCCTTAAGCCCAGCCTCATCAATTAATCGAGCAGATTTATGCCCCTCTGGATTGCGAAAAACACTACCAGCGCTGGGCAACCCAAGTGGTTGGGTATCCTGGCGGCGTTTCAAATACTCTTGCATTTGTTCCTGTATCTCCGCCGAGGAAGCTTCGGCTAATTCAAACTCGGCGGCCACGATCACTTTGTTGCCTAAATTACTCTGTCGATAACTGAAGGACAGCATCTCTTTTTCTAACTTCACGACATCCTGATCCCCGAGAATCCAGATTCTCCTAACTTTTTCACCGATGGTTGAACCCCACGCGCCGGCATTCATGTGGATCGCACCACCAAGTGTCCCAGGAATGCCTGACATAAACTCCAACCCGGACAACCCTTCGTTGGCCGCCCGCTTAGCCAGTACCGGCAAGGGTATTCCTGCTTCGGCCCAGATAGATTTGGTCGATTCACGCGACCACTTAGCAAACCGAGGACCAAGCCGTAAAATAGCCCCTCTAAACCCTTCATCGGAAACCAATAAGTTGGTGCCATTACCGATGACCCGGTATGGAACACCTTCTTCGGAGATCACGGCCAAAGCTCCCTGCAACTCATCAACGGTAGTGGGTTCAACATAAATATCTGCCGGGCCACCGACTCTAAAAGACGTGTGCATATTCATCGGCTCGCCGACCTTAACCGCTAGGCCCAAGGTTTCCTCAAGTTTATCTGCGACTGCTAATTTATCAAATTGGTAGTGACGGTTAACCACGAAACACTACTCCTTCACCAAAATATTATTCAGAGAAATTCAATGTGTGCTATTCTAACTCTTAGCTGCAAGACGAATGATCTCTGTCGCAATTTCTGTTGCTGCCAAGGGTTTGCCAGCTCCCCTACTTGCGTTAGCCATCGCCTTACGGCATTGTTCATCCCCGGTCAAACTAATAAGTTCAGCCAGTAGTAATTCCGGCGTTAGATTGTTTTCCAAGATCACACGGGCTGCTCCGATCTTCTCCAATGCCCTGGCGTTGTGCTCCTGATGATTCTCAGCCGCCGTAGGCAATGGGATTAAGATGCTTGGGATTCCCTTCGCTGTAATCTCGGCTAGCGAAATCGCCCCAGCTCTTGAGACCACGATATCACTGACAGCAAGCGCAGCGGACATCTGGTGAATGTAGGGACGAACTTGCAGATTGCCTAATTGTATCACCTGTGGTTCAACCTCATTAAATTCAGGTGGTAGTTGGGCACGAATAAGATCAAACTGGTTTTCGCCGGTCTGCCAGAGTATTTGCCAATCGTCAATCCCTACCAGCCGGGGCCAGAGAGACAAGATCGTGTTATTGATGGCTCTGGACCCCTGGCTAGCCCCGAAAACCAATATGGTAAATTTCTTAGGATCCAGCCCTAACCGCCGACAACCTTCTTCTCGAGTCGTCTTAAGAATATCGAGTCTAATAGGGTTGCCTAAGTGCTTGACCTTTTCCGGATTTCTCACGAGAGTATTCAGTTTTTCTTTAGCTATAGCATACCCTACTAAGACCAAATTGGCTTGCTTTACTAATACCCTCGTAGTGGCCCCAGGAAGAGCATTTTGTTCTTGGATGACAGTTGGAATTTTTCGCAATTGGGCTGCTAAAACCGGAGGGCCACTGACGTAACCACCTGTACCGATAACCACATCAGGTCTAAACTCGGCTATAATCTTCGCAGCGCTAAATACAGCTACACCAGCCTTATAAATCGTTCTTAAGGTATCGAAACTTAGTTTGCGTTGAAATGCCTGGATATCGAGGTATTTAAGCTCAAAACCGTGTTGGGGAATAATCTTTTTTTCAAGCCCGCGTTTGGATCCGATAAAGACAATCTCTGCATTCGAGTCCAACTCTTGCAAGGCTTGGGCAATAGACAAGGCTGGGTAAATGTGCCCACCTGTGCCCCCACCGGCGAACAGATAGCGCATGAGATCCCCCCTACCGAGCTGAATTTGCTGAAATATTCAGTAGTACTCCAATTGAGGCCAGAGTGATTGCCAACGATGAACCACCGTAAGATATTAGCGGAAGGGTAATCCCGGTGATTGGCATTGCACCGGAGATTACTCCAATATTGATGATCGCCTGAAAGACCACCATTGAGGTAATACCGGTTGCCAATAAAGCGCCTAACCGGTCCGGAGCCTTAAGCGCAATCCGATAACCTCGCCACGCAAATAATATAAACAAGCCTAAAACCGTTAATGTGCCTAGGAGGCCAAGTTCTTCACCGAGAATTGCAAAGACAAAGTCGGTATGATTAGCCGGTAGATATGAGAATTTCTGGCGACTCTGCCCCAGCCCCAAACCAAAAAACCCACCAGAACCAAGGGCCAAGAGCGACTGAATGGTCTGATAACCGCTATCTGTCGGATCTGCCCACGGATTGAGAAAAGCAGTAATCCTTCTAAGCCGATATGGTTCAAACCATGCCAATAGAAAGGCCGCCGGGGCTCCTAAGGCAAGCAAACTAGCCAGATATCCTGTACGAACACCAGCTACGAATAACATGATGATCCAAATCCCAGAGATCGTAATGAACGAACCAAAGTCCGGTTGAAGCATAATCAACACATCAATCAGGCCAATCCAGAACAAGGGTATTAAAAACCCTTTTTTAAAGGTCAAGACG
>CAZAAT010000070.1:0-10825 GCA_964483175.1 uncultured Bacilli bacterium
ATTTGGAAACAATTAACTCTAATTCTTTTAGGGATGTATACACACGAACACCCCTCCTCAATTACCACTCATTAGTTAGGAAAAAGGTAGGCGGTTTCCTTCAACCAATGAGTAGTGAAGTTAAACATACTCTCAGCCAAGGGCAATGAGAGTGCGAATAACCCGTTGATCTTTCTAAGCCCTCCGGAAACTTTGACCGGGATGCTGTTAACGTAGACAACCTGATCACTGTCGTTAAAAACCATAAAAATCGTCTCAGCGCTAAGATAAGCCATCCCGCTGATAGGATCGTAATCTAACGACATCCCAAAAAGAGAAGCTAGTTGCCGGAGAGGGATCCAAACCTCACCTCGGTTAATTAGAAAGTCGAGTTCCGCAAAGCTTACGCCTTTTTGGTGGAAATAAAGCTGGATCTCCTCCGCTTGATACTCGACCAATTTCAGACCAACACCATGCACATCCCAACCAAAAAATGAGTCCTGAGTAGAGTCGGTCAGTTTCCATTCGCTGTGATTAATTCTAACCGTAGAATGAGGTTGGGGCGCTCCACTTTTTGAGAGGGGCCAGATTAATAAATTACCGCGGATCTCCCCTGCCAACGCTGGGCGCTGGCTTTGCGGCAAAATCAGATAGGTGAGCTGCCGAATAATTCCAGGCACCTCTTCATATTTCCATTTATCAATATATGAACCCCTGTACCATTCAAAAGCAGATAAAAGCCCAGCCGGACTAGCAACTACCAGCTCTTCAGCTCGGTCATTATCGAGGTCCACTAAATAGCTGCTTGAAATCCCACCCCAGGGGAAGTTAGTCCAAACCGGTTTGAGTTGTTGGGATTTTCCGGGTGAATAAATCTGCAGCTCTGCTCTGTTCACCACCAGAGCGAAGTCGGACTCTCCGTCGAGATCAAAGTCTCCTGAACCAATATAATTAATGTGAGAACCTCTAAGATGATTAGCTGTCCAAAGGGTTTCCGGGTTGACGCCATTCCAACGGAAGATAGTTAGCGATCCGTCTTCAGTTGTGGCAAGAATGAGTCGGAAAGGAAAACCTGAAAGTTTTAGGGAATCGAGGCTTGACACTTTAGACCATAGATAGACGCGACTGTAAGATTTCCAGAATTCACCTGCTGACCACCCGATGACATCTAGAATCCCGATGTCATCGTAGGCTACAATGACCTCGTAGACATCATCACCATCCAGGTCGGCCAAGTGGATTGCACTCACTGTAGCTTCAAAAGTAACCTCCTGCCAGAGCCGAAATACGCCATCGTTAAGCTCATAGATGCGCACCGTATTATCGATGGCAAAGACCCACTTGTCAAAGCCATTGCCGCTGAGGTCGGCTTGACCAGCAAAAAGCATAGAGCCCTGCTCGGGAAGGTGTAAACCCGATTGAACTTGGAAAAGATAATCAGGTTCGGCTGCAAGGCCTGTGAAAGCAAAATAGCCCACAGCAATTAAAGTTAAAAGAAAAATCTTATATGGTAAATATTTCAAGTATTACCATCCTTCGGTGAAAATCAAGGTTAGATAATAATATTCTTCCACAGTTCCCGAGCTATTCCTGCCTAGCTAGCTGCTGGCAGGAATAACAAACCCTTAGTTAGAGTTGTAAAGCAAGAAAAAGAGAGCCTTCACTTGTACAGTGAAGGCTCTGGAAATTTGAAAAGATGGTCGGGGCGACTGGATTCGAACCAGCGGCCTTTTGACCCCCAGTCAAACGCGCTAACCAAACTGCGCCACGCCCCGACGCAAAAATCATTATATCAGACAAATTAAAGCAGGTCAACTGGTGACGGCGGTAACTCGGGGTAGTCTTCATCTAGCTTAAAGGCGCTATGGATCGCCTTGACAGCTTCTTTCACCTGAGCACGATCGATTAAACAAGAAATCCGGATCTCTGAAGTGCTAATGACTTGAATGTTAATCCCGGCTGTGCAAAGCGCTTTGAACATAAGCGCGGCAACTCCAGGGTGGGTAACCATTCCGGCTCCGACAACCGAGACTTTCGCTACCGAATCGTCACAGTGCAGTCCTTGTGCGCCTAAACTGGCTACGAGGCCCTCAATAATTTGCACAGCTTCTCGCGAGTCATCCGAAGAGATAGTGAACAGGAGGTCGGTAACGGTTTCCGCTTTAGTGCTTTGCACAATCATATCCACATTGATGTGCGCCTTTGCCAGGGCTTCAAAGATCGAAAAGGCAACGCCGGGACGATCCGGCACGCCAATCACTGTAATTTTGGCTACGTTACAATCATGAGTGACTGCGCTTACATACATCTCGCGTTCCATGTCGGAAACCTCCTTCACCATAGTACCTGGATGATCATTGTAGCTGGATCTTACCTGTATTGGCATCCGATATTGAGCCGCAAATTCGACCGCCCGGGGCTGTAAAACAACAGCACCTGAGCTGGCCATCTCTAACATTTCACCATAAGAAACAATTGACATTTTCCGAGCTTCGGGTAGAATGCGCGGATCTGCCGTATAAACACCATCGACATCCGTAAAGATCTCGCAAACATCGGCCTGCAGTGCCACTGCCAAGGCAACTGCTGAGGTATCCGAGCCTCCTCTGCCCAAGGTCGTGATGTCACCCATCTCATTTACGCCTTGAAAGCCAGCTACGATTACAATTTGGTCAGCCTCGAGTTCCTTTTGGATGCGGTGCACGTCGATACCTTTAATCTTAGCTTTGCCATGTAGATTTTCTGTCTGTACTCCAGCCTGCCAACCCGTTAAAGAAACGGCAGTATGTCCATAGCTTTGAATCGCGATTGCTAACAGGGAGATGGAAATCTGTTCTCCGGTTGCCAGAAGCATGTCCAGCTCGCGTGGGGTGGGGTCAGGAGTAATCTCATGAACCATTTTGATTAGATCGTCAGTCATATCGCCCATGGCACTAACAACAACGACGACCTGATTGCCTTGGTCTTTAGCATTACAGACCCGTTGGGCAACGGCTTTAATTCGTTCAATATTTCGAACGGAACTACCGCCAAACTTTTGGACTATTAAGCTCACTAAGCTTCTTCCCTTCTCTCTACTTTTGTTCCGTTAGTTTCAACCTTGCTAACTATATACTCAGCATTAAGTTGGGCTGCTGTATTAAAAGCGCGTACGATTTCCTCTCCTACTTCTTCGGGAGAATATAGCGCTAGAGCTAACACGCTTGGCCCCGAACCACTAATCGTAAAAGCACAGGCTCCGGCTCGATAGGCGGCTTCTTCAACCTCTCGATAGCCTGGAATAAGCTCCGCTCGGTAAGGAACATGTAGTGGACTGTGAATTAATTTTGCCAGGCGTGCAAAATCTTTGTTTCGCAAGGCAAGCAGTAGACCACCTAAATTGGCGCTGTTAATGACAGCTTCTTGCAGACTGACCGTTGGTGGTAACACTCTGCGAGCTGCTTCTGTACTTACTTTAATATCTGGTACTCCAATGACAAAAGAGAGTTCTTCGGGTACTTTGAACTGCAGCGCTATCGGGGATTGACCAGGTTGCACGATATTGATACAGGCACCGCCGTAGAGACACGGCAAAGCGTTATCCGGGTGGCCCTCAAGCTTTACCGCTTCTTCGACAATCTCCGTAAAGGATATTTTATGCTGAGCCGAAGCTGCTATTTCTCGAGCCAAGCAAAGGGCCGATACGATGCAGGCTGCACTACTGCCCAAGCCGCGTGCCAATGGAATTTCTGCCTTTATTTGTACCGATAACCCCTCTGGGCGCAGACCAGCTTTGGTCAGTAGCCGAGCGAGTGCTTGGTAAAAAAGGTCTATTCCAACTAATTGGAGGTCTGTAGCATATCGGCCAGAAAAGCTTGTCGCTGTTTCTTTAGCAAGCCAGGCAGTTAGGTCAGATTCGCTGCCAGTATATTTACTGGTCGAAGTCCAGGAAGCTGAGACCGTATTAAAAAGTTCGAGAGCAATTCCAACACAGTCAAAACCAGGTCCAAAGTTAGCAGTTGTTGCAGGGGTAGAAATTGTAACTCTTGACATTAACGTCTTCCCTCCATCACTAGATTGCGTACTTCTTCGTAATTAGCCGGGGCGGTAATAATCTGACCCGATTCCTTGATGGCATTATCCGGATCTTTGAGGCCGTGGCCGGTTAGAACGCAAACAACTTTAAGCGTGTGCTGGTCATATCCGTCAAAGAAGCCGCTACGGACCAATTTTAGGAGACCAGCAACTGAAGCTGCGGAGGCCGGTTCACAGAAGATTCCGGTTTTGGCGGCCAGCATACGATAGGCATCCAGTATTTCGGCGTCGGTTACCGAATCAATCAGGCCACCAGATTCTTCTCTGGCCTTGACTGCCCTCTCCCAACTGGCTGGATTGCCGATTCTGATCGCTGTTGCGATCGTCTCAGGCTGTTCGACAGGGTGGCCAAGTACTATCGGTGCAGCACCGGCTGCCTGGAAGCCAAGCATCATCGGGCGGTATTCGATCTTTTCTGCCTGGTGATATTCGGAAAACCCTTGCCAATAGGCTGTGATATTGCCGGCATTTCCGACTGGAATACATAGATGGGTCGGAGCCTCGCCTAACTGGTCACAGATTTCAAAAGCAGCGGTCTTTTGGCCTTCGATCCGAAATTGATTTACCGAATTAACTAGGGTAATGGGCTCGTTTGCTGCCAGTTCTCTTACAATATGCAAGGCTGCATCGAAATTTCCTTCGATGGCGATCACCTTGGCTCCATGGATTAAGGCTTGTGAGAGCTTGCCCAGGGCGATCGCTCCTTTGGGTAGTAAGACAAAACATCCCAACCCAGCTTTGGCCGCATAGGCCGCCGCTGATGCGGAAGTATTTCCCGTCGAGGCACAGATTACCGCCTTTGAACCCGCCTCAACAGCCTTAGATATAGCCATACACATTCCGCGGTCCTTAAATGAACCCGTCGGGTTTAATCCCTCATATTTGAGGTAAACACGAAAAGGTAGTTCTAATTCAGTGCTAACCTCAATTAAGGGAGTATTTCCTTCTTGCAGAGTCACCACGGGGGTGCTCTCGTTAACAGGTAAATAATTACGATACTCTTCAATCAGACCGCGCCACATTATGCCTCACCCTCAACCCTAATAATGTTTTCAACCGAATAAACACAATCTAATGACTTGATTCCGTTAATCGCCTTATTGAGGTTGGCTTCTGTGACCTCATGAGTCACAAAGACTAGTGGCACCGGCTCACCCCGTCCAAGTTGAATTACCGAATGCAAGCTAACTCCATTTTCGCCAAACTCATGGGAGATCTGCGCCAATACCCCGGGATTATCTTTGACTGAGATGCGAATATAATAGCGTGAAACAGTCCTTTCCATCGGCAACTGATTTTTTTGGTAAATACAAGAACATACCTTGCGAGACCCGCAATTATGCGCTACATCGATGATATCCGAGCACACAGCGCTGGCGGTCGGCATTTGTCCTGCCCCACGCCCATAAAACATCAATTCGCCGACAGCATCTCCCTCAACATAGATGGCATTAAACACATCAGAGACAGCAGCCAAAGGGTGCTTACTAGAAATAAAAGTCGGGTGAACGCGAGCCTCAATGCCTTCAGGGGTTTCTTTGGCAATGGCAAGCAATTTCAGCGTGTAACCTAGTTGGCGTCCGTATTCCAGATCTACGGGGGTAATTTTACGGATTCCTTCGGTGTAGATTTTATCGATTTCTAAGCGAGATCCAAAGGCGATGCTGCCCAAAATGAGCAATTTGTAAGCAGCATCAAAACCATCAACGTCGTTGGTGGGGTCGGCCTCAGCGTACCCTTTGGCCTGAGCCTCACTCAGCGCCGACTCAATATCCACGCCCTCATTGGACATCCTGGTTAGGATGTAGTTCGTAGTTCCGTTGATGATGCCCATAACCTGGCTTAACTGATTGGCCCCTAGTGATTCCTTGAGCGCCTTTATAATCGGCACACCACCGGCTACGCTTGCCTCGAAACGAAGCTGAACCCCTTGGTCATCAGCGAGTGTGAGTAATTCTTTGCCATGCTTAGCAAGTAGCTCCTTGTTTGCCGTAACCACATGTTTACGGGCTTGCAGTGCTTGGCGGATATAATCATAAGCGGGTTGAGTGCCTCCCATAACTTCTACTATGAGATCAATGGAAGGGTCAGAGATAATCGAGGTAAAGTCGGTTGTCAATAATGATTCAGGGACCGTGGTGCGATGTTTAGCGATGTCTCTGACCAGAATTTTGCGAATTGCTATTTTGCTACCTATGCGGGTTTCTAAATCGGATCCGCGGTTGGCGATGATCCGGTAAACACCAGAGCCAACAGTTCCTAAGCCTAGCAATGCTACATTCAAAGTTTTCACAGGCACCACCTTATCTCGAGTTAAGTAATTTATATCGTTTTATACATTCAAGGCTGAACTCCTTCCACTAAAAAGAAAAACCGGGCCAATCGCCCGGTCGCATTGATTAAAGGAAAAGTCAGCAGAGCTCATCACAGTATGATACAGATCAGCCCTCCGCTACCCTCATTAACGATCCGAGTGAGAGTTTCCCTGAGTTTATCCTGAGCGTTTTCCGGCATCTGGAATAGCTTGTTTTGAATCCCTTCTTCCACGAATTCATGCAGCGGTTTGCCTAAAAATTGCGAATTCCACAGGGCGTCAGGGTCCTTTTCAAACTCGGTGGTTAGATAACGCAACATCTCCTCCCCTTGCCGTTCATTACCGACAAAAGGCACCACTTCGGTTGTGAGGTCGGTCTTGATAATGTGCAGTGAAGGAGCTCCGGCCTTTAACTTGATCCCAAAACGGCCGCTTTGTCTAAATAACTCAGGTTCTTCAAATACGATATCTTCGATATTGGGCGATACAATACCGTAGCCTTTCCTCTCGACATCAAGCATTGCTTCGGCAATTTTATCATACTTTTTCTTAGTGGTTGCCATTTCAACCATCAGAGTGAGCATATCATGTTCTCCCTCTATACTAAAGCCGGTTAGTTCTTTAACGATATCGAAGAATAGATCCTTTTTCACTTCTGCTTCTATGAGCACACGACCGGAACCTAAATCAACCTCCACAACCGAGGCGTTAGCGATAAAATCCATATTGGCAATGCTTTCTGCCGCAATGTATGCATCCCGAACTTTGTTTACAGCTTCGATCTCTTTAAATCCTGCGTCATAAGCAGCTTGGCGCAACCAGTAATCTGGCTGGAGAGCATCGACCCATTTACTATAGCGCAAAGCGACTTCCAGTACCGGGAATTCATACAAGACTAGATTAATCAGGTTAAAAAGATCTTCTTCTTTCATTTTCAAGCAGTCCATGACGCTGACAGCGACCCCATGTTTGTCACTAAGATCGGCAGCTAGTTTTTGCGTTTCAGCGGCTTTGGGCCTAGTTGTATTGAGAATGATTACAAAGGGCTTACCAAGCTCTTTCAGTTCCGCAATTACCCGCTCCTCGGCATCGAGATAGTTTTCCCGTGGTAGGTCGGTGATCGATCCATCGGTTACGACAACCAAGCCAATTGTCGAATGGTCTACGATTACTTTTCGCGTCCCGATTTCAGCTGCTTTAGCAAAAGGAATCGGTTCGTCATACCAGGGTGTATTAACTAATCTCGGGCCTAAATCGTCCGTGTACCCGATGGCTCCGGAGACCGCGTATCCGACACAATCCACCAGTCTGATCTTTGGCGACAATCCTTCGCCTAGGTTAATTTGGATAGCTTCATCTGGAACAAATTTCGGTTCTGTAGTCATGATCGTTTTGCCTGAGCCACTTTGGGGCAACTCATCCTTGGTACGACCTAATACAGCGGCATCCCCGATATTCGGGAGTACCAAGAGTTCCATAAAACGCTTGATAAAAGTGGACTTCCCAGTACGCACCGGACCTACAACACCTAGGTAGATGTCACCGCCGGTACGCTCGGTAATGTCTTTGAGCAAATCAAACCGTTCCATTAAAACTTTCCCTCCTCAATCCAGGTGTAGAGGACAAATCGGGTTATCGCGCGGGAAGGTGTACCAGAATAAGCCTCTCCCCTTGATAGCAATAAATATATATGTAAGCCCCGTCCGAATATATCACCGTTTTCAAAAAAAACCGGCTCGCCATAAGCAAGCCGGAAGAGATAATAATTTAGCGTAGTTTTACTTAAGGGAAAAACGAAGAAAATGTTCGGGATTTTGCCATTCAGTGAGTCGGTTATTAATTGTAAAGACCTGTCGAATCAGGCCGTTTGTCAGATCGAGAATCACTAGTTGCAAAGAAAAGCTATTCAGCTGGTTATTCGCCAAACCCAAAGCGCTTCGGGCAATACTTAATTCTAGCGTATACCCTTCGGGGCCCGGGGCCAGTCTGGCAATAACCCACCGGGTATCAATAGAGTCAGAAAACAAGGGCAGAATGACTGTCTGGCGAGTCTGCCCCCAGCAGGTAACGGCCCAGCCGAGTTTGGCCTGGTCGGTATGGAGATACACTTGAACGGCATCATTTCTGAGACTGGTTTTACTGGTGGTATCAGAAAACTCTGGAGTAGTGTCACGAACAATTACTGCTAAATGAAGAAAAATATCGTCATAACTGATCGCCCAGCTGTTGCCGGCATCAGTTGGGCCGAAATCTGCAAATAGCTCGCGGGGCCAACCGGTGATCACTCCATCAGGAACGATCAACCCGCTGGCAACCTTGGTTACCGGGACGACTGCCTGAACGGGGAGCCCAAGGCCAAAGACCAGGACGATACAGAACTTTAGCAAAGCAATTATTCGCTGACGCAACAGTGTCAACTCCGTAACAGATATGAAGATAAAATATACGACTCCTCTTCTCTAGTAGCGTCGCGTTCCATCAAATTTATTACGGCTTCGCGAGCTGACTTGTCCTCAAATAAAATTGCATAGACTTGTTGGGTGATCGGCAGTTCAACATTAAGATTGTCCGCTAACTGGTAGGCCGCCTGAGTAGTCCATACTCCTTCGACAACCATGTTTGTAGCAGCTAGTATTTCCTTTAGCGTCTTACCGGCACCCAAAGCCTGTCCGGCTTTTGCATTCCGGCTATGTTGACTCGTGCAGGTGGCGATTAAATCACCCATACCGGCGAGTCCGGAAAAAGTCATGGGTTTGGCCCCGAGAGCTACCCCCAAGCGGGCAATCTCGGCTAGGCCGCGAGTCAAGAGAGCTGCCTTCGTATTATCGCCAAAACCCAGACCATCAGAGATGCCGGCGGCCAAAGCGATCACATTCTTCATCGCTCCGGCTACTTGGACTCCAATTAGGTCATTGTTGGTGTACACCCTAAAGTGACGGGAAATTAACGCTTTTTGAGCGGTGGTAGCGGCTTGTTGATTAAGCGAGCTAATTACAGTAGCGCTAGGTACCTGCCGTCCGACTTCTTCGGCATGATTTGGTCCGCTTAGCACCCCAATCCGGTTAAACTGTTGATCAGCCAGTACATCCGCCATTACTTGCGACATTAATAACTGCGTGTTATTTTCGATGCCTTTGGAAGCGCACAGGATGATCTGCTGCGGATTCATGAAGGGTTTGGCCAGTGTGATGATATCGCGTGTTGCTTGCGCCGGAACAACAAACAAAACGATTGCTGCCCCGCGAACAGTTTCGGCTAAATCATCCGAAATATTTATCTCCGTGGGGATCGATACGCCCGGTAAATATTCTCTATTTTCGCGGGTGGATTTGAGCTGTTCAACTTTATGCGGGGAGCGAGCCCATAAGCAGACATCATTACCAGCAAGATGAGCTATGATTGCCAGGGCGGTACCCCATCCCCCCGACCCAACAACTGCAATTTTATTGTTCATTTCTCTTTTCACCTTTTTGACCTAGTTTTAATTCAGTACCAGCTAACAATCTGGTGATATTGGGTTTATGCCGATATATCGCCATAGCTGCCAAGGCCAGACTGAAGAGGATGTATTGCCAGGGGTAGCCAGCGAGAGCCGTCAGTACTGGGAATGAGGCAGCAGCCAGTATTGAGGCTAGAGATACATAGCGCGAGATGAGCAAGACAACAGCCCAGATGATGAATAAGACCGCTACGACCTGCGGCATCAGGGCCAGCAAGGCTCCGGCCGAGGTGGCTATCCCTCTACCACCCTGAAATTTAAGAAAAACGGAATAATTATGGCCGAGGGCAACGAATACGGCTGCCGCTAATGGTAGGATCAGTGAATCAGTTTGTTGGGCAAACTTAACCGCAACAAAACCTTTGGCGATGTCGGCGATCAGCACTATGGAACCTAGTTTGAAGCCAAAAGTCCGCATTACATTGGTGAAGCCGATATTACCACTCCCATAATCTCGGACATCTTTACCCAGAAACAATTTTGGAATCAGGTAACCAAAAGGGATGGCACCCAAAAGGTATGCGAATATGAGGTGAATCATCGCGACCTTGTCCTTTCGCTCATGTTCAGCTTGAATCTGATCGGTGTTCCTTCGAAACCGAAGGCAGCTCTGATCTGATTCTCGAGGTAGCGCTCGTATGAAAAATGCATGAGGTTTAGATCATTGACAAAAAGCGCAAAGGTGGGCGGTTTGACACCCACTTGGGTTGCATACTTAATTTTTAGCCGTTTATCCTTATATGATGGTGGTGCCTGACGGAGCATGGCCTCCTCAATAACCCTATTTAACTCCGCTGTGGGTACGCGTCTGGACTGTTGCTCAGCGACAAATTGAGCGACATCCATCAGCTCGGCCACTCGTTGCTTGGTTTTTGCCGAAATAAACAACAATGGAGCATACAAACGATACGCAAAATGGTTGCGAATCTCCTTCTCGAACTCAAGGTAGGTCTTTGAAT
>CAZAAT010000071.1:0-10480 GCA_964483175.1 uncultured Bacilli bacterium
AAATGGCGGCCCCGAGAGGAGTCGAACCTCTGACACATGGTTTAGGAAACCACTGCTCTATCCACTGAGCTACGGGGCCGCTAAGGCAACTGATATTATATCATATCTTCCCTGGCGATGTAAACAAATCACGCGCAATACATATATGATACTCAAACCTTGAATTTGTCAACCAATCGCTGCAATTCTTCATGCATCTCAGACAACGAACGTGCTGATTGAGATATCGCTTCTACCGTTGCCGTCTGCTCTTGGGCTGATGCTGACACCTCTTCGGTCCCGGCAGCTGCTTCCTCGGTTATGGAGGCAATTTCGCCCACAGCCTCATCGATACCTCTCGCCGCCTCCACTAAGCTAGCTATCTTCTCTGCCACTTCCGAAGTACTCTCCATTACCTTGTTGGTGCTTTCATGAATCTGGGTAAATTGTTGATTTACCTCATCAGTAGCTAGTTTGAGTTCATGACCGGCGACTTTCGAACGCTCCAGCGCTCCATTGACCTCCGAGATATACCTTTGCACCTGCTCTATTAGCACGCTGATTTCTTTGGCCGACTGATTTGCTGACTCTGCCAATTTCCTAACTTCCTCAGCAACCACAGCAAAACCGCGCCCGCTTTCTCCTGCCCTTGCAGCCTCAATGGCAGCATTTAAGGCCAAAAGATTGGTCTGATCAGCGATGCCGGTTATCATCTCCACAATCTTGCTAATCTCATCGGCCCTTGCCATCAGGTCAGACATTGCCTGTTGTACATCCTCATCTATTCTATTTCTATCGGTTAGCACTTCTTGTTGCTTTTCTGCAGCTTCGAGACCTCTGCCCACTTTGGTACGCGCCTCTGAGGATGCCTCATCAGTCTCGGATATACTGGTATCTATTGCTTCAACTAGAGAAACTGTTTGCGCAACCAATCGACTTATCTGTTCAGCTTGCTGAGCCTGTTGTGTCGCCCCGGTTGCCAGATTGCTAACCGTAATCGCAACTTGCTCAGTAGCTTGGGTTACCTCATTTAATGATATAGCCAATTCCTGTGAGGATTCTCTTACTCCAGAGATGGTATTGATCACGTTCCCGATGAGATTTCGCATGTTGCCAATGGCATCATTAAGAGCTTTAGCCATCTGCCCCGCTTCATCTTCTGACCGAACATCGGCGGTGTGACTCAAATCTCCCACCGCTAGAGCCTGAGCGAGTTGGTGTACTTCTTTAAGCGGGTGGACAAAAGCCTGGATCATCAGATAGATCACCACTAAAGACAACGCAAGCGAAATGAGAATAACGGCAATGACCTGAATCCGAGCGCTAGCCAATTGATCAAGTGTCGCTTGACGTGACAATACCGCCTTAATGTAACCCCTGGTATCTCCTTTATAATCCTTAAATGGAACCAACACGATCGTTTGCGAGCCAGAATTGATTGTAGCATAACGCATTGTACCGGTTGTGGCCACTTGTCTAATCAAATCCCCGCTTACCGGAGTGCTATCTTCAACACTTGTTCCAGCCAAAAGAAGATCACTACTACCAGCACTTGCCCAAGCCACGGACTGATCTTCAGGGAACCGATAAATGTAGTAATCTCCCGGAAAAACATCAGCAATCTGATTGAGGAAATCCTCCCCAAAATCCATCCCATATTCAGCACTCCCAACATGCACACCCTCATAGTTAACCGGCACAACTACGCGAAACCCATAACCCCCCTTGCCCTCCTCTAACCCCATTACTATCTGTTTAGTCCGGTTGCACTCGTTAACCGTAAAGCGGAAGCTTGATAAATCATCCCCATATTGATCTACGCTATGCAACCGTAAAAAGGCTATGGACTCCGGGGTATGGAACTGAAACTGAGCAACACCGTCAGCCTCAATCTCCCTATATACCGGTAGCAATGCAGTTTTTAAGGCTTCCCGGTCACGCTCGGCAAAAACCCGGGCAATCTCGGGGTTCGAGGTAATCGATAAAATTGAAAGCTTAGCCCTCTCCAACAGTTCTTGCATTATGATTTCAACTGTCCTATTCAATTTCGCATATGAATCCTGCTCATACTGGGCAATTAATTTTGATTCGTTATAATAATTCAGGAGGTTTAATCCGATCATTAAGGTGCAAAACAGCAAGCCTAGACCAAGCATCATCCTGACCATTAAAGAACGAGGCTTTAACCTTTGCCAAATTTTCACCATAAGCACCCCCTCACAATTTTGGATAATTACCCAACTGAGACTGAATTCTCACAATTTTCTGGATATTCCTGCATTGTATTAAATTAAATCTGTTCTCTATTGGTGATTAAAAAGGCATAGCCTAGACTGAGATAAATAAAAACTGCTTCCGATTAATGTCGGGTATCCTAAGAGGTGTAATCTGCACCTTGCCAGAATTATCCTAGGAGTGAGGTGGTGTATTTCTATGCGAATGAACCCTTCTAAAAAAGTATTATTATTGACGCTGACAGTAGTTCTAATTCTCGGGGTTGTGGCCCCTGCTACAGCTGCCCAGATCTACTATCTCTCCGCCTCCGGTACTGTTGATAACACGATGTACCGCTATCTTAGCCGCGGCATCGCTGCTGCCGAAGAAGCTGGTGCGGCCGCAGTACTAATCGAGGTGGACACCTTTGGTGGGCTGGTAGATTCAGCGGTTAATATCCGCGATGCGATCCTGGAGTCCAAGGTCCCCGTCATCACCTTCGTCAGGCAACGGGCTTGGTCTGCCGGCGCCCTAATATCTCTAGCCGGGAACAAGCTAATAATGGCACCCGGAGCCAGTATCGGAGCAGCCGAAACCCGGCCTAACGAGGAGAAATACATCTCTGCTTTCCGCAAAGAGTTTCAGGCCACCGCCGAAATCAGAGGGCGCAACCCTGAAGTCGCTGCGGCAATGGTTGATGCTGATATTACCATCCCCGGCATTGCCGAAGCTGGCAAGCTACTTACCTTAACCGCCACCGAGGCGGTCGAGCTGCAAATCGCAGACTCCATTGCAGGCACCCGTGAAGCCGCCATCCATGCTGCCGGGTATGAGGGGAAGCTGACCCCCATTAGCAAAACCTTTTCCGATAATGTCCTTGGCTGGATAACCCATCCCCTAGTTAGCGGACTGCTGCTGGCCATTGGCTTTACCGGCCTGGCTTTGGAGGTCTTCACCGCCGGATGGGGTGGTTTTGGCTCGATGGGTCTCATTGCTCTCGGCCTCTTCTTTGCCGGTCATGTCTACTCCGGTTCAGCCAGCCTAAACCTGGTACTGCTGTTTGCGGTAGGGATTATCCTGCTGTTTATCGAGATTTTCGTGCTGCCCGGTTTTGGCATCACCGGCATTGGCGGTCTCGCCTTGATCCTGCTTAGCATTTTCTTAGCCTTTGACAATTTCTCCGCTGGTTTGGCAGCGATCTCAATCTCCCTATTGGTTAGCACCATCCTTATCCTGTACGGCCTCAAAAAGCTGCCCCGCAGTAAACTGTGGAGTAAACTCTCACTAGGCACAAGCCTCTCCAGTGAACAAGGTTATCTGCCTCGTCAAGACCGGTCCGATTTGATAGGGCAGATCGGTAAAACCATCACCACTCTGCGGCCGTCCGGCACCGCCGAAATCAATGGCGAGCGGGTTGATGTTGTTTCCGAAGGTATTTGGATCGACCCCGATCGGCCGATAATCGTCACCAAAGTCGAAGGTCCGCGAATTGTTGTCCGAGAGTACAGCACTGAGGACTAGTAATCATAATTTGAAAGGAGTTTGTTATTGATGGCTGATTTGATTTTTATATTGATCTTCATGGTAATTCTGTTCTTGGTTAGCGCCTTTTTCTATTTTATCCCGGTAGGCCTCTGGATCTCTGCCATCGCGGCCCAGGTCAAGGTTAGTATCGGGTCCTTGTTTGGCATGCGCCTACGCCGCGTAGCACCTTCGCGCATCGTCAATCCGATGATTAAAGCGCATAAAGCTGGGATACCGCTTAGCAGCGACATGTTAGAAGCCCACTACCTAGCGGGTGGTAATGTTGACCGCGTCGTCGATGCCTTAATCGCCGCCCAACGCGCCGATATTCCCCTCTCCTTCGAACGCTCCGCTGCCATCGATCTAGCTGGCCGCGATGTCCTTGAAGCCGTCCAGATGAGCGTTAACCCCAAAGTAATTAATACGCCTCCGGTATCAGCAGTTGCCATGGATGGAATCCAAGTGATCGTTACCGCCCGGGTAACGGTACGGGCTAATATTGATCGCCTTGTGGGCGGAGCCGGTGAGGAAACCATTCTCGCCCGGGTCGGCGAAGGAATTGTTACCACCGTTGGTTCGTCGGACTCACATAAACGAGTACTCGAAAACCCAGACGCCATCTCCAAGACTGTACTGGCCAAAGGTCTTGACTCTGGGACCGCCTTCGAAATTCTCTCGATTGATATCGCTGATATCGATGTCGGTAAAAACATCGGTGCTACCCTCCAGACTGATCAAGCTGAGGCTGACAAACGCATTGCCCAAGCCAAAGCCGAGGAACGGCGCGCTATGGCGGTCGCTTTAGAACAGGAAAACCGAGCCAAGATCCAAGAGATGAAAGCGAAGGTAGTTGAGGCTGAAGCCGAAGTACCATTAGCGCTCGCCTCCGCACTTCGCGAGGGCAAACTTGGGGTCCTGGACTACTTTAACCTGGAAAACCTGAAAGCGGATACTGCTATGCGTGAAAGTATCTCGACAATGGATGAAAAACGTCAAAACAAGGAGCGCTAAACTATGGAAGACCTGATAGGTCTACTCATATTCCTATACATTTTCGGCTCCCGAATAGGCAATCTGTTCGGCAAACGCCAGGAGGAAGAGAAGAGTATACCTCCGGATAAGCCCCAACGCCATTTGCCACCAAAACGGCAGACTTTATCCGAATGGTTCGAAGAACTGGAACGGCGAATGTATCCGATAGAGAAGCCAGCGCCTCAAACAGTGAACGAGCCCCAAACACCGCTTGCCCCGATAGCACCCTCTGAACCGGTAGTTCAAGTTAGGCCATCACCAGAAACGACTTTTCCGGTAAACCCTCCGCAGCCCGAGCGAACCAGCCTGACCAGCACTACTCTGCGCGAGCCAAGCCAAACCGCAGAGCAGGTTTTTGGTCCGACCGACCTACGGCGAGCTATTGTCATGAGTGAAATCCTCGGACCCCCGCGGTGTAAACAGCGGAGGCGACCTTTGCGCTGAAATTGGCCAGCATAAACTTAAGGCGAAGGATTTGTTCCTTCGCCTTAAACTATTTATAGCAATGCTTTCAGTAATTTACAGACTACGTCAATTCCATTCCGGGTGGTGTCAATAATAATATCCGATCTTTTTTCTAACAATGGTAATACGTTTTTATAACTATCGATTATTTCTGCCCTTTCTTCTGGGCTCTTGCCATAATTATGCGTGGTCCTTTGGGAAACTCTCTCAAGCATCACTTCGAGCTCCGCTTTGAGCAGAACAACATGATCGAAGTAGTGATAAAATTGGCCTTGGTTCGCATAACAGCCGGAAAGAAATAAATGGGATTGCTTGTACTTTTCTAACAGCGCAGTGATTTTGACCTCATCCCAAACCCGTTCGCGTACTCCTCCGATTTTGACTTCTTTTACATATCCATAGTCTGTATCAACTACGTTATAGCCCCATCTTCCCAACTGTTCCAAAGCACTAGAAGTGCCTACCCCGGATAAGCCGGTAACAAAGATTATGGCCAATACTATCCCTCTAACTCTCGGAGCAGCCTTTGTGTCAACACATTAATGTTACTTTGCAATTGCTCGATATCATCTACAGTAGCATTATCTATATGAATGCCGGCAATAGCCACTACCGGTTGCCTGGTAGCTTTGACAATCGCCTCTGCAACAGGCTTAGCGGCAATGTCATCCTTATGACCTAATAACGGCAGATTACTGGTGGTACAGCTGATACTTCCGTCACCCGTGAGACTCTCCCGCGGTTGCGAGATAATCACAGCTCCCACATGCGGCTTTTCTCCGCCTAGAAGATGCAGGATATATCCTTCATCGGTAGCAATGAGCGTAGCCTCAACCCGATATTTGCCTGCACCTTCTGACAGTTGCATCTAGCTACCCCCACCACGACTGTATTTCGTCAATTCTTGACTAATAAATGACCACAGGAAAGTGCCCACAGCTAGATCGTCGAACCACCCAACCAAAGGCATGATATCTGGTAGGAGGTCGATCGGGCTTAAAATATAGAAGATTAAACCGACTATCAAGAGTTTACGACCCGCAGGGACCTTGGGGTCAAAAAAGTAGCGAATCAGCGAAAAGAAGCCCGGCCGTTTGGCAGGGCCTTTATAATTGGGTGCTCCAGTCTCTGCTGCCGGCCTTTGTTGGCCACCTAATTTACCAACAAAGACCCCACTGGTCTCTGCTTCCTCCTCGTACAATGCGACCTCCTCACCTACTGGTACAGTAGCACCACAGTAGGGGCAGATCTCGGCGAGCAATACCTCCTCGTGACAGTTTGGACACTGCACGAACAAACCTCCTCAATAATTACGAAGCCTTAGTGTCATTCGAAGCTGAATCCTTTTTGGCATAATCCGTGGTATAAAAACCGCTACCCTTATAAATAATCCCGGTTCCTCCTGAGATTAAACGGACAACTTTTTCACCACAGGTCGGGCAAGCCTCCAACGGTTCAGCGCTGATTTTTTGAAATACATCAAATTTACCACACTTAGGACAACTGTATTCGTATGTAGGCATATCTCGTACACCTCTTCTGGAAAAATGATTACAATTCCTGTTATACCGTTTCAATTTCGGCTTGTCAAGAGTGCACAGCGACATACTCCCAGCGTCCGAGCAGGGATAATTTGTACTTGGTAGCCATTGGGTAGACTGCATACTCTTCCTCCCAGGTGCTCGCAGGTTCGCCCCCAAAAATCCTAATCGTGGTAGTGTACTCCCCCAAATCTCCGCGTTTGACCTCTTTAATCTCATATCCGCGAATCATTTCAGGCTTCGGACTTGCCTGAATAAGCTGGCCAAAGCGATAATATGATTCCGACAGTAGATAGGCATTTAACGCATTCAGACTTCCGGCCATCCGCTCATGCATAAAGCGCTCAAGCAGCTGATGTAATTCAGATGGTATTCTAACATCTCCCACCGGCTGATACGCTAAATATTCTTGCTTAAACTCCTGCCAACCGCGCACGAGAAAAGTATACTGGGTGCCATTAGGTCGGAGAACCTTAAACCAATCTCCGTAAACCTCTACCGCCCACATCTGCTGATCGTAGCCTAAGAGCAAGACGTAATCCGGTATGCCCACAAGGTTTTGCTCTTCGATAACTCCGCTATTGTATAGAGAGGCGAATTTCGCTAGTACCGTATCACCTATTTGTGTGCCGGCAACCCAGTTATGCATCGGAACCAGACGGTTTCCCTCACTAGTTGGACGGTAAACGGCCAAGACTGTAGCTTCGTCTGCCCTAAACATACCCGCCGATAAATAGCTAAGTCCTATTGCCAAAAGCAAGACCGCTAAGACCCCGCTGATAATCGCTGCACCAATCTTCGGTAACACTCGGCTCACCCTCGTTTCTATCACTAGCCTTCCCTGTTGTCTATGCTATAATGAAGACGGTGACTTAGATGAAATCGGCTGCCCTCTCGCGCTCCTTTGCTGTTCCCAATCCAGCCTCCGAACTTGGTCTCGCCCTCAAACTCGGCCAGGTCTTATCAGCCCGTGTGCTCAGTTTCACCACTGAGCGGGCCGAGTTAGCAATCGGTCAATGGAAATTTACCGCTCGTTTAGAAGCTAAATTAGCTGATACAACCCAAGTGTACTTACAGGTTAAGGAGCTTTCTCCGGAAAAAGTCGTCTTCAAGTTACTACCTAATGCCCGTTTCGCCAAGCCTTCTGCCGATCCTCCTGAAAGCAATCGGATCCCGGTGAAAAAACTTGCTCCTCTGTTTCAGCACTTCCTAAAGCCGCTAGAATCAGCTGACAACCTTGCCAAAGACCTGCGGGCATTTCTCAACTTGCCACTCACTAAAATAATTAATACCGCCAACCCCGAGTCTTTCACTAAATTGGTGGAAACCCTTCGAGCCTTAAACAACCCGGAAAACCCGCAGGAAGTAAATTCGGTGACCCTGTTTATCCCAGTAGCCACTGATAATAAAACCTATGATGTCTATCTGACCATCGGGCGGGATAACAATGCAAAACCGGATCTCTCACGCCCGCTCCAAGCAAGCTGCTCTTTGGAGACCGCTAATCTGGGTACCATCACCTGCGAAGCCCTCCTCTTCGGGAAAACTGTCGATTGCCTCATCCGTGGCAACGCACAGGTCATAGAATTAATTAGACAACACCTGCCTGAGCTGCAACAACGATTTGAGGCGCTTGGTTTCATCCCCCGCTATCTAACCGTCACCCAAGAGTTGCTTCCAGATCACCGACCTCCGCAAATACCACGGCTTTCGATTGATTTCCGGTTATAGGAGGAATTATGGACAAAGATAAAAAAGCTGCCGCCCTCAAATATGACCGCCAGACAGATGCCGCACCGCGAATAATCGCTAGCGGGAGTGGCGAAGTTGCGGAACGCATCTTGGCGCTAGCCGAAGCGCATGGGATCGCTATCCATCAAGATGCCACCCTAGTTGAACTCCTAACCGCGCTCGAGATTAACTCCGAAATCCCACCGGAGCTTTATGGGATCATCGCCGAAATCCTCGCCTTTGTCTATCGCCTTGACCAACAAGCGAGTACCAACTGACAAGCTCTGCGAATATATTAATAACAGTTGAGTTCAGCACAAAGGAGGAGCTTTGATGGGAACTAAGAAAACTGAGGGAACTAAAAAGGCTGCACCAAAGAAGGCCACCGCAAAGAAAAAAACCTGCGATGACCTCAAGCCTGAGCCCAAAGCTCCGGCAGCTAAACCCAAAAAAAAGCAGGAGAAGCTGACCCCTATCACTTGGAAGCCATTTCCCCCGCCACTGGACAGGTAAAATTTTTCTTTCACCGGGTTTCTCTGCCCGGTGTACTTGTCTCAAACAAGGGTAGCCGGAGAGCATTTTCACCCATAATTGCAGCTAGTTCTGGTGGTTCAAGCCCATACTCGCGCAACATTTTGTATTGCTCTCCCGGCCCCCGGAAGGGATAATCCGTTCCAAACAATACTCTGTCGGCGCCATGAGCTCTGACCATTTCTCCAAATTCCTGAGCGGATAGATGCTCAGCACTCGACGCAGTATCCAAATACGCAGTGGTACCGATCAACCACCGCCAAGCCTCGTTCCACTGCCGATAGCCACCCATATGGGCAATAATGATATTTAGATTGGGAAAAGAATTGACGATCTGCACCAATCTCTTGGGGTGTGAATAGTCGAGATGTCCATATCCAGGATCATTTCCAGCATGGATTAGCAGAACCGTACCATCGGGCAACTCTTCAAAAAGCGAAGCCAAACGCGGATCATCGGCATAAAAGGCCTGAAAATCCGGGTGCAACTTCAAACCCCGGAGACCGGCCGCAAAGATTCGCTCCAGCTCATCGCGCCAGTCGGGATAGTCAAGATGGATCGTACCCAAGGCCTTGAGCTTCTCATGACGATTTAATTCAATCGCCCAGTTATTAGCTGGCCGAACCTGTTCAGGGGTTGTCGCTGCCGTACTAACAACTCCCCACAAAAACTGGTCGCGCTTGAGCAGCTCCACGTACTCTTCGAGCAAACCGCGATAATCGGCTTGTTGCTGATAGCGTTGGGCGATATTATCGACCGCCTTGAAGGCGATTTTACTGGGAAAAACATGGGCATGAATATCAATTAGGGTAGCCATTAAGGACTCCTTTCACGACTGATCTTAAGAAAAGAAAAACCTCCGTAACCAAGTGGTTTGGAAGTTAGACGACAAGTGGCGCGCCCGGCAGGACTCGAACCTGCAACCTTCTGATTCGTAGTCAGACACTCTATCCGGTTGAGCTACGGGCGCAAAAACTAAACAAGTTTTATCGACAAATAATAATATATCAAATTGGGCTCCCGGAGTCAAGCAAACTGGATGCTAATTGTTGGCAGGGGGATGAAAAAGGTGGTGGCGCCTGGCGCATTCGGCCCGCAGCCGGGACAGAACATCGTCAAGATTAAGCCCATGCTTTTCTACTGCCACGACGATGGTATCGGTGATCCGGCTAAGGCAGAATTGGCATTCCAGACCGAGTTCCTTAAAAGTATCGGCTAATTCCGGATGCTCTCTGAGCACTTGGGCAACAGTCATGAACTTTGAAATATACAACCGGACCCCTCCTGTACTGCTCCATTCTATGCGCTGAGCAGACCGGGGTGCATAAAAAAACCTCCAAACAACTCTTGGAGGTAGATCACTATATCTGGCGGAGAGAGCGGGATTCGAACCCGCGCTAGGGTTACCCCTACTAACGGTTTAGCAAACCGTCCCCTTCAACCTGCTTGGGTATCTCTCCGCA
>CAZAAT010000072.1:0-10321 GCA_964483175.1 uncultured Bacilli bacterium
CAAATAAGAATCTCAAGGTCCGCTTGCGTTTCACACTGTTTAGTTTTCAAGGTCCAAGAAAATCTCTTAGATTTTCAATCGACAAAGTGTATTATATCAGCAGCGTTTTTCGTTGTCAACCTCTAATTGTCATCGTTTCTCACTACATTGCAGCTGGTTGGCGGCCGCCATTTAGCGGCGCGAATTACACTATACCACGTTCTATCAACAACTTCAACCCAAAATTTCCTGAAAATATACGGTAAAACAGCCATTACTTCTCTCTTGCTACAAAATACTAAATCAAACTGAATTAGACTCCGTTCTAATCAGACTCTTTCCGAAATAATATATGTAGGTTTAATGTATTAAGGAACGGGTTGTGGCTGAAGGTTATAAGACTCCGTACTGCCACCTAAAGCCTTAGAAAACAAATCATTCAGGCTAAAATAAACCTCGGGAACATCCCCCAAGATAATTCCTTCACTAACCGGCATTTTCACATTCACCGCAACTCTTTCGCTGACCAACGGCACCACTATTCTGATGCCCACAGTAACATCCAAATAGATTTTATGCCTAGTTTGATTGATTCCGGAGTGGATGAACTGATCGGTAACATTAACATTAATAGTACCGGCCGGCAAGATACGTACAGATATCCAGGGGCCCATGCTCGCTAAAAGATGGCTACCCAGAGCCTGCCCAAGCGGAATCCTAATCCGTTCTTCAGAGATGTTTTTGAGCGCTTCGGAAATTTGAATGGTCGCTTCGGCGGCGATTCGATTGATCTCACCAGTATTAGGCTGCATCATTACTACCCTGCCTTGATTGTCCTGGCGAACAAAATACAAGTCCTCATATTTTAAAGACCGCGCTACTTTTTCATGAATTGCGCGGTTGATCACGCTGGTAGCAATCATATTCGCTCGGGTGTTGGCAATCCTCAGCAGGGTTGGTTTGAGACGGTAATCCAAAATAACAAAGCCAATTAAAGCTAAGATAAGCAAGATCGCGACCAACCGAAAGAAATAGGGGGAGGCTGCTCTCACCCCAAGCTGTAATCGGCGGAGATTTTTGCGAACGAGGCCCACCGCTCCAACCCCTCCCCATAAAATAAAGAACACTTCACCTATAAATTATGAAGTGTTCTAGGATTAATACTAATATGAACCAATTTAGGCTAGTATCACTTGGGCAAATTTTCGTTTCCCGACTTGAATGACCCGTTCGGAGTCGAGCTCGACCTGAGCACTTTCATCATCAATGCGAATGCCATCGAGCTTAACTGCGCCCTGCTTGATCATCCGCCGCGCCTCACTGCTTGAGCTGACCAGCCCGGCCAAAACAAGTAGTTTTACTACCCAGATCTGTGCGGGCCCATCTAATTCTTCTAACGGCACCTGAAAAACAGGAATGTTCTCGGGAATATCGCCCCGCCTAAAGACTAGGTCAAAAGTTTCTTCTGCCGCCTTGGCCGCTTCCTGTCCATGATATAAACCGACAATCTCCCTGGCCAACCGCCTTTTAACATCCCGCGGATGAAGTTTGCCCGCCTCTAGCCCCGCGAAGATCGACTTAATTTCGTCTATTGGCACCTCAGTTACTAACTCATAATAATTTAGCATTAGTTCATCCGGAATCGACATCACTTTTCCGTACATCTCCTCCGGTTTTTCGTCAATCCCAATATAATTGCCAAGGCTTTTACTCATCTTTTGCACGCCATCTGTACCAACTAGCAATGGCATCATCAAAGCAATTTGCGGAGTTTGCCCGAACTCACGCTGGAGCTCCCGGCCAACAAGGAGATTAAACTTCTGATCCGTTCCACCTAGCTCAACATCTGCCCGCAAGGCGACCGAGTCATACCCTTGCATTAATGGATAGAAAAATTCGTGGATACTAATCGGTTTGTTTTCTTGGTAACGTTTGGCAAAGTCATCTCGCTCCAACATCCGCGCAACGGTGTATTTTGATGCTAACTTAATTACATCTTCGAAGGTTAAGGGTGATAACCAGGTACTATTAAAGACAATTTTGGTCTTATCTGGGTCAAGAATCTTATACACCTGCTGGGCAAAGGTCTTCGCGTTAGCCTCGACTTCTTCGCGCGTCAGCGGCTTGCGCGTCGTTGACTTTCCGGTCGGATCACCGATTCGGCCGGTAAAATCACCGATAAGAAAATAGACCTCATGGCCGAGATCCTGGAATTGTTTGAGCTTACGGTAAACCACTGTATGTCCTAGGTGAATATCAGGGGCTGAGGGGTCTGTGCCTAGTTTAACGCGGAGCGGACGGTTCTCTTTTTGTGCGCGCTCAAGTGCTGATCGTAATTCCTCAATGCTGATAATCTCGGCCGTCCCGCGCGAGAGAATCGATAGTTGCTCATCAATTGGTACTGCCTTCAAAGCCTGTCAGCTCCTTTAATGCTTCATAAGACTACCTGTCCCAAAAGTTCCATTTATTATAGCACAACCCATAATAGGCAAGCAATGTATTACTCCGTAAGTTTTGTATCTAAGAATAGTAAGAATCTATGGTATAATTAGTTTTGGTATTTTACGCTAGATTATTGTGTGCCCGTTGTTAGGGGAGGATTTATGATGGGTAAAATCCGGATTACCATAAGACGAGTATTGCTCGGTATGGTTATCTTTGTGTTTTGTGTGTGCTTTGGAGCCGGTGTCGGCATCTTGGCCGGTGCGTTATCTACGGCACCGAGTCTTGATGATGTTGAATTTGACCAGAATAAGACTACTTACATCTACGATATTAACGGTGATATCATCACCAGACTGTACCGTGAAAATCGCATTCCGGTCAGCTTAGACGAGATCCCCCTAGATCTACAAAAAGCAGTTATTGCGATCGAAGATGACCATTTCTATGAACACAACGGCATAAACTTTAAAGCCATTTTGCGTGCGATCTACGTTGACATCAAGGAAGGCCGAAAGGCTCAGGGTGGCAGCACGATAACAATGCAATTAGCCCGCAATGCTTTTTTGACTTTAGACAAGAATTGGTCGCGTAAGCTTAATGAGCTGATCTGGACTATTCAAATTGAACGCAAATTTACCAAAGACGAAATCCTGGAAAGCTATTTAAATGAGATTTATATGGGCCATAGCGCCTATGGAATGGAGGCTGCTGCCCAAGTTTATTTTGGCAAACATGTCAAAGACTTGACTCTTGCCGAAAGTGCTCTATTGGCCGGCATCATCCAGATACCTGGGGTTCATTCGCCATATCTGAGCATGGAAAATGCGCTTAAACGCCGGGCAGTTGTTCTTAACCGGATGCTTGAACTGAATATGATCACAGCTGAACAGGCTGAGCAAGCCAAAGCTGAAGAGATTAAATTAGCCGGTTTGAAGCCCCGGGTCAGCCAGGCACCGTATTTCGTCGACTACATCCTTCAGGGTCTATTGGGTAAATTTGGCGAGGAGCAAGTCTATGGCGGTGGATTAAAGGTTTACACCACCTTAGACCTATCCCTGCAGAAAAAGGCTGAAGAAGCGTTTCTAGCCAACCTTCCGGAGAAAAAGACCGAGGGCAGCGATATCCTCCAGCCGCAGGGCGCGATCATCACCATTGAACCGGCGACTGGTCGGATCAAAGCTATGGTAGGCGGTCGCGGCAACGATAAATTTAACCGAGCGGTGCAAGCCAAAAGACAGCCTGGTTCAGCGATGAAACCGTTTATTTACGTAGCTGCGATCGATCGAGGTCTTACTCCCGCATCGATCATTGAGGATACTCCGGTAGAGTACCATTTGCCCAATGGAGACGTCTGGAAACCAGAGAATTACAGCAGAGAGTTTCGCGGCCCCGTGACCTTACGAGCTTCGGTTGAAGACTCGCTAAACGTTCCGGCGGTCAAACTACTTGACCAAGTCGGGGTCAGAACGGTAATTGAATATGCCAAAAAGATGGGGATAACCACTTTGGTCGAACGCGGAACTAAGAATGATGTCAACTTGGCCCTGGCCCTTGGTGGCCTTACTCAAGGAGTTACCCCGTTGGAAATGGCTTCTGCCTTCGGTATTCTTGCTAATCAAGGCATTTGGGTTGAGCCTCACGCAATCATCCGGGTAACAGATTCCAAAGGGCATATTCTAGAGGAATATATGCCGAACCGGAAGATCATTCTTAACGAAGCAACGGCATATGTAGTTACAGATATGCTGCGTGGCGTTATCGAACGCGGCACCGGTACCGTTGCCAATATCGGTCGCCCGGCAGCCGGAAAAACCGGTACTGCTGACGACTTCACTAATGCCTGGTTTATTGGCTATACCCCGGATCTGGTTACAGCAGTTTACATCGGTAATGACAAGCAAAGCGAGCAAATGATTTTCGATGGGGTCAGATGGGGCAGCTGGCAGGCCGCCAGAATCTGGGGCAACTACATGCGCAAGGCTGTAGCAGGAACCCCAATCAGTAACTTTGAACGGCCGAAGAATATTCAGAATACCACGATCTGTGTTGAATCGGGTCAGTTGGCAACCGAGAACTGTTCACAGGTTCGCTCGGAGATCTTTATTGCCGGGACCGAACCCAAAGAATACTGCACACTCCATAACTACCAACCCAACCGGGGCTGGAACTTCTTCGGCAACAGCCCCAACTCAAACCCCGGGTTTTGGTTCTTCGGAAACTAACTTATTGACGCAAATAGATAATTGTAACCCCGGAGCCGCCTTGATTGTAGGCGGCTTCTTCATATCCTTTTACCGCAGCATGCTCAGCTAAACGTTGGCGCAAAGCCGATCTTAAGATCCCTTCACCCTTGCCATGAATTAAGCGGACGCTGTCATAGCCGGCCAATAACGCATCATCGAGATATTTATCCAACTCGGCCCAGGCTTCCTCAATGGTCATTCCCCTGACCATTAGTTCACCCGGGACATGCAGGCGTTTATCAGTAATCACCCGATTAATTGAAGAGGTTGGTCTGCGAGAAGCCATCTCTTCAGCCTGATCAGCGTTGGCTTCAGTTAAATCCTTGAATGGTACAGTGACCTTCAACTTACCGGCCTGAACAACAGCCTCTTTTTTGGCTAAATTAGTCTCTATAATTGTGCCGACGCTGCGTAGGGACTGGATATAAATCTTCTCCCCAGCCCCGAACTTGGCCGCCCGTTCCTCTCTGGCCAGGTCACTTTCCCGAACCAGGTCCGGTGTCGGTTTAAGTTTGCGAGTGACCTCCTCTAGGGTTCGCCGAACCGCCTCTTCTAAAGATGCCCGCGAATGGTCGATAATCAGGCGAGCCTCTTTACGAGCCTCCGCTAAAATATCAGCACGTTTCGCCTCGAGCTCTTCGGTTAATTGCTCATACCGCTGTCTAAACTGCTCAGCTTCTTTGCGGGCTGCTTCGGCCTCCTGACGCATCCGTCTGGTAATCTTCAACTCCTCACCAATCTCACCGAGGACCTCGTCCAGTTCTGTGCGCAGTCCAACCCTGGCCTGTCTGGCCCGCTCGACAACCTGTTCAGGCAAGCCCAGTCGAGTTGCTATCTCTAGGGCATTACTCTTACCCGGTAAACCCAAGATCACCCGAAAAGTCGGGGATAATGTTGTAGTATCAAATTCCATCGAGGCGTTCTGAATTAGCGGGTTAGCATGCGCATACGTTTTTAACTCGCTATAGTGAGTAGTGACAACACCGGTACACTTTAACTCTAACAAATAATCTAAAATAGCAATGGCCAACGCGGCACCCTCTTGGGGATCGGTACCGGCACCGAGTTCATCGAATAAGACGAGTGAATTAGCATTCAGTTCTCGGAGAATCGCGCTGATGTTGGAAATATGACCGGAGAAGGTCGACAAATTCTGTTCGATCGACTGTTCATCCCCGATATCACAGTAAATCCCGGAAAAGACCGAGACCTCTGACCCATCAGCGACCGGCAGATGAAGGCCTGCTTGGGCCATTAGGGTGAGCAATCCGACGGTTTTGAGCGTAACCGTCTTACCCCCAGTATTTGGTCCGGTTATCACTAGCAGCCGAAAGCCATCGCCGACCCGAATATCGATGGGGATCGCTGCATCCTTAAGCAAGGGATGGCGAGCTTGGAGTAAAGAGACCATCCCCTTACGATTGAGCTCGGGACACCTGCAGCGTAAATCCTGGCTTAAACGTCCTTTAGCCAGTAAGAAATCGACTTCGGCCGCCTTGTCTAAGGTCAGACGAATCTCACCGAGGCGCGCCAAAAGCTTGGCGTTTAACTCACGCAAAATCCGAGCAATCTCTTCGGTCTGGGCCAACTGTAGTTCTCTGAGCGTATTATTAATCTCTACTACAGCCAAGGGTTCCACAAATACTGTAGCTCCGCTTGCCGAGCGATCATGGATCACCCCGGGTATCGCCGATCTACTTTCGCTCTTTACCGGAATTACATAGCGGTCTCCACGCACGGCAATAACACTGTCCTGTAGGTGTTTCTGGAACTCTGCCGAACCAACCAGCGCGGTCAGTTTTTCGCGAATTCTCTGCTGGGCCGTCTTAATTTGACTCCGAATCGAACGAAGTTTCGGGCTCGCTGAATCTTTGACATTGCCCCCGTCATCAAAGATTCGGGTAATCTGGTCGGCCAGAGGCTGCAGATCGCTCATCTGAGATCCAAGGTCGACCATGGTAGGGTAATCGGCTGGCAGCTGGCGCAGATACCTTCCGAGACGTGTCATGGCCTGGAGGCAGTCGCGGATATCAAGGTACTCCGAGGCATCCAAAGTCCTACCTAAGTTGACTTGGTCAAGGCTTAGCCGAATATCTCGTAAACCACCAGTGTTGACCTCGCCTACTCTGTCCAAAAGCATTCGCGCCTCAGAGGTTTCTTTTAAGGCTAACTCCACCCAATTGAACTGGTTAAACGGCTTTAGCTGCAAGGCAAGCTCTCTGCTGATCGCAAAACCCGTCCGATCGGCAAGCAATTCTAATATTCGCGGAAATTCCAAGCGCTCTAGTGTCTTCTGATTCATTCTATAGAACCCCCCGAAATAGATGCCCCTTGGTTATACCTGTCGGGGGCTCAAGTTCTCTCCGAAACTGAATCAAACGTTCTTTGACCGACTCGCTGCCCTGCGGATTAGCGCAGACGAGACCCCAAGCCTCAACATAACTGCGGACAACCTGTTCCAGCTGGTCGGGATGGTATAAGCGACCTTCAACCCGGATGCTGGATACCCCAGCTTTTCTAATTTCAGAAAGATGTTCAATCAAGCATAACTCTACCGAGTTAAACAAATACATGAGGCAGTGCCGGTCTGTACGTAAAGGAAAAACCTTGCCCAGCCGGTCTTTCAGCCCATAATTCTCCGTGCCGGCACACGGCGCTTTACAGGGGTTGGTAGCTGTCAATCCACCAACGATACTCCCCAATACACAATGTTTGCTTAGCATTACAATTTGGTGGCCGTGAACCAAAATCTCTTTGGCGCCTGCAGATCCCTGATTTAACTGCCCGAGTTGCTTCAAAGTCAGTTCAGGCGAGAGATGAATCAGCCTAGCCCCAAGGCAAGTGAGCAAATCAGCGCTGGACGAATTAAAGGTGTTTAACTGTGGCTCACTGTGGAAAGGCACGCCCAGCTTGCTAACGATTTGCAGTGCACCATAGTCGCCTACTGAGACAATCAATGGTTTTTGCTGAGCCACCAGCTCCCTAATGATTTTCTGGTAGCGAATCAATTGGCGATCTGTGCTGATCGGCGGCATAGTAAAAATGCCGTTCGCACCATGCCTACTACAAAGGTCAAGCGCCGAACCGATCTTCTCTACTGTATCAAATGTCTGCTCGGTCGGGCTAAAACCGGTATCAGCCAGATAAACCAAGTTTGCTCCGGCCAACAATGCTCGTTCAAGGCTCGTCCAAGTATCAACGACGACACTTACTACAGGTTCTTGCCGAGATTCTTGCTGGTTAATATTTTCTAAGCAGTCACTGTAGCGTTTGATAATCGGCTCTAAATCAAGGTTGTCCAAACGGGTTGGTGTGAAATAGGCCAGTCGAGCCTTGAATAAATTGGCTATTGCTTCTCTTCTGACCTGATTTAACTCACTTTTGGGCACCATTATCCCGGGATCAATTTCACAATGGTAGTCCTCAATTACAAAAGGTGTATTGCCCAACCGATTCAGTTGTCGAAAAAGATCTTCCTCATCCATGGGATGGTGCAAGGCCTTTTCAACGATAAATTCAGTTTTGGCAGTTCCACATAGATGCAAGGGATCTGTAAAACTGACTGTGCAAGGTTTTCCTATCTTTGCGGAAACCCTAAGCTTCACCGGAATTGCCAGGTTTTCGTGCTCACTTTTATACGTGCTACCCGCCTGGTGCAACAGGAAGTTTTCCCGATTTTTATATACCAGATCCCCAACACTGGCAGGCCCCGAGAACTCAAAGGCAACAATTTCGCCCGGCTCAGCCTGCTGAACCTCTTGCCATCCGTTATGGCTATTTTTTAATAAAGACCTAATCGTACCACCCGATCGCCCATTTTCACTCTGCCAAATCTCATAGCCATCCCCCACCGCACAAGGCAAATTTAGCTCAATCCAGACCAAACCCTTGGAAATCTGCTTAACCCTGCCAAGTAATCTACCCCGGTTACTCGGTTTTTGATAACTGATCAAATCCCGCCCGGGGTTGTTGTACAGGTAGCCAGCGGTGAAATCACGATTGAAAACTTGGGCAACCTCTCTTTGGATTTGGGTAAAATCTACGTTGCCGGGATTCTTGAGGTTATCAAGCGCAAGTCGATAGGCCTTAACGACAGTTGCTACATACTCCGGCCTTTTGAGCCTACCTTCGATTTTTAGTGATTTTACTCCGGCTTTAACCAGATCCGGCAAGTGTTCGAGAGTGTTAAGATCTTTGGGGCTAAGCAGGTACGGACCACCAGAATCCCCTGATTCAACCTTGCCTTCACTGTTAATCAGTGAATATTCCAAACGGCACGGTTGGGCACACCGGCCGCGATTGCCGCTCCGACCACCGATCATGCTGCTTAACAAGCAGTCTCCCGAATATGAAAAACATAAAGCTCCATGAGCAAATACTTCGCACTCGAGCGGACTGTTTTTGACAATTTCGGTAATCTCGACAAGTGATAATTCCCTGGCCAAAACAACCCTGGTGAAACCTAATTCAGCCAGGAAAGCGATGCCCTGTGCATTATGAATGGTCATCTGGGTACTAGCATGCAACGGAATTTCAGGCAATAGTAACCGCAGATTGGCGGCCAAGCCTAAATCTTGAACGATTAAGCCGTCAACACCAAGGTCGCCCAGGGTCTCGGCTAATTTGATAGCCTCTGGCATTTCCGAGCCACTAATTAAGGTATTGATAGCCACATAAATTCGACAGCCACGGGAATGAGCATAAGGTACTGCTTCTAATAACTGCTCAAGCGAAAAGTTTTCCGCATCTTGGCGAGCACTAAATTGAGTGGTTCCTAAATAAACTGCGTTGGCCCCATTCTGAACCGCGGCGACAAATGAGTTCCAATCTCCAGCAGGAGCCAGTAATTCAGGTAATGTATCCATATTATTGAATTATAGCAAAGTTACCACCATCGCGTCCAGAACCGGCGACGCTTGATTGGTTCCTGTGTGGTCAAAACGCCCGAAGCAAGAACCAAGTCATCTAGCAGAACTTCTACTTTGCCAACCTCCTCGCCAGACCAAAATGGAGCCGCCAAATATTCAGGAGCATATATTCGCACCTGAATATCGTCCCACCTACTCTCTGGAACAACCACAGCCAGTTCTTCTCGCAACACCAAGCCAACTTCCTTTTTTATACCTCCGCGAACTTCGGCAGCCGAGACAACCGCTCCGGGAGGATAAACGAGCATCGGACGAAAATTTTTAAATCCGTATTCGAGGAGCTTGGCCGCGTCTTGCCAGCGGTTATCCGAGTGTAAAACTACTGCTATCAGCTGAAAGCCTTCACGAGTAGCTGACGCCACCAGGCAATTTCCCGCCGCACTCGTAGTCCCAGTCTTCACCCCGTCAGCGCCGCTAAAATACCACAACAACCTATTCGTATTCGATAGGCTCCGACTCCAGTTATGTTCACCCCAGGGGATCTGTTCATATCTTGTCCGGACCATCTGTTGGAAAACCGGAATCTGCAACCCCCGGCGCGCCATAAGTGCAAGATCGTAAGCTGATGAATAGTGTGGACGCGTCTTCTCCGGCAAGCCATTTGGATTCGAAAAAATGGTATTCAGAGCACCTAGTTCTTTGGCCCGTTTATTCATCAGTTCGCAAAAAGCCTCAACACCACCTGAGATGTGGTAGGCTATGGCCACCGCAGCGTCATTGCCCGAC
>CAZAAT010000073.1:0-10282 GCA_964483175.1 uncultured Bacilli bacterium
TGGGAATTACCGGTGCAAAACCTTCAGGGGGGCCTCCGGATTACCGCGAATCGGATCGATGTCTTAGGATTACGGGCCAATGTTGATGGCGAAGTTTTCGAAAGTTCCGGGGTAGTCCATCTTAACGAACGGGTTGCGCTTGACCTTCAGTTAACTAGTAATCGTCTAAACCTTGGGGCCCATCAAAAACTGTGGGACAAGGTGATCCCGGCCGGGGTCTTAGAATCCTTGGCCGGGCAGGCTTCAGTAAATCTTATGCTTAAAGGCAATCTTGATGCTCCTGTTATAGCGGGTACACTGAGTTTAGCCGGCGTGCAGGCTGATTTGGTGGCCCCAACAGAAGTGGCAGTCAGTGACTTGTCTGGTGTAATTAGCTTTGCAGGGGATCAAGTCTGGACCGACCGCATCTTTTTACGGCTAGCCGGTCAACCCATCTCCCTGCATGGCCAGGTTCTGTTAGGTTCGAACCCTTACTTTAATTTTATGCTCGCTACCGAGCGCTTGGGCCTGGAACGGGTGGTTGCCTGGCTTGACCAACGTGGGTTAGGTGGAGTGATCCCTGGATTTTTACGCAACAGACAGACTGCTCCGATCCAGGGCGACCTTTCGCTCACTGGGACGATTTTGGGAACACTTCAGGCCCCTCTGGTTGCGGGGCAAATTAGTCTAACTAGAGGGCAGATCGCCGGAGTACCGGTTGAGTCGCTGACTACTGATTTTGATTATGCGGCGCAATCTTTTAGCCTGCGTAACATCGAGCTCGGTCTGGCCCACGGGCAACAGGTGCAAGGTCACGCCAGCATCACCCGGAAGGCTGACCGCTGGGGGTATTCGGGGCTTTTCCGCTATACGGATCTCGCACCTGCTTGGTTAGCGGAATTTTTGCCGCAAATCGCAATGGAGCTCGGTCAAGTTGGCGGTAGAGCCTCCGGAGAGTTCGTAGTCGAAGGTGGTTTTGACGGAATGCCTAATCTGCTCAGCGGCAGTCTGCGCTTGGAGGAGCCGCAGTGGGCAGGGGGCTTACTCCAATCGATCACCGCGGATTGGACTTGGCAGGAAGGGGTTTTAGCCCTCAGATACCTGGAGGCTTTAAGTGATGTCGGCAGTGTGAGCCTTACGGGGAGATATGATTGGGAGACGCAGACAATTGAGGCCCAAGCTTTTGGGCATGAGTTGAGTCTTAAAGCAATTGTGCGCCGGTTGGCAGAGGCCGGAGTATCAGCTGAGTACCTGAATATGGTCGATGGGCAAGCTTCGGTTCGGGCCAAAGTCTCCGGGACCGTAGCTGATCCTCAATTGTCGGGGAATATAGTCGTGACAGACCCAGCTTGGCGTCAGGAGCAGTTTGATCTATTAACCACAGCTTTTTCCTATCATGACCAGGTGTTGGCAATCGAGAAGGCAGAGCTGACCCAGGGATTAGCCAGGCTGGTCATATCTGGACAGGTTAACAAGGTGTTGACCGAACCTCAGCTCTTTTTAAAAGCGAACTTGGTTGACACCGACGCGGCTAAATTACAAAAGTTGTTGGCGACTGATTGGCCGGTTGCGGGGATGATCAATGCCAGCCTCGACATAACCGGTAAGTGGGCGAATCCTCAGGTGAAAGGTCCGGTAAGTGTTGCCGATGGGCTGCTGATGGATATTCCAGTACAGGAATTTGGCGGAACAATCCTGTACAAACAGGGACTAGTGGAAGCCGTCAATGTTTCGGCTACTCTGGCCGGAGCTACCATGGTCGGCGATGGCCGCTATGCCGATGGGCGGATCGAAGCAGCCTTTGATTTGGCGAATCTTCGCTTAGCAGACCTAAAGATGCTGGGTTTACCAATTGATTCACTTAACGGAACCGCTGATTTTAGTGGCGTGCTAACCGGTCCGATCACCGATTTGAACCTGACTGGGCAGATCGCGGCACGGAATGTAGCTTTCCAAGGATACCAGGTAAAAGAGGTCAAGGGGCTAATAGGCTATGATGGTGCTTCCCAAACAATAGCACTGAATTCGGTCCGACTCTACCAGGGTCAGACCAGCGCTCAGGTAACAGGAAGGATCAAGATGGCCGAAGATCCTACCTACGATTTGAGCGTGAAAATAGATAGGGGCAACCTTGTCGACCTGGCGGGTTTCCTACCGCAGATTACTTTGCCGGAGGTTGTCGGCGGTTTTTCCGGCCAATTCCATATCGACGGTGTCGGCAGTAAAGTAAACGGCCGTGGTACAGTGCGGCTATCAAAACTTAATTACCTTGGACTTAGCTACGATGGGCAGGCTGATGTAGCCTATCAAGACGGGGTAATCAAACTACACAACGCTACTTTATGGGATGACCGTGGTGAAATCAGACTCTCCGGGGCTTATCAACTCGGTGGGGAGTTTAGCCTTTCAGCCACCGGCAGCCAGGTTAATATCGCTCCAATCGCGACCGCGATTAGACCGGGTTTAGCGGTAACCGGCAAGGCGGATTTGACAGCGGATTTTTCCGGTACGCCGCATAATCCTCGGGGGCAGGTGAAGTTCGCCATTCACGATGGTGAGGTGGCAGGAGTAGCCTTCGATGACTTTGGCGGGGATCTGGATATTGATTCTGCCGGGATCTATCTCTCTGGGATTACCGTGGTAACCGGGGCTAATAAAACCGTGGTTGAGGGGAGAATCCCTTGGCCGGGTGAAGAAACCGAGTTGGATTTGCGAGTTCAGATGGCAGACGAAAGTCTTGCGTTATTGGCTGTCTTTACCGGGATGCCACTGGATATCAGCGGACAGGGGCGGATTGACTTAACAGTGACCGGGCCGTTGGCCAAACCAGCGGTTAACGGTGTAGTCGATCTGGCTGATCTGCACTTTGCCCTGCCCGGGATTTTACCCGGGAAATTCGAGCAGGTCGAGGCGAAGATTGACTTTCAAGGGACTCGTGGTGTAATTAGAAAGGCCGAGGGATTGTATAATGGCGGGCGCTTTTCAGCCGATGGCAGCGTTGTCTTTGACAGCCTCGATACAGCCATGGTTGATTTAAATCTCACCGGACGCCAGGTTGGCTTCGAATTAAGCATGATGAAAGCCAAAGCCGATGCTGATTTGACGATTACCGGGCCGCTGAAGGCGCCCCTGATTAAGGGTAAAGCCGTACTTGCCGATGCGATATTCTCCTTTGCCCAAGGTAAAAAGAAATCTGGAAAAGCCTCAACCTCACCGGTTCAGCTGGATATTGACGTCACGAACAGTAATGACGTGCGGGTATTGGTCTCGGATATTGTTGATGTTCGAGCTATTGGCGAAGTTACCCTCGGCGGGACCATTGGTGAGCTAACGCTTGCCGGCCGGGCTGAGTCGACCCGGGGTACGATTACCTATGCGGATACGATCTTTACCATTACCTCAGCTACGGCGCACTTTGCCCCCCTAAACGGGGTTATTCCCAATCTGGTGCTCCAGGCGGAAACGAGAGTTCCGGATGCTGTGATCCAGTTAGCAATTACCGGTCCGACTACTGACCTTCAGTTGGCGCTTAGTTCGAATCCGCCAATGACTGAGCAGGAAATTGTTTCTAAGTTAAGCCTGCCTGGTCGGTTGAGTCAGTTAGTTCAGGGTGCTCGCGATGGTGCCTGGGAAGAGGAGCTAATCAGACTCTTTGACGACCAGCTTAGCTCACAGGTTATGGGAGGTTTAGAATCAGTCATCCGCGAAGCGCTTCAGCTCGATGAATTCAGAATTCGACGGGCTTTTAGCGAGGAGAATGTTCAGCTCCAGTTTGGCAAATACCTCATTGATAACCTGTACGTTACCTATACTCGGACCTTAGGTACAGAAGATCCGCTAGAGTATCTGGGCTTTGAGTACCGGATCAAACCAAACATTATTATCAACAACTCAATCAGTAGCGATGGTGATGTGAGGTTTGGAGTCGAAACCAAACTTTGGTTCTAGAAAAAGCTGCCAGAGCGGGCGTGTTCTGCCGATATCGACAGTATTTACAGCTGTTTGAAGGGAGGAATAAGCTCGCTCGCGGTAGAACCTCTTTTTGGTAGAAAGGCGGTTTCCGGAATGCTTAAGGAGTATCTAAATTCGCTTGATCCGGTCCGCTTGCTCACGGAGGATGAGGAGGCTTCTCTTTGGCATCGCTATAAAGAGCTTGATGATGCTCAGGCCCGAGCGCAGCTGATTCGCGCCTACCAACCGTTGGTGATCAAACTCTTGGCCGGGTTCTCGGTCCCCGATGAGCTCGGGATGGACCTGCTCCAAGAGGGGACGGTTGGCTTAATCGAAGCGGTTGAGAACTATGATCCGCGCCAGGGAGTTAAATTTAGTATTTATGCCCGTTATCGGATCAGAGGCCGGATTATCAACCTGCTATCACAGTACTCAACCACCAAGCGCGCAGAGATTTTGGCCGGTGATGAGTATTTGTTGGGGGTTAACCGCTGGTCAGAGGCTTGCCCCGGTCCGGAGGGGGCATTAGAAGAGTTTGAGTTGCAGCGCCAAGTGAGACAAGCCTTCGCCCGTTTGCCGCAAAAAGAGCGCCAAGCTGTGCAGGCTACGTATGTCGATTGTAAGTCTTCCCAAAGCGCTGCTACTGAATTAAGTGTAAGTTTATCGTACTTTTACAAACTACAAAAGAAAGCCCTCCGCCGGATGCGGGGGATGATGTCACGATTTATTGCTGATTCTCGCAAAGGGTAGGCTAGGGATAATAAGATGGCAGGATTTCCAGACAAGGTTATACAGCATTTGCGCTTCGCTAAAAACTGGTTGGACCGGGCGGAGGAGGAGTACTCTAAGGAGCAAATCCTCGAAGCGGAGTTGACCCTGTCTTTGGCAGAGGCAGAGGTGCGCCACGCGTGGGAGACTAGTCGCGGTTGGGCGACCTCGGCGACGCTCAGAAAAATGCGGCGGTGGCGTTCGCAGATAGCTCTTGGTCTGGCCGTGGTAGCATTGGTGTTAGTGGGGGGATACCTGGTTAATAACCGTGAACCTGATTATCCCAATCCCGGTTTTTCTCTAGGTCAACCCGTAGTCCCAGGGCGTTGGGAGAGTCAGATTCAGTATCAGATAGTTATCAGCCCAGAGCCTAGTCCTGGTGTAACAGAGCCGCAACTGCCTTCAGCAGAAGTTGCACCGCTTCCGACTGTTGCTCCGGAAGGGCCAGCGCAGGAGGTGTCGAGGACCGAAAGTTTAGCAATAATAGCAGAATCGGTCGAGCCGGCGGTTACCGAACCGATACCAACACCGGTCTCTGAGCCGGAACCTGTACCGATTTCGGCGGTTGAGGTTGAGCCTGAGCCTGAGTCGGCACCAGAGATGGTAGCAGAACCGATTCAACCGACTGAACTTGCTGATGAAGTTGTGTTAACTCCACCCCAGTTAAACCTGGGTGAATTATTTAAAATCGCGAATGACGTCTTAAAAGGCGAGTAGATATAGAAAATTACTTGATTTAGAGGAGGCCTATTCCAGTGGCAATATCCGCAGCCCGTAGAGGAAAATCCATTATGATCCTTCTTGTTGCAGCACTGTTCGGACTTGCCTGTACAGGCACTGTTCTGGCCAATGACAGCAATTTTGTTAATCCTCCGATTCGGCAAATTGAGCTAACAGGTAATAAGTTAGTCTCCAGCAATGAGATTCTTAAGGTGATTACCCATTCCAAACTCGGAATGCCGGTTAATGAAGAAAATGTGAAAAAAGATCTGCAAGCCATCGCGGATTTGGGCTATTTTTATGATGTCCGCGCCAATTTCCGCGAGCACCAGGACGGGGTCAAGATCATCTTTCAAGTAGTTGAAAACCCGGTGGTCCAGGGGATTAAAATTAGCGGGAACTCCGCCGTGCCTACCGAGCGGGTCCGCGAGTTGATTCCGGTCAAAGACGGAGAAATTCTCAATGTTAAAACGCTGAATTCCGGCCTGCAGCAGATGCTCGAGAATGCCTTTAAAGAATATGGCGTGCCGGCCCGTATCTCAGACGTAACGGTCAGCGATACAGGGCTGATCGAGATCAAATTGGCTGAGACGAAGATCAATCAAATTTTGCTTGAGGGCAATGAGAAGACCAAAGACTATGTAATTTTGCGGCAGATCCGTACCAAACCAGGTGATGTGCTGAACCTAATCGAGCTGAACAAGGATTTGCGCAATATATTAAACCTGGGCTTTTTCGATGATGTATCCCGCGAGTTTCGGGAGACCAATGATCCGGATGTCGTTGATCTGGTAATTACCGTCAAAGAACGCCGGACAGGCACCGCCGGAATTGGTACCGCGCTCAGTTCTAAGGATGGGCTGCTAGGCTATATTGAGATCAGTGAAGACAACCTCTTTGGTAAGGGGCAGCGGGCCGACTTTAAATGGGAGTTCGGCAAGAACAAACAGCTCTACCGGATCGGTTTTTACGAACCCTATATCAATGAGCTGACCTCTGGAGGCTTTAACATCTATAATGAGAGCAGTGTTGACTGGAGCAGCGAAAAAGGCGACTTTACTAGCGTGGAAACCGGTATTGATTTGAGCCTTGGTCGCAGATTAGGTGAAGACCTGCGGGGCTTTGCCAAATTACGGGTTTATGACACGAAAACCGACTATCAGGATGAGGATTTCTTAGATCAAGAGGGCAAGACCAGGTCGCTGACCTTGAGTCTGGTCAAGGACACCCGGGACTTTATCCTCCGTCCGTCTTCAGGGTCGCGCCGGGAGTTTTCGGTCGAGATCGCACCGGCTTGGATGGGCAGTGACTACCAGTTTAACCGGTACCTGGTAGACTATAGCAAGTACTTTACCGTTAACTCCAAAGGTCATGTCTTGGCCTTGCATGGACGGGTCGGTCATATCCAGGAGACCGGTGGTCTAGGGATTAATGATGCTGAGTTGTTTAGGGTTGGTGGTCCGGATACCGTTCGCGGTTATGACTATCGCGAAGCCTTTGAAGGTGTTTCGGAGTTGGTCCTTAATGCCGAGTACCGTTTCAAGTTAGCCGATAACCTTGATGGCGTAGTCTTTTATGATCTCGGCAATGCCTGGAGCGAAGATGAAAAGATCAGGTTAAACGATCTGAAAAGCGGCATCGGTTTAGGGGTCAGGATAGATACCCCGGTCGGTGTGATGCGGATCGATTACGGTTGGGCTGAGGGTAATGGTAAAGCGTACTTCAGCCTAGGCCAGACCTTCTAAGCCGAGGAGTTGAACCAGTTCATGAGAGTTAAAACGGGGCTGCAGTGGTGGGTGTATCTTGGCCTTTGTGCTGTGATCCTCGCTTTGGGCAGCCCCGTTTCCGCATTGGGCACAGATAAAATTGAGTTGGTGGAGGTGCATGCCCAGATTACTGGGGTGCGATCCCAGCCCGTGCTAGGGGAACGGGTTAAACGTGCGGTTTCCGAGGTCGCCCAAAAAGCCTTAATCGGGCGCCCAATAGCTGAAGTTGAGCAGTTTGGTAGCTATTATATCGAGTCGCTGCAGGAAGTCTACAAATCAACGATCACCGGGTTTACCCTTGAGCAGTTGGCAATTGTCCCGGGCCGGATTTGCTTGGTGCAAGCCGTGTTACGCCCAGCCGGGCCTGAGATTAGGCAGGTGCAGGTTGAGTCATTGCTGACCGATGAGGCCATACCGGATTGGGTGAGGAAAAATCTCGATGCTGAGTTGACGGAGTCGATACCCAGACTGAAAATGGTTTATAATGGAGTTCCGTTGGATAGCTTGTCCTGGGCCGGCCCAGCGTTAATCAGCGAAGCCGAAGCGTTATTGCCTGAGATACCTGGATTTTCTTTTAATCTCGCCGTCGCGCCGGACAAGCAGACCAACTTGACGGTTAGGATTGTCCCGGAGACGCCCCGAATTTACGAAATTAAGCTTAACACCCGTTCACACACCCTGCCCCCGGTTTTGCTTCGGCAGCTCAATAGCACGATTAGAGTCACGGTAGCTAGTTTGAAAGGGATGCCCGTTGCCTACGCGAACCAGGAGCTTAGTAGTATAGAGGAGCGACTGAGCAACCTCTTATCAGAGTCTGACCAAGCCAGACAAGTTGGGCTCAACTATCAGGTCCGCTTGTCACCGGCCCCGGTAACGGTAGCGGATGTACAAGTAGAATCAAAAAAATATAAGCTCCTCTGGGAGGGCGCGGTGAACTTCGGCAATCCGGCCCGCCCCGAACTCCGTCTGGAGGCTGGTCGTTATCTGAGTCCGACAACCCGCCTACTTGCGGATGTCGAGGTCCCGGTTACCAGTCTCAAATTCGATCCGGGGTTAGGGTTAGGGGTTCATGTTTTCCGAGGCGATCTAGTCTTTGTGTATTCATTGTCCACTCAGAAACCGGAGCTACGCTTTGAATATGAGCTTGATCGAGATCAACGGATCCGGCTAAAGCGTGATTGGCAGGACGGAGATTGGGAATTAGCTTATGGGCTCAGACAAACCAGTTATCTAACAATGGAAATTGTGGGCAATACTTCTGGTGTTTGGGTGAGATTGGTAGGGAGTCTGTAGACTTCCTTTGCCCTTTCTTTTAGCCCTTTGTTATAATGAGATGGTGTTATCCAAAAAAGGAGAGATATTCATGGATAAATCCGGAAAGATCATTGCGGCTTTTGTTGTTCTTATCATGTTTGCCGTTTCGGTAATCGGGGTATACGCTACCACCCGGGCTGAACAGAAAACCACCTTTGCGTACATTGATACGGTGCGCTTGTGGAACGAACTGCCACAGATGTCTGAGATGCGGGAAATCTTAGAGCAAGAGACCGCAGAAAAGCAGAAGGCCTATGATGCAGAAGCTGCCGAGCTTACTGATGATCAGGCCAAACGAGAGCTTTTCAACAAATACCAAGGTGAACTCGAAGCTCGTAAGGATGAGCTTTTTGAAACCGCGCTTGCAGAGACCTACCAATTAATTGAGAAGGTCGCGACGGAGCAGGGTATTGATCTGGTCTTGGACAAACAGGGCGTACTCTATGGCGGCCTGGACTTGACCGATCGGGTTATCGCTGCCGCTAAAGCTACCGCAAAATAAAAGTCGAAGGAGCAACGGATGGTGGTAACAGGGGTGGTAAGAAAAATAATTAGGTTAATAGTGGTTTGCGGTTTATTGGCTGCGGGCCTTCTGTTATCGTTTCGGGTATTCCCAATTGCTGTTCCTCAGGATAGTCCAGCGGCTGGTTTCTCTGAGGGAGATTTTGGCTTGCCTCCTACCCCTGCTGTCCGCCAAGAGCAGGGATCGCCGGTAGCGGTGATTCGGTTAAGTAAGGTGCTAACTGCTCACCCCGGCTGGTCACAGCTACGCCAACTGGAGGAGAGCTTGATGATGGAGTATGCCAAGGCTGGCCAGGTCGTGCCGGCGGAGTATGTACCGGATCTAAACGCAGCTGATTTGCAGCAATCCTTACAACGGGAGTGCGATCGTCTCACCCAAGAATATCAACAGCAATTAGCGGCGCAGGAAAAAACCAAATGGGCGCAGGTTAGCGAACAGATTGAACGGAAAAAGGCCCAGTTAATGCGAGAATTTGAGGCAGAGATCAATGCGAAACGCAATGAGCTGACCACTGAATTGAGTACCCGGGCTGAATCGCTCCAAAAGGAATATCAAGTCAAAATTATTGGGTTGCGGGTGAAGCTGGAGCTGCTGGATGCGGCTGATGATGCCCGTGCTGATCTTACGCGGCAAATTGACGAACTTAAAAGAGAATCTCAGTATCGGCTGGGTGCCCTCGAAAAAGAGTATCAAGCCAAGTTAAGTCAGTTTAACAGTCAAGCCGAAGCTAGATATGCCGAGCGCCTAAAACAGTATGGGAGCCAACTCATGGAGGCAACAGAGCTTGAACTGGAAACCGAACGGCAAAGGCTCGAGACCGAGCTGGCAGGGCACCTTAGCGTGCTGACCGGAGTAGACGACGTACAACGGGACGAACCGCTGGAGTCCGCACAGCCGAGATTGGCCGAGCTTGCCCAGCAGATCAACACTTTGCGCGGCAGCATCTTGGCCGGTATTCGCAAAGCCGGCGAGGCTTATGCATTTAGATCAGGGCTAAAAACGGTAATCCTCACCGAAGATGAGGTCTTCGATGGGGTCGATATATCGGAGGAAGTAATTGCCGCCATCAAGAAAGAAGGGAGTCTTTCGAATGAAGCAGGGACAACCGATAACCCTTAGTGAGCTGGCCACCGTCATCAATGGGCAAGTCGACGGGGATCCGCATCTGGTGATCACCGGGATCGGTTCACTTGAGCGAACTGGCCCAGGAGAGATTGTCTTGGCGGAAGACCGCGGGATGCGTCGCTATTACGACTTCGCG
>CAZAAT010000074.1:0-10273 GCA_964483175.1 uncultured Bacilli bacterium
TAATATATAGTTCATCTCCAAGACACCAATCGCATCTTTCCATTTTACGCCCGCCAAATTGATCAGTTTATTATTCGCCTTCAAGTCCCATTATGAAAAGTTCGATCAGCTCATCCGGCGCAGCAACCAGTAACTCTGATTGCTCGACAGGATCCTCAGCAAAGACGGCACGGCTTACAATCGCCTCAACTGCGCCAAAGAGAGCCAACCCGACAATCTCCGTATTACAGGGTCGAATCTCCCCATTGGCTATGGCTTCATCCAACAGTCTCTGGATGAACTTAGGTATACCCTGCACAAACTGTGTGATCCCTGGGAACTGGTTTCCGCTAGGGGTCCGGCACTCCCGAACTAAGATTTGGCCGACCGCGGGATTTTTGGCTACCTCAACGAAATGCATCCGCAAAAGTTTTTTAAGCTTAGCCAAAACCGGCATATCTTGTTCAGCCAGGGAATCATAATAGGCTTTGCGCTTACGCAGTTCTTCGAGAAAGATGTGCTCGAGGATCTCCTCTTTTTGGCGAAAGTAATTGTAAACCGTTCCAACCGCTACGCCGGCTTCTTTGGCGATCTTATCGGTTGTAGCAGCATAAAAACCTAGTTCTGACATAACTTTAATTGCTGCCAGCCGGATCAGTTCTTTCTTATCCTGAATCATCTTTACCCTCTCTTTTACATCTGAGCGATACCTCATTTTTCTGTCATTATACTCATTAATAATTATCCCTGTCAAGTATATGTTGCCCAATCCAAATAGCTATTGACACTGTTGGATGGATATGGTATTAAATGAGTGAGTACTCATTCATTGTCCGGAGGTGTTGTCTAATGTCAAAAAGTCGGATAAACTCTCTTCTGGTCACCATCTTAGTCCTGTTGCTCTGTCAGACCGTTTCAGCCGAGTGTCTAGACTGCCATACAGGCGTCGCGGCTAACTGGGAGAAAAGTACTATGTCTGACGATCTGAAGTGTAACGACTGTCATGGCAGCCAGCATGACAGCGCGGAAAATGCCAATTTAGTGCAGAGAGCTACCCCTGCTGTGTGTGCAAATTGTCATGCTGAACAAGTGGATCAATTTGCCAGCGGCAAACATGCCCTAGGTTTCGACGCCCTGGAGGTTGTCCCCAACTACAAAGCCATCCCCGCTGTAGCTGGTGAATCCGGCTGTGAAGGCTGTCATAAAGTCGGGTACAACTGGCCAGATGGCTCAAAAGGCAGTTGTGATTCCTGTCATCCCCGACATACCTTCTCCGTTGCGGAGGCTCTTGAACCCGCTGCCTGTGGTAATTGTCACTCCGGCGACCATCCCCAATATGATCTATATGAAAACTCTAAACACGGTAAATTCTACGGTATCAGCAGCGATGCCGAACGTTATCCTACTTGCCAAAGCTGCCACATGCCAAATGGAGATCATCAGGCCATCACTGCCTGGGGATTTATCGGTTATCGCCCGGCTTTCGAAGGTGAGGATCCCGAAGAACGCGCAGTATTAGAAAAAGTAAAGCAAGCCATTACCGAGATTGGCCCGGCCAAGGCTCCGGGGGTCTACCGTACCAGCTATGCCGAGTGGGCAACTGAGCGCGAGAAAATGATTGACACCTGTACCGAATGTCACAGCCGTTCCTTTGCTGAACGACGTCTAGTTTTGGGAGATCAGATGGTCATCGAAAGCAGCAAAGTCTTTGTTAAGCTTTATGATTTGGCTAACCAGATGCACGAAGAAGGCTTAATTGATGAAATGACCAAAAACTCCATGATGAGAGAGGCCTTAGCCCACCGCTTTAGTGCTTATATGGGCACCTTCCACGGAGCGCACGAAGCAGCTTGGGACGAAGGATACTTAGCTCTCAGTGATGATCTCATCCATGCCAGGGATACAATGATCGAACAGAAAAAGCTGAGCATGATTAAAGACAAGATGGGCAAGCAGTTCCTACTTAGCACCGGAGCAGCCATTCTAGCGATCTTTGGGCTCAGTAATTAGGAGCTAATTGGGGCCGGCACCACACCGTGTCGGCCTCAAACCTTCACCATCCATCCCGTGGCGTAAACGGACAATACCCGACTTTGTCTCCCTCGCGCTTAATCTCATCCCAATCCGCAGCATCAGGGATATTCTTTAAGGCCGCCGGGTAAAGGATATTGTTTTCCTTGTCGATGTGCGCCCGCAGGGTGGACACAATGGCTTGGCTAAGATAATCCAATTTTTCTTTAAAGCCAGCTGTATCCATAGTCTCTGCCTGATTTGCCAGCTCCAGTAGTTCCTGTTTGTGTTTTCGCAACTCATCGTGTTCCATCCGCATTACCATCGGCGGTCCGGAGATCCCAATCCGCTCCAGCCGCGGAAACAATGCGTCCTCTTCGCGCTTATGGTGATTTTCGCCCGAGACCAGATTCTGGGCAACCTCGCGTAATGCTGAGATCTTTTCAGGATGAACACTGGTATCGTCAGATCTTTGAAAGTCTTCATTTAACTGTTCGAGTTTTTCTAAAAAACGCAACATCTGGTCATGCTCTGCCATCAGTACAACAAGCGGATGATCTAGCGATAGCTCGGCTTTTAGGTCTTTAGCTAATTCCCTAAGTTGATTCATACTTCTCACGCCCCAACCGTTATTTCTCTCCCATATAGTTGGCGCTCTTTACCATAAAAATACGTATGAATCTCTCAGCCGCGGACCCTTAAATCGCGTACTCACTTTCCACCCTTTTAATCCGATCATACAACTCCTTATTTACAGGTGTGGCGACACCATGTTTTTGCCCCAACTCCAATACCGTACCGGCAAACAGGTCGACTTCACTGTACCGCTTAGCTTCGACATCCTGACGCATTGAGGGTTTGCCTTCCGGGCTCAACTTTGCTAACACAGCTAACCAATACCTCAAATCCTCTTCGGTCAGGTTAATGCCTTCCTTCTCCGAGAGCACAATAACCTCACGCATTGCGGCAATCATAATCTCCCTCGGACGACCCTCTCGTTGGATATCTCCATAGTTTTCACCGTATACTGCAACCGTCTGGTTGACCCCCACGTTCAGCATAAACTTGCCCCACAGGCGCTTGTACATATCTGTTTCGATCTCATAAGGAAAGTCGGTACTATCGAAAAACTCGGCCACCCTACGCACCCTCGCTGAGATAACACCCGGCTCCCGCTCCCCGAAACAAAGCATGCCCATGTTATGATAAGTAAGCTGGTTTCCTACCTTAACCGCATCCATCCCTTGAGCAACACAGTACAAGACTTTGCCCATCCCATAAGCCTCACCGATACTCGCTTCACTAGTAATTCCATTGAGCGCAGACATGATAATTGTATTAGGTCCGACCTGATTTTTGACCGCCCGGATAGCATCAGCTAAACCCTGATACTTCACGGTAAAAATGAGTAAATCAGCAGGAGCGGTCGGATCTTCAGGCGAAACATAGTTGAAATTGCACCGTTCGTCGTTGCAGTACACGCCTTCTTTTTGATAGCGAGCAATTCGGTCTTGATCGGCGATGATTCGCAAATTTTCCGGGGGCATCCGCTTCGAGAGATGATGTCCGAATAGGATGCCTAGGGCTCCAAGGCCAATTATTGATACCGTATTGATTTTCATATAACTAGTCCCTCCGTGAAATAATCAATTGTACAATACTCCGTATTTCATTGGTAGTCCTTTGACTTCGAACGTTAGAATCCAACTCATCAGAGAGGAGCATGATGATGAATAGTGAGATTAAAATTGTTGGCATCGCTGGGAGCCTGCGCCGTGGATCATACAATAAAGCAGCCATAAGGGCCGCCTCGGATCTACTACCTACCGGGGCAAGCCTTGAAATTCTTGACCTTGCCGCCCTGCCTTTTTTCGATGAAGACCTCGAAGCCACTGGTCCTGTGCCCGCAGTTGAAAGCTTTAAAAGCAAGCTCGCTGAAGCAGATGCACTGTTAATCGCAACTCCGGAGTATAACTTTTCACTGCCCCCAGCGTTAAAAAATGCTCTCGACTGGGCTTCTCGGGGCCAGCAAACACCTCTGGCCGGCAAGCCGGTAGCCATCATGAGCGCTTCGATCGGCAGGCTTGGGGGGGCTCGTGTACAATATCATCTCCGGCAAGTCTGTGTAGCCCTGAAACTGCAAGCGCTAACTTCACCGGAGGTCTTTATCGCCGAAGCCCACGAAAAATTCGATGCCGAAGGCAGGCTCACCGATGAGCGCACCAAAAACTCGATTAAAAAGTTGCTCCAAGCATTAGTAGACCAGACCAGAAAAATGAAACAGTAAAACGAGTAACCTTTATTTTACGAGCTTTGAAATGGCCCGGAAAGTATCGGTCCCCGCTCTGCGCGTCAATTCAAAGAGGATCGCCTCCGCCGAGCTCACAATTGCCCCCTCTTGTTGCGCCCGCAGAAGCGCGAGTTCTTTATCGGCATGGTTTCGTGATCCCACACAGTCATGAACCCAGATCGGTATATACCCCATGGCTGCAAGATCGATCACTGTTTGGAGGACACAGACATGTGCCTCCACACCACAGATGATGATGTTTTTGCGGTTCATCGCCCTGACCGCGTCCATCAGTGGTTCGGTCCCGCAACAACTAAAGGTGAGCTTTTCAAGCGGGGCAAAGTCGTCAATAACACCGGCCAGTTCAGCTATTGTCGGTCCCAGTCCCTTGGGATACTGTTCTGACACAACCATCGGAACACCTAATATCTGCAGCCCCGAAAGGAGTATTTTGCTTTTCGCAATGAGCGTCTGGGCATCAGCAACGACCGGCAGCAGTTTTTCCTGATAATCGATGATCAAAGCACCTGTATTTTGGGGCAGAATCCGCACAGCCAATAACCTCCTTTTCTTGCTAGATTACCATAAATCAGACCCGAAAGGCCACCAATAAGAATCCCCTATCCAAATATAGCTTGCATTCTTTATTAGGAAATGTTACTATTAGTTATGAAATTTTTGGTAAATACCAAAGGAGGAGTTGCCAGTGCCACAAGAGTTCGGCCCCGGGTGTCAAAGACCCACGATCGCAAAACCGTCGCCGATGAGTATGCCTAACCAAAATTCTGAGATGAAGGAAGTGAGAACTTCGATGATTAAAGTAGGTAAAGAGGCTCCGGATTTCACTGCCCCTGCGTATTACCAGGGAAAATTCGTCACGACCAGTTTGTCCGAGCACCGTGGTAAATGGGTATTAGTTTGCTTTTATCCTGGTGATTTTACCTTCGTCTGAGCGACTGAGATTTCAGCAGTTGCTGAAAAGTATGACGAGTTGAAATCTTTAGGTGTTGAAGTTCTCTCGGTCAGCGTCGACAGTGTCTACGTCCATAAGATGTGGAATGACCACGAGTTATCAAAGATGATCAACAAAGACATTCCATTTATGATGCTCTCTGACCAAGACGGCAGCATTGGCAAAATGTACGGCATTTACGATGAGGACAGCGGGGTCGAGACCAGAGGTAGATTTATTATCGATCCCGATGGCATTGTTCAGGGATTCGAGGTACTGACTCCCCCTGTCGGCCGCAACGTCGCGGAGACAATCCGTCAGATCCAGGCATTCCAACTTGTTCGTAACTCAAAAGGCACCGAGGCTACTCCTTCAGGCTGGAAACCTGGTAAAAAGACGCTCAAACCCAACCCTGACCTTGTCGGTAATGTCTGGAAAGAATGGAAAGTAAGTGAGGCTTTCGAAGACTAAACGCAATTAACCGCACCAGCCCTCCGCTCGGAGGGCTTTTTTGTTATTACCTCAATGAATGCAACGACTACCTGCCACTGTTTCTTCGGTATTTCAAGAAAAAATAAAAAGCCGGTCGCAGAGTAGATCAGTTCCCGACCGGCCAAGTCTATTCCTACATTCCTGTGTAGATCAGCACGGCATCGCGTAAAAACTTCGCCAATCCGGGTTGGTCTTTGTCATAATAGGCCGTAAATCGCTCATCATCGACATACATCTGCGCCAGCCCAGCATGCGCCTCTTTGCTGTAGCTCGGCCAAGTAAACGAGAGCCATTGGCGATGTAGATCAGCCGCTTTCTGAGCCAGCTCGCCTGCGGGGTCTCCAGTGGCAAACGCGGCCTTGAGAGTTTCCATGACCTCTGCACCTAGTTGTTCAAACTGTTCGTACTGTTCCTTGCTCATCCCCATCAGCTTTGCGTTAGAGCGGTCAACCGTTTTATCACCGTATTTGGCCCTGATCTCTGAGCCAAATTTCTTTTCATTTTCCTCGATCATCTGCCGTTTAAAGCCTTCAAACTTTTCTCGATCAGTCATTATCATTCTCCCTTCTAAGGTGGCCAAACTTTTGTCCACATTATTAATCAGCTGATCTAACTGCTGCTTTCGCGCGACCAACTGCTCGCGATGCTCCCTTAGCGCAGCCGCTCGATCAAAGGAGGGTGCGGTGATAATTTCTTTAATCCGTTCCAAACTCAGACCGAGTTCGCGGTAGAACAGAATCTGCTGTAAGCGGTCAACTTCATTCGGCCCATAGACTCGATACCCTGATGAATTGATTCTGGCCGGCTTAAGAAGGCCAATCTCATCATAATACCGCAGGGTCCTGCCGCTGACACCCGCTAAACGGCCGAGTTTTTGTACCGTGTATTCCATGGCTCCACCTCCTGACAATGTTAGTTTACACCTTTACGTTACGTTAATGTCAACAAATCTGAGTCTAAAAATAAAAACGACAGGAGAATTATCCCCTATCGCTAAAAGGTCGCTCAGCAATCGTTTTGCTCAAAACGAACAAAGTATCATTCAGAACAGACAGCTGTTAACAGCGGTAATTCAACAAACATGGTTGTACCTCCACCCAAAGTACTCTCCGCCCAGATCCGACCGTCATGTTCCTCGACAAGGTGTTTAGATAAGTGCAGAGCCAGGCCGATTCCACCCGAACCGATACTAGCAACATTACTAGCACGATAAAAACCTTCAAAAATCCGATCAAGCTCATCAATCGGAACCCCTACCCCCTCATCGCTCACCGAAAGCAGAGCCCGATTATCCTTAATTGCCAGCTTGACCGCTACTTGACTGCCAGGAGCCGAATAATTCACCGCGTTAGACAACAAATTTCGCACTACTTCCTCAAGACGCAAAGCATCACCAAGCACCATCACTCCGCGAGGGATTTCTGCCTCAATAAGATGCAGACCCTCCAAAAGCTGAGATTCAATAGCCGAATTAATTATTTCAGCCCAATCGACTGCGTGAAAGTTCAAGGACAAACGGCCGGTTTCAAACTTAAATGCCTCAAAAACCATAGACAGCATCTCGGAAAGCCTGTCGACCTCAGCAGTCATTTTCTGAGCAAGTGCCTCCGAGTTACTGCTAACAGTCTTCATCTCCAGTAATTGAGCAAATCCTTTTATAGCGGTCAACGGGTTGGTAATCTCGTGCGCAAGAAATCGGAGTATTTGCAGGCGTGACTCATCATTTTCCAGTGATAATACCTTGATGCGAGCAACGGAAGCCTCAAGTTCTTGGCGCGCGTTCACAAGGTCCGTAATATCTTGCACGGTCCAGAGAAAACACTGGTAATTGTTGAAGGCCACTTTTCGCGAGAAAACCGAGTGAACTCTAATTTGGCCATCTTTTCGCTTTACCCGAACTTCAGGAGCCACCTCCGGGCCCTGGTCGAGAAAGATATCAACATCCGTTATTTTCCGGCCAATAATCTCCTGAAGTGAATAACCGACCATGTTCAGCCAAGCCTGATTGACTTCGAGAATAGTTCCATCAGTCGCCCTGATTAGGCAGAAACCAGCATTAGCAGTATGAAATACCGCCCTGAACCGTTCTTCGCTTTGCTGTACGGCAACTTTAGTCCGTTTACTTTCACTATTACTGATAATCTGCCAATTACCATCCCGGCGCACTAAGGCATAAGGATGGCGCGCTGCGATATCCAAAATATCGACCACTGTGCACTTGGCAAGATCATATGTGCTGATCGCCAGGATCGGTTGCTCCCTGATAGTCCGGGCAATCAAGGTCTCATCTTGCAGATAATCCTGCCACGAATCTTGGTCTAACCCGAAGGTATGGGTAGCAATACGCATTCCCGCAAATCCACGCAGCCTCGCTTCGGCCACCTTATTAGCCAAAACAGCATATGCACGCCGAGCGATAAACTTTTCACCTACCGAATACCACTTGCTAGAATCGATGATCTCCAGCTGGCCCTTCACTAGATAAGGAGTTAAATCACCCATAACTCTAGAGAGAGCAGACCAGGCCTCTTCAATCGTTAGAGAATCGGTAGTTACCCATAGGCAATACTCATTTTCTCGTAAACCGGCCGCAAAATAGGGAACTAGAATATCAAGTAAATCCTGCTTATCTTGATAAAACTGACAGATATGGGTCCCCCATGGAATATTACCTACTATACTAAGACCGCTCGGGCGAGCTGACCACCTATCATCCGCCCGTTTTGCTACCGCCACTGCAAAAACACTTCCCATATTATGCAACTATTCAAACAAAGAGGCACTATTCTACAAAGACTTGACTTTTCCTGCCACCGGTAACAATCTTTTATTTGCGTTGGGAGTATAGACGGTACAGTAAAAAGATTAGGCCAGCCAGACCGATGAGCACCCAGATAAGCCTCGAGTAAGTATTGATGAGCTGCAAGTTATTGGCCCACGACTCTCCAGCCAGCGCACCTAGCCAGACCAGTATGGCGTTCCAGATCATTGAGCCAAGCGCAGTAAGCACTAAAAAAATAACCCGATGCATTTTTGCAGCCCCGGCTGGAATCGAAATTAGACTGCGTAATATCGGGATAAAGCGACAAAAGAAGACCGTCCAGGTTCCCTGAGTGGCAAACCAGTGACTAGCTCTGTGGATATCAGCCATTTTTAGTCGCAGTACCCGCCCCAGGTTACCGAAAAGCAATTTGCGCAACGACTCCGGCGTAATCAGCCGTCCAACATTATATAAAATAACTGCTCCGGTTAGAGAACCTATCGTAGCGGACAATACGACCAGCCAAAAATTTAGGCCGGCATACACAGTCATAAATCCACCTAAGGTCAAGATTACTTCAGAAGGAATCGGCGGGAAAATGTTCTCGACCGCTATTAATAGACCGATTGCCAAGTATCCGAACTGATTAATAAACTCGATGATAAAATTTTGCACCTATTATTACCTTTCACCAGAATATAGTGGCAATTCAACATAGAACGTAGACCCGTTGCCAACTTGACTTTCGACCCAGATCCGCCCTCCATGCCGCTCTACCGTGTGTTTACATAAGTGCAAGCCAAGTCCTTCCCCGCTAGGGCCATCTGGAGAAATATTGCTCGCCCGATAAAAACCGTCAAAAATCTGGTCAACCTCTTCTGAGGGGATGCCAATTCCGTGGTCATGTACCGAAAGCAAGGCAGATCCATCAACGATACCTAACCTAACCTTGATCACACTACCAGGCTCAGAATATTTTTCAGCGTTTGATAGTAAATTGCGCAATAATCCTTCGAGGCGTGCACCATCTCCGTTAACCAAAACGGGGCGCTCAAGTTCAAGCTCAATACTATGCGTCGCCGTAAATCGGTGGAATTCAACGGCCGATCCCACGATCTCTGCCAAATCTACTAGGCTAAACTCCATTGGCAAACTTCCAGCTTGCATTTTAAAGGCATCTAAAACTTGCGACAACATCTCGGAAAGCCTGTCAACCTCATTATTCAGCTTGGCGGTCAGTTCTCTAGTTTGCTCATCAGCGGTCTGTACGGCAATTACCTGCGCGAAGCCCTTTAGGGCAGTCAACGGATTCCGGATTTCGTGGGCTAGCAGCCTAACTAACTGAATTCGGGCTTGATCCCTCTCATCCGCTAATTGCTTTTCCTTGGCTAAAGCTGCTTCCAGATCATTACGAACCTGCATAAGATCGGTAATATCCTGCACGGAGACTAGGTAACATTTCTCACTTTGCAAGTTGACTTTACGGACAAATACCGAGTGAACCCTTTGGCGTCCGTCCTTTCTGGTTACATACATTTCGGGTATCTCGATTGAGAGAGATTTTCGAAGCGCCGAGCAAATGGCTCTGTAATCAGAAAGGCCTGGAAATAGATTTAGATCTTGGATTTTTTTCCCATAAACCTCATCAATATTGTAACCGAGCATATCAAGCCAGGCCTGATTGGCATCGATCACAATGCCGTCACCCGCTTGGATTAGAACGAAACCTGTATTGGTCGTATGAAAAGCAGCAGCAAACCGTTGTTCGCTCTGCCATAAACCCTCCCGA
>CAZAAT010000075.1:0-10271 GCA_964483175.1 uncultured Bacilli bacterium
ACAGATCTCATGTCCTGAGTTGGCTAGAGCTAAAAGCGTCGGAACGGCGAACTCGGGCGTTCCCATGAAAACTAATCTCATTGTTGATCCTCCGATAAGCCAAGTTTGGCCTGAAGTTCAGGCAATCCGCTAATACCTGTGGCTTTGTCAATAAAGAGGATACCATCTAAGTGATCAATTTCGTGCTGTAAGATCCTAGCTAACAAACCGGATGCCTGAATCCGTTGTGACTTGCCTTTTTCATCAAGCGACTCTACTACAATATCGCTGAATCGCTCTACATAGCCAAGTACTCCGGGCAAACTCAGACATCCCTCAACATCGGTCTCTGAACCCTCGGCCTGCACAATTTCCGGATTGATTAAAGCTATCGGGCCGTCCCCGGGATCAACGACTATCACTCGCAAGTTCTCGCCAATTTGCGGAGCGGCGAGCCCTACGCCATCGGTCGCATACATTGTTTCTAGCATGTCCTTGGTTAGCTTTACAATCCGTTTAGTCACCTTTGGCACCTTCTGGGCCTTGGACCTTAGAATAGCAGAGCCAAGCTTAGTTACCTCTAGTACTGCCATATGTCTTACCCTTTCTACACTCAAACTCATTATAAGAAAGAAACTGGGTCTACATCAATACTGACACGAATATCAGCCTCATGTAAACCAGATAATTTGTGACAACAATTATAAATAATGATACGGTCCTGGTCGTTAATTCCAAGAACAGGCCACTTAATCACAATCTGATAACGATACCGATTGCGCAGTTTTGGCAGCGGGGCGGGATGAGCAGATAGCACTTTGGCTTCGGGCGACAGTTCGCCGCGAAGTTGCTGCTCCAGCATGGTAGCTGCTTGCAACCCTGCATCTTCTTGCGGGCAGCTAATCAATATCAGTAACATATCACAAAATGGTGGGTAATTCAAGCGGCGACGAAATAGCAGCTCCTGATGATAAAACTTCGCGTAATCGTGTTTAGCGGCAGTTTGAATACTATAATGGTCCGGATTATAAGTCTGAACAACCACGTATCCCGGTACACTACCTCTGCCAGCTCGCCCGGCAACTTGACTAATGAGTTGGAAAGTGCGTTCACTGCTAGCAAAATCAGGCATGTTCAGGGATAAGTCAGCAGCAATCACCCCAACAACGGTAACCCGCGGGAAATCCAGGCCTTTAGCAACCATCTGAGTGCCAACTAAAATATCTGTCTGCCCGGCTGAAAACGAACTTAGGATTTTTTGAATGCTTCCCTTATTTATTGAGGTTTCTCCGTCCAGGCGAGCCACTTGTGCAGTAGGAAAATACTTATGAATCTCACGCTCTACCCGCTCGGTGCCGACGCCAAATTCACGGATATATGGACTATCACAAATCGGGCACGATTTTGGTAAAGGCGCCTCATGCAGGCAATAGTGACAAGCCAAACGCGGCATCGCCCGGTGTACCGTCAACGAGACTTCGCAATTTGGACATTGGATAACGTGTCCGCATGAACGGCACAACACAAATGAGGCAAAGCCCTTCCGATTTAAAAACAAAATCGCCTGTTGCTTGGCTTGAAGCGCCTGTTCCACCCGGTACAAAAGAGACCGACTAAAGATGGAACGATTGCCCGCTTTAAGCTCTTCGCGCATATCACAGATTTCGACCGTTGGTAAACTGCTCTGCCCTATTCTTTGTGATAATGTATGTAGCTGATATCTGCCGGTTGTTGTTTGGTAATAACTAGTAATTGAAGGCGTAGCACTGCCCAATACGAGTACAGAGCCGGACTGGCGTGCGAGTGCTTCGGCTACAGTAGGTCCATGATAGAACGGGGTTTCCCCTTGTTTATAACTATTTTCGTGCTCCTCATCAACAACAATCAAGCCTAGGTTTGTCAGTGGCGCAAAAACTGCCGAACGAGCACCTAAAATAACCTGAGCTTGGCCTAGCCGGATTCTGTTCCATTCATCGAAACGCTCACCTGTGCTCAAACGACTATGTAGCACCGCAACCTTACTCGGAAAAGCTGCATTAAACTCAGCCGCAATCTGCGGCGTCAACGCTATCTCCGGCACTAGAATCAGAACAGATCTCTTCGATTCGAGCACTTTTCTGGCCAAACTTTTATAGATCTCCGTTTTTCCACTGCCAGTGACGCCATGAATCAGGTGAACGCTAAATCCCAAACCCAACTGAGCTGAGATCTGGCGATATATTTTGCTTTGATCTGGAGTGAGTTGTAAATCTTTATCTTCCGGCTGTTGGGTTAGCTCCAGCGGTCGTCTATTTTGAGTTAAAGTTACTTCTTTGACCAAACCTTTTTTCACTAAAGCAGTGACCACAGGCCTGCTTACTCCGGTACCTTGAAAGATCTCGTTATAAGTTGCTGGGCTATGGTCACCTAAAAAATCAACGACTTTTTGTTGCAGAGCGGTCAGCTTGTGAAATACGCCTGAAATAAGCACATATCCTTTAATCGATTTAGCCCGCACGGTATCAGCGGAAAGCTGGTGCTTCTTCAAGACTAAACCAGCCGAATAGAGTTCTTTCAGGGCTGAATCCGCACTGCCCCCAAAAGATTTGCAAATCTCTCGACGGGAGACCGGTTTGTCTTTTGAGACCAAATAAGCGAGTATTGATTTGGCATCAGGTGATAAGCTGGTCTTGTTTTCGGATTGAGTGCCATCAGCCAATGCTACTTGATAATACAACTGATATCTGCCCTGAAAGCTCCCGGGAACCATCGTTTCCAGGACAATTGCTAATGGACTAAGATAATAACCTGAGATCCACGAAGCCAACTTGATTTGCCCCGGCGTTAACCATAATTCCTCTGGTTCAATATCATTAATGGCTTTTAAGGGACTTGTGGTCTCCGGCTCCTCGGAGATCTCGAAAACATATCCGTGGACAGGACGGTTGCCAAAGGGAACTGTGACCTTGGCACCTTCTTGGATGGCCTGAACAAAACCTGGTGGAATAACGTAGTCGTATAATTGACTACGTTGACCGGTATTAACTAACACGGCAACTTTTGCAATCAAATAATTACCTCTCATTACTGGTTTACTGTAAACACCAAATCACAAAGATAGTGCGCAATCTCTTCTTTACTAACCTCTTTAAAGTGGTGACTTGATCCGTCTTTACCCAAAACTACCACCTCTGACTGGACTGAAGAGCCAAAGCCTTTATTGGTTTTATAAACACTATTAGCCACAATAAAGTCCAAGCCCTTGGCAACCAGTTTTCGTTTGGCCTGTTTGATTAGGTCTGCTTCGGTTTCTGCTGCAAATCCGACAATGATTTGCTCTGGCCGGCGAACCGCTTTTACCTCTAACAAGATATCCGGATTGCGCTCTAGTTCCAGCGTGGTCATGTCTGATTGTGTTTTTTTGATTTTTTCAGCAGCTTCTAACTTCGGTCGGTAATCCGCCACCGCCGCTGTCTTAAATAAGACATCAACCGTCGGCAAATGCGCCAAGACAGCATTTAACATATCTTGTGCCGATACTACTGGAATAAGCTGAATATAATCGGGAACCTTGGCGGCGCATTGCCCCAAGATTAAGGTAACTTCTGCACCTCTTTGCCAGGCTGCTTTGGCGATTTCTAGCCCCATTTTCCCCGTCGAAGGGTTGGAGAGAAATCTAACCGGGTCAAGATACTCCCTTGTCGGACCAGCAGTTATTAATACTCTTTTCCCTTGATATGACTGAACGGTCAAGGCTTTTGCCATTTCAGCCAAGATCCGATCAAGCTCTGGAAATCTGCCCTTCCCACTAGTTCCGCAGGCGAGATTGCCAACGTCAGGATTAACTACCCTAACACCTCTGGTAGCAAGGATTTTAAGATTAGCCTGAACCGCAGGATTGTCCCACATCACGGAATTCATGGATGGGACTACCACAATCGGAGCAGTAGCTGCCATCAACATAGTCGAGACCAAATCGTCTGCAATTCCGCATGCCATTTTAGCTAGAATATTAGCCGTGGCTGGAGCCACCACAATCAAGTCGCATTCTTGCCCCAGAGAAATATGCGGAATCTCCTCTGAAGATCCCCATAGATCTACATAAACCTTCGTCCTGGCCAAGGCCTCAAAACACTCTGGAGAAATAAAAGAGGTAGCATTTTTGGTCATCGCTACCTTTACCTCGGCACCCTCCTGGCGCAATTTGCTCACTAGAGAGCAGGTTTTATACGCCGCGATACCGCCTGTGACGGCCACGACCACTTTTTTATTACTCCACATCTCAACCTCTCCCGCTATTTAATCCCTTCACGAGTTGGCTGATAGGTGATCTTACCCTCGGCTATCTCTCGCAATGCAATTGTTACCGGTTTTTCGCCTTGATCACCTTGTTCTTCAAGCACTTGCCTGGCTCTCTTAGCAGCAGTTACTACTAAGGCATACTTGTTATCAATTTGCTTGGTAAGTTCATCGATTGTTACCAGTTTATTAGACATGCACTACCCCTCCGACCCTTCAAAAAACTCAGCTGGATCATAGCTACTTAACCAGCGGAAAACTCGCGCTTTTTCAGCAGTAATAATGGCAGATATCTGTCGTACCGCTTGATCTAAATTATCATTACAAACAACGTAGTCATAATCGACAATCCGTTTTATCTCCTGACGGGCTGCGCAGAGTCGTCCCTCAATCTCCTGCTCTGTTTCGGCCCCCCTAGCAACTATCCGCTCTCGTAAAGCTTCTAACGACGGGGGTAACAAGAAAATTTTAACCGCTGCAGGCATGCGCTCAGCGATCTGCGCAGCACCCTGAATATCAACGTCAAGAATCACATCATATCCGAGACCAAGCCTTTTTTCGACAAACTCACGGGGTGTCCCGTACCTGTTACCACAAAACTCCGCCCATTCAAGAAGTTGCCCTTGATTAATCAGATCGGTAAAATGCTCCTGATTACAAAAAAAATAATGCACGCCATCCACTTCCCCAGGCCGTGGTTTCCGAGTGGTGGCAGATATTGAATAGGATAGACCGGGAACCTGACTTATAACCTGATTTAACACCGTATTTTTCCCAACCCCGGAAGGGCCGGAAAGTACAATTAGAAGACCCTTTGACGGTTTATGTATGATATCCTTCATTTACTCTACTGATTCCACTCCCGGCTCCTTAATAACCAGACGGTGTGCAACAGTTTCAGGTTGAACCGCAGATAAAATGACATGATCACTATCCGCGATAATTACCGCTCTGGTCCTCCGACCATAAGTTGCATCGATGAGCATCCCGCGATCACGTGCCTCTTGAATGATCCGTTTGATGGGAGCAGATTCTGGGCTGACAATGGCTACAATCCGATTCGCAGCTACGATATTGCCAAATCCGATATTTATTAATTTGATATCCATTTCTAAAGATCCTCCTCGTCGCCCTTAACCCAACTTCTCCATCAACGCATTGCGTTGACGCTCTCCGAGCCCTTGGACCCTGCGACTTTCATTAATGCCGATATCCTCCATAATTTTTCTGGTCGATACCTTCCCGATCTTTGGCAGTGACTCAAGTAAATATGAAACCCTCATTCGTAAAATTGCTTCATCGTCAGTATTTGCCAAAACATCGGCTAATGTTAGTTGCCCTGATTTGAGCTGCTTGCGAATCTGAGATCGTCTCGAGCGCATCTCTTGAGCCTTTTTAAGCGCTCTTTGTTTTTCTTCGGGAGTAAGCTTTGGTAATACCATTAGTTTTCACCTCCTTGTACGTAGATTACTCCAAATTTTGAGCTTGTTCACGAATCTTTTCAATCTCTGCTTTAACAAGAATAACTTCTGAAGCGATTGCTTCATCGTTCGCCTTCGAGCCGATTGTGTTGATTTCGCGATTTAACTCTTGAACTATAAAATCTAGCTTTCGTCCTACCTGACCCGACTCCTGCAGCAACCTCTGCGTTTCTTTAAGGTGACTCGACAGTCGAATAATCTCCTCGGTAATATTGCTTTTATCTGCAAATATAGCTGCTTCGGCAGCAATACGGTCCTTGTCAAATAGGCCATCCTGGATATACAAGGCCATCCTTTCCGCCAGTCGACATCTATAGTCTTCTACCACCGCTGGACTGCGCTCAGCAATGCGCTTAACCATCTGCTCAATGAGCTCTAAACGGTACAAAATATCCTGGGTTAAGCGCTCTCCCTCGTCCTTTCTCATCTGGAGAACCTGATCGAGTGCTAGCTGCAGAGCCTGCTCGACGACGCTCCACACCTCTGTTTGATCTAAGCTCTCCTCCTCTATAGCTAGTACATCCGGAAGATTTAACAAAAACTCGGCGGAGAGGCTACCATCTACACCATAACGCTCAGCCAGCTGACGAGCAGCACTAACATATGACTCAGCTAGTCCCCAATTAATCCGATGAAGATATGGTCTTTCCCCTATCGGGGAAATTGTAACGTAAACATCAATCCGGCCCCTAGCTAGCCTACCTGAGACAATCCGACGAATCTCCGATTCAAAAACGGAAAGACTTTTGGGTGCTTTAATTGAGATATCACTATAACGGTGATTAACAGTTTTGACTTCGACCCCTGCCAACCAGTTAGTGTCAGCATACTCCGCGCGCCCGAAGCCAGTCATGCTATATGGCAAGCTATCCCGCTCCAATTACAAAATCTAGTTCTTTATTCAACTTGTGGTATTAAAATCCTTCAAGCCATTCCCAAAACCTTCCTAATGTTTCTTTTCAAGGATATAGCCATTTCTACAACTAGATCTTGAAGCCAACTGACAAAAAAGGCCACACTGCAAACTATGCCCCATTCGCCTGGTAATAAAGCGGTAACCTGAAAGATCGACTGAAACAAAGGTGTCGTCACCACAGCGAGATGAATGGTTAGTGAGATTACAACAGCAACCGTAAGATAGGGGTTTGAAACCAAATCAGCAAGAAAACCACGCGAATCGATGCCGCGACAACGAAAAACATATAATAATTGAGCAATAACAAGCGTCGAAAAGGCCATAGTTCGAGACGTCGTCAAAGTTGCACCGGCAAGCAGACTATAGATAAATACTCCGATTGTCCCCAAAGCGATTAAGGTTCCCTGCAGCAAAATCGTTTTCAGCAAGCCAGAATTGACCACCCCCTCAGATAATGGCCTGGGCGGTCTCTGCATAACCCGGGGGCTGACCGGATCGAGACTTAAAGCAATGGCCGGCAACCCGTCTGTGACCAAATTCATCAACAGAATTTGCACAGCAATTAAGGGCAAGGGTAGATTCAATGCAGCTGCCAGTAACATCGTGAGGACTTCTCCAGTATTACACCCCAATAAATACCTGATGAACTTGCGGATATTCTCAAAGATCCCGCGTCCCTCTTCGATGGCTGCTACTATAGTAGCATAGTTATCGTCAGATAGAATAATAGCAGAAGCTTCTTTGGCGACATCAGTTCCGCTTTCGCCCATCGAAATACCGATATCTGCCTCTTTGATCGCTGGAGCATCATTGACCCCGTCGCCGGTCATCGCCACAACCTCACCTTTGGCCTTTAGCAGTCGAACAAGCCGGATCTTATGTTCCGGAGCAACCCTGGCAAAAACGGTTAGGTGATCAAGGCGACGGCTAAGTTCCGAATCGCTTAAAGTATCAAGCTCTTCCCCGGTAATAGCCTGGTCAGAAAGGCCAATTTGCCGGGCAACTGAGATCGCGGTTAATTTATGGTCCCCTGTTATCATCAGAGTTCTGATGCGCGCTTGGCGAGCTTCTTGGATCGCTCTGGCCACCTCTGGCCGTGGGGGGTCAACCATCCCGACAAGCCCTACTAAGATTAGATCATTTTCCAGGTCTGCAGCTGTCTCAAGTCCGAGTGAGGTCTGATAAGCCGCAGCCAACACCCTTAGGCCCTGAGCGCTTAGCACTTCGGTCTGCTTCAGAAATTGAAGTTTGGTACTTAAATCAAGCGGAGTAACTTCTGAGCCGCGCAAATAATAGGCAGCTCGGTTGATCAATACATCCGCGGCTCCTTTTGAAAGTAAAATTGGTTCTGCGCCCTCGGTTTTTAGGATAACGCTCATTCGTTTACGTTGGCTGTCAAAGGGAATCTCCTTGATCAATCTTCGAGTTCTTTTTTCTTTTTCATAGTCATAGCCTATTTTTTTGGCCAAAACCAGCAAAGCACCCTCGGTCGGATCGCCCTGAATACCCCACTGTCGTGAACGGTTTAGCATTCCACGCCGAGACCCAGACTTCAGTTCGGCATTGTTACATAAAGCCAAGATCTCTACAAGCCTCATCAGCGCCGGATCAGCAACCGGATCAATCACTTTACCATCAGATGAAATGATTTCACCTACCGGGGAATATCCTTCGCCGGAAACAAAGAATTGTCTACGATCAGCCAGCCAGATCTTGGTCACCGTCATCTCATTTTTGGTTAAAGTACCGGTCTTGTCTGAGCAGATGACCGTGGTACAGCCCAATGACTCCACAGCGGAGAGTTTACGAATGATCGCTTTACGTTTAATCATTCGTTGAACTCCTAAGGCTAGGGAAATTGTTACTACTGCCGGCAAGCCCTCGGGAATAGCTGCTACGGCTAGACTGACCCCCGTCAAAAACATTTCATTCCAGGCTCGACCTTGGGAAACACCTAAGAAAAAGACTAGTAGACAAATGACCAGACAGGCTTTGACAAGCAATGCACCCAGCTGAGCCAAGCGACGTTGTAACGGGGTTGGTTCATCCTGAATTTCTCCGATTAACCGAGCGATCTTGCCAATTTCGCTGTTGGTTCCGGTTCCCACCACGACACCCAACCCCCGGCCACGGGTGAGAACAGTACCCATATACAACATGTTCCGGCGATCTCCGACCAATACGCCAGCTGCTGGCAAGGCCTCATGATCTTTCGGTACCGGAACTGATTCCCCAGTTAGGGCCGATTCATCAACCTCCAAGCCAACACTTTCAAGTAATCGCAGATCCGCGGGCACTCTATCACCCTGAGACATTTTGACAATATCTCCAGGCACAAGAGTATCCGCTGCTATAGTTAAAGAAACCCCATTGCGGATGATAGTCGCCTGCGGTGCTGCTAGTTCTTTTAACCGTTCTAAGGAACGCTCAGCACGATATTCCTGGTAGAGGCCTAGTACGGAATTGAGGATGATAATCGCGATAATGGTCAAAGCATCAACATACTCGCCCAGAACCATCGATATAACGGTTGCTGCTAGTAGCACCATCACCATTACATCCCGGAACTGACCCAAAAACATCTGCCAGATGGTCGGTCCTTTTTGCGTTGGCAATTGATTCTTGCCCCATTTGTTCAATCTCTTGGCGGCTTCGGATGCGGTCAGCCCCTTTACTGGGTCTGTCTGCAATAAACGTATAAGCTCCTGTTTGCTTAGTGCGTGCCAGATCTGCTCCAAGCAGTATCACCCTCCCCAGGATATCAGCATATTCATATTCCCAGGGTGAAAAAAAAATGCACCTCCCCAAAGAGGTGCAAATGACTAATTCACGAGCTCACGCCGTTTCGGATTGGCGATCGGACTTCTTCTCGGCGACCAGTTGGTTGGCGAACTCACGGAGCTTATACTTCTGAATTTTCCCTGAGGTGGTCATCGGAAACTCTGTCACAAAATGGAGATACCTTGGCACTTTGTGCCGAGATATTCGTTTACGTAAAAACTCGAGTATTTCTTCTTCGACGGCTTCTACCTCGGGCTTGAGTTTGATAAATGCAAAGACCTCTTCACCATAAACTTGGCTCTGAACACCAACAACCTGTGCCTCCGAGATCTTCGGGTGCTTGTGCAGGTATTCCTCCAACTCCCGCGGGTAAATGTTTTCACCACCGCGGATAATCATGTCTTTGATCCGCCCGACGATTTGGTAATAACCATTTTCATCAACACACGCTAAATCACCCGTATGCAGCCAACCATCGCCATCAATGGCTGCCGCGGTTGCTTCAGGATTCTTGTAATAACCTTTCATCACATGATAACCACGAGTGCAGAGTTCACCACTCTGACCTGGTCCCAGTTCAAGACCTGTTTCCGGGTCTACGATCTTGACTTCAACATGAGGCATCGCAGTTCCCACCGTCGAAACCCGCAGCTCTATCGGATCGGTAGTATCAGTCATGGTAATAGCTGGTGATGACTCCGTCTGTCCATAGGTGATGGTGATTTCGCGTGCCCCCATCTTATCCATAACCTCACGCATCACCTCTTCGGGACAAGGTGATCCTGCCATTATTCCTGTTCGGAGCGTCGACAACTTGGTCTTGGCAAAGTTGGGAT
>CAZAAT010000076.1:0-10062 GCA_964483175.1 uncultured Bacilli bacterium
GCCCACCAGGTCTGGGCAAGACTACCCTGGCCGGGATTATCGCCAACGAACTGGGGGTGCAGTTTCACGTCACCTCTGGTCCAGCGATTGAACGCCCAGGGGATCTGGCTGCAATTCTCACCAATTTGCAGCCCAGCGATGTCCTGTTCATTGACGAAATTCACCGACTCAACCGTTCGATTGAGGAAATATTGTACCCGGCCATGGAGGACTTTGCGTTAGATATCATTATCGGGAAAGGGCCGAGCGCTCGTTCAGTTCGCTTAGACCTAAATCCGTTTACGCTCGTCGGCGCCACCACTAGGGCGGGTAACCTTTCCTCACCTTTGCGGGATAGATTCGGCATTATTTGTCGTTTAGAGCTATATGAGCAGTCAGACCTCCAGAAGATCATTGAAAGGTCAGCCAAGATTTTAGGGATCCCAGTTGAACCGGCTGGGGCTGCAGAATTAGCAAAAAGGTCGCGGGGCATACCGCGAATTGCTAACCGGCTCCTGCGGCGGGTTCGTGATTATGCTCAAGTCAAAGGTGACGGAGTAATAACTGTCGAGATCGCTGATGAGGCATTGAATATGATGGAGGTGGATCGGAACGGACTAGACCGAAATGATCGCAGATTATTGTCTACGATTGTGCATAAATATGGTGGTGGACCCGTTGGTTTGGAAACACTAGCGGTGTCGATCCAAGAAGAAGCATCGACTATCGAAGATGTATATGAACCATATTTGATGCAATTGGGTTATCTAGCCCGCACTCCTCGGGGCCGAGTAGCTACTGCAAAGGCCTATCAATACTTGGGAGTTGATCTGCCGGATGATCCATCGGAGGACCAACAGACCTTATTTTAAGCGGGTGTTATTTGATGGTGCAAGATAAACTGCTGCTACATATGTGTTGTGGTCCGTGTACGATCTATCCCCTCAAAGCATTGCGTGAGGAGGGGTATGATGTTCACGGTTACTTTTTTAATCCTAACATTCATCCCTACCAAGAGTATCAGCGACGGCTTCAGGCTCTACTTGATTATGCTAAGATAGAAGAATTACCGGTCGAGGTCAGTACCGACTATCTCTTCCGCGAGTTCTTACGGTCGGTGGCGGGGAATGAGGATGACCGTTGTAAAATATGCTACACGATGCGCTTGTCAGCGGTTGCCAAAAAAGCCCGGAGCGAAGGATATGATGGTTTTTCCAGCACCCTGTTGGTGAGCCCATTCCAACAGCATGAGATAATACGGGAAATTGGCGAAAAAATAAGTGCTGAATACGCTGTTCCATTTATTTATCGTGATCTTCGCCCTGGTTATAAGTCTGCTGTCGGTCGGGCAAAGCAACTTCAGTTGTATCGTCAGCCCTACTGTGGGTGTATTTATAGTGAGTTTGATCGTTTTGGCAAGGAGGACTACAATGGATAGCGCCGGATTAAGCAAGATGCTGATTTTGCTCGGCTCAATTATTATAGTCATCGGCTTGCTATTGAGGTTTATAGGGGCGATACCAGGGTTAGGCAGATTACCGGGTGATATTCTGATCAAAAAGGGTAATTTGACCTTCTATTTTCCATTGGCTACTTCGATCATCGTCAGTCTTTTCTTGACCTTACTATTAGCATTGTTACGCCGATAGGTGGGAAATAAACCGGTGAGTACTTCTTTCAAAACTCTAGGCATTGTTCTCAGACGTTATCCACTTGGCGAAGCCGATACCATCATCCATCTTTTAACTCCCGAATTAGGTAAGATTGAAGCGGTAGCCAAGGGGGCACGGCGCATCAAGAGCCGACTGTTGGCTGTTACCCAGCCTTTTGTTTATGGGGATTATCTTATTTTCCCAGGACGATCGCTGGACAAGTTAAGCCAGGGAGCAATTATTAGCCCTTACCGGCGCCTACGAGAAGATTTGGACTATTTTGCGATCTGTTCCTATTGTTCGGAACTCGTAGATCGCCTCCTTCCGGTGGCACAGCCTGCACCCAGAGTTTTTCAACTGCTTAAAGACTTATTTGATTATCTGCATTCCGCCCCCAAGTCTGATCTGAGTTTGTCAAATGCCTTGGCGCTATTTCGCATTCTGTTAATTCAGCGAATAGGCTATCAGATTGATTTTAACCATTGCCTGTATTGTGGAGCGGCTACACAGCTAGAATCTTTCAGCATCAAGCAGGGAGGGCCTTTGTGCAGCAGCTGTCTAGGGCAGGATCAGACAGCGTTACGAGTCAGGCCTGCGATATTGCAGGCATTGGCGAAATTACCCAGTTTAGGCTGGCCAAAACTGGGAATCATAAAATTGGAAGGTTATTTGTCGGAAATAGAAAAGTTATTAGATGATTTCTACCTTTACCACCTTGAAGTTGAACCACGGTCAACTGATTTTTTAAATTCGTTAAGGAGTTGAAGGCAATGCCGAAGGATTTTACCGAATTGGAAAAAATCGATATACTACGGGAACGAGCGGGGATAAGCTATGAAGAGGCGAAGATTGCGCTTGATGCAGCTGGAGGAGATTTGGTTACGGCCTTGATCAACCTTGAAAAAAGCGGGGTATCCGGGAGTGAACGGATTCAAGCCAAAGGTTTTGAGCTGGTTGAAAAGGTCAAGGAGATTGTTCGCCAAGGCAATGTAACCAAAATCCGGGTCAGGACAAAAGAGAACATTATCCTCGATCTACCAATTACCGCAGGAGTAGTTGGAGTAGTTCTAGCTCCTTATCTGGCCATTCTTGGCGGATTGGCCGCTTTAGCGACCAACTGTACCATTGAAATTGAACGCGGCGAGACTGCCGGTACACCCAAGAGTTAGCTCGATTGGTAGATTATTTGGGTTGATAAAAATCTACGCCCTTTGCCGGGCGTTTCTTTTTCAGCAAAAAAGGGTATAGTTCTCCTAATAAAGAATAGATTTTTCTGGGTGTTTATCCATTAATTACATTCTTAAATTTGGGAGGTTTACGGCAGATGGCTGGTAAGATGGTTTACTTTTTTGGCCGCGGCCAAACAGAGGGCAACGCGCAGATGAAAAACCTCTTAGGAGGTAAGGGCGCAAACCTTGCTGAGATGGCCAATATGGGGATCCCGGTGCCCCCAGGTTTTACAATTACTACGGAGGTTTGCATTTCATATTATCACAATAATCAAGAGTGGCCTGAGGGGTTAGAGGATGAGATCAGAGCCAATATGGCCAAGCTTGAAGAGGCGATGGGCCAACAGTTTGGTAGTACTGATAATCCGTTGTTACTTTCGGTTCGCTCCGGAGCCAGAGTTTCGATGCCAGGAATGATGGATACCGTTTTAAATCTCGGTTTGAACGATGCAACCATCGAAGGTTTAATAGCCCGTTCACAGAATGAGCGTTTTGCTTATGATAGTTACCGCCGATTCATTCAGATGTATTCAGATGTGGTCTTGGGGATCGATCATGATATCTTTGAAGAAACCCTTGCCACAATGAAGGAAGACCGTGGAGCCACTCAGGACACAGATCTGACAGCTAGCGACCTCAAAGAACTGGTCTCCAAGTATAAGCAAATTGTGCAGTCACGATTGGGCAAGCCATTCCCCGAAGATGTTTGGGAACAGTTATATGGCTCTATCAATGCGGTTTTTCGTTCGTGGAATAACCCGCGCGCAGTTAAATATCGGGCGCTCAACAATATTCCAGGTGATTGGGGTACAGCCGTAAACGTCCAAACGATGGTCTTCGGCAATCTCGGTGAGACTTCTGGAACCGGTGTGGCCTTTACCCGTGATCCTGGCACCGGTGAGAAACGCTTTTTCGGTGAATACCTGATGAATGCGCAAGGCGAAGATGTCGTCGCGGGCATTCGGACCCCCCAGCCGATTAAAACCCTTGCTGAGGCTATGCCAGACGTATACAACCAACTGGTAGAAATTTACCAAAAACTAGAAGACCATTATCGCGACATGCAAGATTTAGAGTTTACAATTCAGGAAGGGAATCTCTTCTTACTGCAAACTCGGAATGGCAAGCGGACAGCCCAAGCAGCGGTGCGGATTGCGGTGGAAATGGTCAAAGAAGGATTGATCACTGAAAAAGAAGCTCTGCTCAGGGTTTCGCCTGCTCAGCTTGACCAGCTTTTGCACCCGATGCTTGACCCGAAGGCTCAGGTAAAACCAATTGCAAAGGGTTTGCCCGCCTCACCCGGCGCTGCCGTGGGTAAAGTGGTCTTCACGGCTGAAGATGCTGAAAAATGGGCGGCTAATGGGGAAAAAGTGATTTTAGTTCGTACAGAGACCTCTCCTGAAGATATCGGCGGGATGCACGTGGCCGAGGGGATTTTAACTGCCCGGGGCGGCATGACCTCACATGCAGCTGTTGTTGCGCGTGGTATGGGAAAATGCTGTGTAGCGGGGTGCTCTGCGATTAAAGTAGACCATGCCGAGCGGTGTTTCTATGTTGAGGAAAAGGTAATTCGTGAAGGTACTTGGCTGACCTTAAATGGGAGCACCGGAGAGGTTATTGTCGGTCAGGTTCCGCTAATTCAGCCCGAACTGAGTGGTGACTTTGGCCAACTGATGGAGTGGGCAGATAAATATCGTAAGCTGGGAGTTTGGGCCAATGCTGATACGCCAGGCGATGCTTCGGCGGCTATCCAATTTGGTGCAGAAGGAATCGGCCTTTGCCGGACTGAACATATGTTTTTTGCGGAGGATCGGATTAAGGCTGTTCGCGAGATGATTCTAGCTGATGATACCGAAAGCCGAGCTAAAGCTCTCCAAAAATTGGAGCCGATTCAGCGTGGTGACTTTAAAGATATTTTCCGGGTGATGAAAGACCTTCCGGTTACTATTAGGCTGTTGGACCCGCCCCTACACGAATTCTTGCCGAACGACCCACAGATTGTCGCTGATTTAGCTGAATCTCTCGGCAAGACCGAGAGCGCAATTCGCCGTAAAGTTGAATCGTTACACGAGTTGAATCCAATGCTTGGTCATAGAGGATGTCGTTTAGGCATAACCTTTGAAGAGATTTATGAGATGCAAGCTAGAGCGATTTTATCGGCAGCTGCAGAACTCCAAACTGAAGGTATCGACGTTAGACCTGAGATCATGATCCCGTTAATTGGAACCAAAGCTGAATTTGAGTTCTTACGCGAGATGATCCTGCGAGTATCGGTCGAGGTCAAAACCAAGTACAACGTGGAGTTGAACTTTACTATTGGGACGATGATTGAGATACCTAGGGCTACTTTAATTGCTGATCAGATCGCGGAAACAGCTGAGTTCTTCTCCTTTGGTACTAATGATCTCACGCAAATGATTTTAGGGTATTCCCGAGATGATTCAGGCTCGTTCTTGCCTGCCTATCTTGAAAAGGGAATTTTACCCGCGGATCCTTTTAGTACCATCGATCAAGAAGGGGTTGGCCAATTGGTTCGCCTTGGTGTTGAACGTGGGCGCCAAGCCAACCCGGGGCTAAAGCTCGGAGTGTGTGGGGAACATGGTGGAGATCCCGAAAGCATTACCTTTTTCCATGCAGTTGGATTAGACTATGTATCCTGCTCGCCTTATAGGGTGCCTGTAGCAAGGTTAGCTGCGGCCCAAGCTGCAATCCAGGCGCAGTAGGCTTGTCCGTCCCGGGCGGTTCGCCTGCTCGGGACGACTTTACTTTTATGGAGGGACTATCTTGTTTTGGCAAACATTTCTGAGTACCTTTGGTCTAGTGTTCTTAGCTGAGTTAGGTGACAAGACCCAGTTGGCCACGATGCTCCTGGTTGCCCAAGAAAAATCACCGCTTGCGGTCTTTGCCGGTTCGGCAAGTGCTCTGGTAGTATCCTCATTTGTTGGTGTTGTCGCCGGTGCCGCGCTTACCAAGGTCGTACCACCTTCATATTTGCAGAACGGAGCCGCCATTGCGTTTATCATCTTAGGGGTTTTGATGTTGTCCGGTAAACTATAGCATTGCTGAATCGATGCTTTTAACCCCTATATGGGGTTTTTTTACTGTAAGGAGGGGAAAAGATGGGCGATAAATGTTGGTCCCGCGTACAACAACAAGAGTGGGAAAAACAGGTCCTTTCTCCTTATGCTGCGTTGAGCGGTTCGAACCTGGGTAGAGAATATCCGGAAGCAGAGTGTGAGTTTCGCACAGCGTTTCAACGTGACCGCGATAGAATCATTCACTCTAAGGCTTTTCGCCGCTTGAAACATAAAACACAGGTTTTCATTGCACCAGAAGGCGATCATTATCGTACTCGCTTAACCCATACTTTAGAGGTAGCCCAGATTTCTCGAACCATTGCTAGAGCTCTTAGGCTTAATGAAGATTTGACGGAAGCTATCGCCTTGGGTCATGACCTCGGCCACACGCCCTTTGGTCACGCTGGTGAAGAAGCTTTAGATGAGGTAACTCCTTTTCGTTTTTCACATAATGAACAAAGCTTACGGGTGGTCGAGCTACTAGAGCAACGAATCCCTGATGTTCCTGGACTTAATCTGACTGGCGAGGTTAGGGATGGGATTTTAAATCATACTAGTTCTGGTAAGCCGGTGACACTAGAAGGGCAAATCGTCCGGTTAGCAGACCGAATTGCCTATATCAATCATGATATTGACGATGCGATTCGTGCTGGGCTGCTTACCCCGGAACAACTCCCCTCTGAGGCAGTAGCGATATTAGGGTCTTCTTCAGGAGAGCGCATTGATACTTTGGTTAAGGATATTGTAATTAATAGTTACGGTAAGCCGCAGGTTGCTCAGAGCACTACGATAGCCGAGACAATGTCTGCATTGCGCCAATTTATGTTCGACAAGATCTATATCGGATCAGCTGCCAAATTCGAAGAGCAAAAGGCCAAGAAAATGTTGCAGGATCTGTTTAGGTTTTATTTAGAAAACCCGAAAATATTTGCCGCAGAAACCAGGCATGCTCCGGCTTGGAGCGACGAAGAAGGCTTGTCCAGGGCAGTTTGTGATTATATCTCCGGAATGACCGATCGGTATGCAATAAGCAAATTTTTGGAGCACTCGGTACCCCATAACTGGCAGCGGTACTAAAGGAGTTCATTAGCTGCTGTCGAATTAGGTTATACGGTTTCTGGAGGTATAATAGTGCGTTTTACAGAGAGCTTTATTCAGCAAGTGCGCGATAGCTCGGACATTGTGAAAACGATCGGGGAATATGTTCAACTGAAGCGGAGAGGACGGAATTATCTAGGCTTATGTCCTTTTCACAACGAAAAGACCCCTTCGTTTAATGTGAGTCCGGAAACCGGTCTTTACCATTGTTTTGGTTGTGGTGTGGGTGGAAACGTATTTACCTTTGTTATGGAGATAGAAAATCTTAATTTTACTGAAGCAGTTCACCATTTAGCTGAAAAAGCCGGTATATCGGTCGAGTATGCGGCTGCAGATGGTGAGCAGCAGGCTAGGCGGCAAGCTCAGCGCCGATTATCCGAGCTGTTAGAATTGGCCGGAAGGTATTTTTCATATTTACTAAAATCGGCTCCTGAGGCGGCTATGGCCAGGGAGTATATTAGACAAAGAGGTATTACAGCTGCTGCAACAGCTTCTTTCAGCCTTGGGTTTGCTAAGGGAGATTGGGATGATTTATTAACCCTATTTCGCGCTAAGGGATATTCAGATGCCGAACTGCTAAAAGTAGGGTTGATTCTGCCCAGGAAAAATGGGACCGGCTACTATGATCGTTTTCGAGAACGTCTGATCTTCCCGATCAAGGATCACCAGGGTAAGATCGTAGCCTTTGGTGGACGTAAATTGACTGACACTAGTGCAGGACCGAAGTATATGAACTCACCGGAAACGGATAGTTTTACTAAAGGGGCACATTTATATGGACTAGATCAAGCCAAAGCTTTTCTCCGTAAGGGTGAGCCGGCCATAATAACCGAAGGCTATATGGATGTTATTTCGCTGCATTCGGCTGGTTTCTACACTGCGGTAGCTTCGATGGGCACAGCGCTGACGGAGGAGCAGGCTCGCCTGTTAAGCCGATTTTGTTCTCAGGTGCTAATTGCGTTTGATGGCGATGCAGCTGGCACAACCGCTACTTGGCGTGGCTTGAAGACACTGGCTAGTCACGGCTTAGAGGTAAAGGTGGTGGCTTTACCAACAGGTCAAGACCCCGATTCATTCATTCGCGCTAATGGGCCGGAGTCTTTTCAGAAGGCGATTGTCCAAGCGCTACCGTTAACCGATTATAAACTGAGCAAGACGATTGCCGGATTTGATTTGCAGAAGCATGATGAGCGCGTTAAGGCTGCGAGAGCGATTCTGCCGATCCTAGCTGAGCTTGATGGGGCGGTCGCTCGCGAAGCTTACCTTAACGTAGCGGCCGGGATGATCGGAACCAGTGCGGGTGCTTTGCGGAGAGAACTTGACTATTACGAATCGAAACTGCGAACTGGGCGTAAAGATAAAAGGAATATTTTTCCGAATACCCGTAATAATATTACTGCTATTAGACGCGACCAGTATTTAGAAGGGGAAAAATCCCATCCGCTGAGTGAAGTGGCAATGGTCAAACTCTTACTGGAAAAACCAGAATTGATTGGCCAGCAATTTACGGCAGCAGATTTAAAATATTTTACTGATCCGGTTATTAAACAGATTGTTGAAGCCCTTATCGAAACGGCGAGTACGGCTCAGCTTGATCCAGCTGTAGTTGTAGATCGACTGGATGAAGCCCAGGCAAAAAAATTACTCACCGATTTGACATTTTCCAAGGAGTTGGCCGGGTTCGTAGAGAATCCGCATGACTGTATGGTTAAAGTGAGGAAACACTATTTTCAGGAGGAACTGAAGGATTTGACCCATAAGTTGATTAACATACGTAATAATGGACAAGTTGCTGAGATTAAGCAATTAACATTGAATTATATTGACTTATATCAAGAAGCCCGGCAAACATTTGGCGAAGGGGGGGACGGTAGATGGCCAAACTAGAGTTCGAGATTCCAGAAGTAAAAGAACTATTAGCTGAAGGTAAACGTAAAGGCAGCTTAAGCTACAAAGATGTCATGGATAAACTCCAGCATATAGATTTGGCGCCTGAGCAGATAGACGATGTTTATGGACAGATTGCCGAGATGGGCATAGACATCATTCCAGACCTTGAAGATGTTGAAATCGATGAGGAAGAGGACAACGAAGAAGAGTCTGAGATCAAAGATGAAGCCGATTGGGATTTGAGCATTCCCGAAGGGGTTAGCCTGGACGATCCTGTGCGGATGTACCTCAAAGAAATTGGCCGAGTACCGTTGCTCACAGCTGCAGAAGAGGTAGAGCTCGCCAAACAAATTTTAGCAGGTGATGAGGCAGCTCGCCGTCGCTTAGCTGAAGCTAACCTTCGCTTGGTGGTAAGCATCGCTAAACGCTATGTTGGACGCGGAATGTTGTTCCTTGATCTAATTCAAGAAGGCAATCTAGGCTTGATCAAAGCAGTCGAGAAATTCGACTATAGTAAAGGTTTTAAGTTCAGCACTTACGCTACCTGGTGGATTAGACAGGCTATTACTAGAGCAATCGCCGACCAAGCCAGAACCATCCGGATTCCGGTGCATATGGTCGAGACAATTAATAAACTCATCCGAGTTAGTCGCAAACTATTACAAGAGCTTGGCAGAGATCCAACACCTGAGGAGATCGCCAAAGAAATGGGCCTAACTGAGGAGAGGGTTAGAGAGATCTTAAAGATCAGCCAAGAGCCGGTTTCTCTGGAAACGCCGATTGGCGAAGAAGAAGATAGTCATTTGGGTGACTTTATCGAAGATGAGGATTCTCCGGCGCCGGCTGAGGCTGCATCGTACTCTTTGCTTAAAGAGCAACTAGAGGAGGTATTAGACACTCTAACTCCGCGAGAAGAAAAAGTACTCCGCTTACGCTTCGGTTTGGATGATGGACGGGCACGAACCCTAGAAGAGGTCGGAAAAGTCTTTGGTGTTACCCGTGAGCGGATTCGCCAAATTGAAGCCAAGGCCTTGCGTAAGTTGCGTCATCCCTCTAGGAGCCGTAAGCTTAAGGACTTTTTGGATTAATAGTGCAGAGGTTGACCTTTCCTCCGTTATACCGTATAATATCTTATGC
>CAZAAT010000077.1:0-9868 GCA_964483175.1 uncultured Bacilli bacterium
AACGAGCCCTTACGCGAACAACTCCTAGCCGTAAAGGCAGAACATGACTTTCCGTGCCCCGTGACCATCCTCGGTTTTGTTTCTGATATTCACCGCTGGATGGCTGCGAGTGATCTGCTCGTCTCTAAAGCCGGTGGGCTGACGGTTTCCGAAGCTTTAGCTGTTGGTCTGCCGATGTTAGTAGTTAGACCGACCCCTGGTCAAGAGGATGGTAATACAGACTTTTTGCTTGAGCGGGGCGCCGGTATTTACGTGCAGGATGAAGAACGTTTGCCCATGGTCATTACCGGACTATTACGTGCCCCGCGCCGGATTGAGGGGATGGCGGCTGCCGCGCGCGAGGCGGCCAAGCCTGATGCGGCGGCGAAAATTATCGCCACGGTGAGTTCACTGTGTGCGGAAGAAATGCCATAGCACCCTAGCAGGTAGTTTAGACATTTTCTCGAATAGGTAAATATCATGACCGAAGATTTTGCTAATCAAAATAATTACCCTGCCATTGCCAAAATGGAGCAGATTATGGAGGAGACCATATCTGCCCTGGACCGCAGCAAGGTCAAAATGTTTGATGTAGCCAGCGTGATCCGCGATGAGTATCTGCGGGTCCGAACCGAGCTGGAGGAGGTTAAACGGCAAGTCGCAGAGGTTGTCGATCAGGTCGACAAGACTGAAAAACGCTACCGGGTCTTGCGGTTGCGTTTAATGCAGGTTAGCAGCGATTTTACCAAATACTCCGAGCAAGATGTCCAAAAAGCATATGCCGAGGCACAACAATGCCAAACGCAATTGGCTGTGCTGCAGGAGAGAGAAGAGGAGTTAAAAAAGAATCGCACCCAGACCGAGCGTCGATTGGTCAGGGTGAGTAATATGGTTATTCAAGCCGAAGAAATGGTCGGTTCACTCACTAGCGCGCTTGAGCTCTTGTCCGGCAAACTCACCGGCATGGTGGCAAAGCTTGAGGGCTACAAAACTTGGAACTTAATGGGCAACCAGATAATTCAAGCGCAAGAAGAGGAGCGGCGCCGGATCGCCCGGGAAATTCATGACGGGCCGGCGCAGGCGATGGCCAATATCGTGCTGCGAGCCGAGATATGTGAGAAAATTTATCAGACCGGTAAAGGTTCACTGTCGGAGGAGTTAGCAGAGTTAAAAACACTAGTAAAAGGATCACTCAAAGAGGTTCGCCAAATCATCTTTAACCTGCGGCCGATGACTTTAGATGATCTAGGTTTGGCCCCGACCCTATCGCAATATATTGAGGAATATCGTAAAGACATTGATTTTTCTGTTGAATTGATAGTCTCCGGTCAAGAACGGCGCCTACCCAAATCAATTGAGGTAGCCTTTTTCCGTTTGGTTCAGGAGGCTCTACATAACATCAAAAAGCATGCTGAAGCCAAATCGGTCAAAGTCACTCTCCACTTTCAAAAGGCACAAGTTAAAGTGTCGATCACGGATGATGGGAAAGGCTTTATCCCGGAGTCTGTGGAAAAAGGTAAAGACCACTTCGGACTGATGACCATGCGCGAAAGAACAGAATTGTTATCCGGCACCTTTGAATTAAAGTCTCGCCCAGGTCGGGGAACAACAATTACCGCGCTGATTCCGATTACGGAGGATGAGGGTAAAAGTGCAGTCTAGTGCAAAAAATCCCATCAAGATCATCATTGCTGATGATCATCCCCTATTTCGCGAGGGAATTCACCGCGTCATCTCCCTCGAGGATGATATTCAGCTGATTGGTGAGGCTGAAGATGGCGAACAGGCTGTTAGCCTAGCCTTGTCATTGCGTCCGGATGTGATCGTGCTGGATTTGACCATGCCTAAGCTTAATGGGCTTGAGGCTACGCAACAAATAGTCGCCGCCTGGCCAGGGGCTAAAATCGTTATCTTGACCTTTCATTCAGATGAGGAATATATTTTACAGGTCATTCGCGCCGGTGCCAAAGCGTATGTGGTCAAAGATGCCGATCCGGCCAGTTTGGCAGAGACCATTCGCCTTGTAAACAGCGGTGGCTCCGTCTTTCCCCCATCGGTACTGGCCAAAGTCATGGATGTTACGAGTTCTCGACGCGAGACCGCTGCTGCCAAAGGTGCGTTTCCGGGGTCTGATCTGACTCAGCGAGAGTTGGAGATCCTCGGTTGTTTGGCCGCCGGACTCAGCAATAAAGAAATCGCTGCCGATTTATGCATCAGTGAAAAGACTGTCAAAAACCACCTCAGTAATCTCTTCCGCAAGTTGGATGTTGCCGACCGCACCCAAGCCGTATTATTTGGGATCAAACACAAACTGATCAAACTCTCATAATACCTATCGGACCGTGGGACCAAAGTCCTGTCCACTTTAGGTCTATCGACTGATTGGTCTTGCCTAAGCCTTCTGATAAACTAAGAACCAGAAAGGCCCACCAACCCCAAAAAATAATAGTAAGCACGAAACGGCAAACCTTTCGAAAGAAAGGGACGCAAAGCCGCGAGTCTACAGCCTAATCGGCCATGACAGTCGGGCTACCGAAGCAAGGGATTAACCCATTTGCCGGCTTTGCGCAAAGTGGGTTTTTCAATTTCTTGGGAGGTGAACAGGATGTTCGCACGCATCAAAGGGTTATGGCAGGATGAATGTGGCCAAGGAATGGTAGAGTACGGGTTGATTATCGCACTTGTCGCCATTGTAGTGATTACAGTACTACAAACCATGGGTGGCAAGCTACAAGGCACATTCCAAAAAATATCTGATGAACTGCCAACTCCGTAACAGATTATCCCGGATTTTTGGTTTGGGCCCTGCTTGAAACGTAAAGTAGGGCTTTTTTTCGCGAAGAGGAGGAGGACCAGTGGTTCTAAGCTGTCTGACGCTTGGTAGTCTCATAGCTATTGCGGTATACACCGATTTGCGCTACCGCCGCATCCCCAATGCCCTACTGGTGCCATTTGCCGTATTGGGCTTGGCTGTCCAGGCTATCGGGTTTGGTTGGCCGGGGGTGGCAGATGCTGCAGCCGGATTTGGCTTGGGCTTGGTCCTCCTCTTACCTGCATATCTCGCCGGCGGCATTGGCGGCGGGGATGTCAAATTGTTGGCGACCATCGGGGTAATTGGCGGAGCTACCTTTGTCTGGAAAACCTTTTTGGCCGGCGCGATTATCGGCGGTTTGCTGGCCCTGATTCAATTAGTCGTTGAGAGGCGGCTCTTGGCGGTACTTAAAGAACTGGTTTTTTGGCTCTGGACAGTTTTGACCCCGGGGGCCCGACCGGCTCCATTGGCCAAACTCGATTCAGAACGGAAGTGGGGCAGGTTGCCATATGCGGTCCCTTTAGCGCTGGGCGTAATTATTAGTTGGTTGTGGTGAGACCGGTGAGAAGCAAAGGTCAACAAGGACAAGCGATTATTGAATTGGCACTCGCACTCTCCGTTTTGCTGATCCTGAGCTTAGGCATGGTCGATGTGGCCAGGATCTTGCATGCTTATCTGACCACGACCAATGCCTCACGGGAGGGGGCCCGGGTGGCGGCGCTTGGCTATGATGATGCCGAGATTTTCGCTGCGGTGCAGGCCAGTGTTGGTTCGGCTTTGGAGCAGAAAAATTTGGTTGTGGAGATCGCCCCGGCAGAGGATGAACGCCGCCGTGGGGAACCGGTGGTTGTGAAGGTTCAAGTGCCGGTGCCGGTGCTTTTTCCGGTCTTGGGTGCTTTTGTCGAAGATCCGTTACCGGTTTTCAGCCGGACGACCATGCGGATGGAGTAGAGGTGATGATGGTGTTGCAGCGGCTTACCGAGGAACGGGGCAGTGTAACCCTTGTCTTTTTAGCTTTTTTACTGGTACTGACTTTTTTTGCTGCGCTAGTAGCTGATCTGGGCTTCTACTATTACATCCGGTCTGAGCTAGCTCGGGCTGCAGATGCCGCGGTCTTGGCCGGGGTGCAACACCTGCCGGCCGATAGTTTCGGAGCCAGAGTACTCGCCCACGATTACATCGAGCTGAATGGTTTGCCGCGGGATAGTGCGGTGGTGACGGTTAGTGAAGGCAATTCGCGCTTAAACGTGGTTGTTAGCAAAGAAGTGCCTTTTTTATTCGGTCAGCTCTTCGGGGTAACGGGCAAGACCGTCACCTGTCAGTCAGCTGCCGTAGTTGGTTCCGTAAAATCGCTTACCGGTGCGGTGCCCTTCGGGATTGAGCAGCACAATTTCGAGTTTGGTAAGCAGTATATCCTCAAACAAGGAGCAGGTCAGGCCGGGAGCTATAAAGGCAATTTTGGTGCTCTGGCCTTTGGCGGGAGTGGTGCTGCTAATTATCGCGAGCATCTAATGCACGGGTATGGCGGCGAGATTAAGATCGGAGATATTATCGAAACCGAGCCGGGTAATATGTCGGGCCCGACGACCCAGGGGATCAACTATCGGATAAACCTCGATCCCAATTCTACCTGGGAAAACTATCATGAAGGCAGTCCCCGGGTGATCAAAGTGCCGGTAGTCGAGTATCTCAGTAAAAAGGGGCGCTCCGAAGTGAAGGTTGTTGGTTTTGCCGCCTTCTTTCTGGAGAGTGTCGGTGGTTCGGGCCAAAACAACTATGTCGTCGGTCGGTTTTTAAAAATGATGGTTAGCAATGATGATGGTTCAATTGCCGAATCCGGCTCCGGTGGGGCGACAGATTTTGGTCTGTATTCATATCGGTTGGTAATTTGATGAGGTAGGTGTAGGCGGTGAGTAAGTTACGAGCTATCACAGGGGGGTTAAAAGTCTGCGCGGTGTTGCTGATGATAGTAACCTTGGCTGGCTGTGGCGGTTCAAAGCCGGCTCGTGTCGGCTCTGTCGAACTTGCCTTCATCGATGCTTCTGACCCTACCAATACCGAACTAGCTTTAATCGGCCAGGTTACCCTCGCCGGCCAGACGGTTAAGATCAACGGTTCCCAGAGTGTAACGTTTTCCGGGATAAACTATGGTACTTATACCCCTGGTTGTGTCTTTGAGGGCTATCAGGCTAGACCAACCAAGGTCAAGGTAGATCGCAGCCGGGTGCAAGCCGAAGTAATCTTGGTCCCGGATAATGACACCGCTCCGCCTAGTCTGATGTCTGTTTCGGTTATTAACGCTGATGGTGAGCTCGAACCTTTTTTTAATGGTGCCGAGGTCTTTCGTCTCAGCGGATTTGAGTTTAAGTTTTCCGAGTATATTGAACCCGTTGCCTCCGGTGTGATTACGATCAGTTCCCCGTTAGGAACAATCAGTTTGGGCCCCGATAATTGGCAATTGTCTCCCTGTAAACTTTCCCTATCCCCTTCCTGCGCCTATGATTCCGGGGCCCAGTCCTTTTCTCAGCTGTGGGAACCAGGAGTGACCTATACGATTTCCCTGGCTAATCTGGCTGATTATGCCGGTAACCCTTTTGCTGGCTATGAGTTTACCTTTACCGGCTCGCCTGATGAAGTCGGCCCGGCAGCAGGTGAATTATCCGCTAGAGCGACTGAGATCGGGCAACAGATTTTATTGGAATGGGAGGCAGCCTACGAGTCCGATCTTTGGGGATACCAAGTTTTCCGGCGCCACGAGGGTCAGAGTGAATGGATACCGATAGCTGATCAGCTCATCCGGGAGACGTTCCACTTAGATGATGGGCTGACCAATGGACTGATTTATGAATACAAACTGCGGGCAGTTGACCTTAACGGCAATCTTGGGTTAGAGACTGCTCCGATCTCCGCGACCCCTGCTTCGCCAAACCGTGGGATTGTAGCCTTTGCCTCTGATCGTCTGAGTTTAATCGATTCTGTTCCTGACTTCGATTTGTATTTAAAATTTTACTCTGCCGCCAGCTCTGCGCCGGCAGTGCGGATTGAGGGCTTGGTTCCGCTGGGTGTCGATAGCAATGAAGACTGTCCGGCCTGGTCGCCGGATGGGCGACGCTTGGCTTACACGAGCACCAATAATGCCATGAACCCTGAGCTGTGTATAGCTGAACTAGACATTTACCATGATGGGCGGGAGGTCTTTTCCGCGCGGGCCAGTGATTATCGGCAGCTGACCTTTGACGGAAACACCAAAGCTTCACCGACATGGTCACCTAGTGGCAAAGAGATCGCCTTTATTCAATACCCCGGTGGACGTGAGGCACCTGGCAGCGCGCTAATGGTAATTGATGCCAAAGGCGGCAGTATAGCCCGCGAACTAGTAAACAACGGACGGAGGATCGAAGAACCTGATTGGCGTCCGCAGGGCGATAAGATCGTGTACTGTACAGAAGGATTAGATGGCAATTGGGAGCTGCAAGCTGTGGAAGTAAAGTCCAAATCAATTGTCGTTCTTAGTTCACCTGAAGCGGACGGAGATGATCGGGATCCTGCATATAGCCCTGATGGAGCGCGGATTGCGTTTTCCTCAACTCGGGGGTATGGACCCAAGTATGATCATGCGAACATCTGGGTGATGGATGCTGATGGTGGGAACGTTATGCAAATTACTACCGATGCATGGGTGGAGGATAGCGCTCCGGTCTGGTCGCCTGATGGTACCCAGTTGATCTTTGCCCGAGAAACAGCCGACCAACCGGTGGCCCTGTACCGGGTCGCGGTCAGTCCGGGGGCACAGCCGGTGCTGCTGGAGGAGACCGTGGCTCAGCCGCATTTACAGATCCCTGCGGCCAGAAATTGGCTGCCCGTTTGTGCCAAGTAAGTGGAGGTATAAGGATGAAGCTCAAGAAACGAAATCTGGCTCTGCTGGTAGCGCTGCTCATCGGCTTAGCTAGCGCGGTTGTCACCTACAACTATCTCCAAGAGCTTAATAGCCGGGCGGTGCCGACGGTGGTTAAGCCACAGCTAAAGCGGGTGGTCGTGGCAGTGCGGGAGATTCCATCCAAGACGGTTCTGACCCCTGAGGCGGTCGCTTATGCCGAATTCCCGGTGGAGGCAGTTTTACCCGGCAGCATTACGGAGATTGATGAGATTGTCGGCACTGTAACCAAAAGTCCGATCGTTGCCGGAGAAATCATCAATGCCAGCCGTTTATGGCCCAAAGGGACAACCCCGGGACTGACCTTTCAGATCCCCGTCGGAAAGCGGGCGATAACCGTGGGGATTAACGAGGTCATCGGGGTAGCTGGGTTTATCAAGCCCGGGGATTATGTGGATGTTCTAGCCACCCTGGAAAGTCAGAACGGTAACGTTGTCACCTCGACCATCTTACAACATGTACTGGTATTGGCCATTTCTCAGCAGACCGAGGATCGCGAGGGTGGCGAGGCCAAGGTCACGACGACACTGACTTTGGCGGTAACCCTGGATGAAGCGGAAAAGTTGACCTTAGCCGAAGAGCGGGGAGTGTTGCGGATTGTCCTGCGCCCGGCCGGCCAACATGAGGTCCTGAAGGTTCCCTCGATGACCACCGAAAAACTTCTGGCCGGTGATCCGCCGCCTAAGGCACAGGCTCGCCCGGTGGCACCAGCTAGCAATGTAGTGACAATTAAGCGAATTGATCCGCCACCACCGGCACCGCCAAAACCGGTGAAGGTACAGGTTGAAGTGATCAAAGGAACCGTGAAGCAAATCGTCGAGGTTGTTAAATAGGGAGGACGGCATGATGTTGAAAAAAGGCCTGAAGATCGTGTGTTTGATGCTGCTGGTGTCCCTAGTGTATTCAGGGGCGGCCCTGGCAGTGCAAACTGTTCCGGCGATGATTACGGTGGTTACCGGTGAATCGCGCATCCTGGCCACCAACGATGTCGCCCGGATTGCCATTGGGGATGAACAAATTGCCGATATTATTGTCGTCAGCCCTTCAGAAGTGATTGTTAACGGAAAACAGCCCGGCGTAACCAGTTTGCATGTTTGGGAAAAGAATGGCCGACGAGAGTTTTTGGTTAAAGTTTATGTCGATAATTCAACTTTAGCAGCGGAAATTGCTGAGGCCATCGGGGATCCGCGGATTAGCGTCCGGGTGCTCAGGCAAACCGTCTTTTTAGAGGGAGAGGTTGACGGCGTTTTTGCCAGTCTCAGAGCGGAAAGGATAGCCGAAGCCTATGAGGAAAAGGTCGTCAATCTGCTCCAAGTAGCTGTTACTGAAGAGGAGCCCGAAACGATCCAGGTAGCGGAATCTGAAGCGGTTAAGCCTGATCTGGAGCAAGTTGCGCTCGACTTGACCGAGTATCTTCAGCACCGGAATATCCGGGCCAAGGTGTATGGGCATGGTATCTTGGTCGAAGGCAGAGTCGACTCAGAGGCTGAAGCAACCCGGATCAAAGCGGTGGCCGAGTTCTTTGGGAGCCAGGCCGGGTGTGATGTCAGTGTGATCACCTCGATTGCCCCCCAGCGCGGCCCCAAAATCGCTCTACAAGTCCATGTTGTCGAACTGTCCAACGAGTACATGGAGACCTTAGGGTTTAACTGGGGTAGATTGCTCCAGGGCGGGGTTGTGCCGTACGAGATGTTATTCAGCCAAATTAATTTGGACGGCCCGCTCGAACAGATCTCTCCGCTGGCTGTCCGCATTGAAACCCTGGTCCGAGAAGGGGATGCCCGGGTTCTAGCTGCCCCCTCATTGGTCACCAATAGTGGCGTACAAGCCGACTTCTTGGCCGGCGGGGGTATCCCGATTATCGTGCCTTCTGATGGCAGGCTAAGCATCGAATATAAAGACTACGGTGTTCAACTCTCCATGCTGCCGGTGTTATTGGAAAACGGCAAGATTAACCTGCAAGTGGCACCGGAGGTCAGCTCCTTAGATGAGTCCACAGGCATAAACCTGGATGGTTGGTGGATTCCAGGGCTCAAGACCAGACGAGCCAGGACAGAGGTTGATTTGCAATCCGGTGAAACTCTGATTATCGGTGGACTGATCAGTAATGAACAGGTGAAACTAATCCAAAAGTTGCCGATCCTCGGGGATATCCCGATCCTCGGACAACTCTTTCGTAGCACCAAGTTTACAGAGGGCCAAACTCAGCTCTTAATCATGGTTACCCCCGAAATCATCTCCGATGATCATTTACCGGGGCTGCGCTATCACTTGCAGGATGAGTTACACCCTGAGGTTCGTCCGTTCTTTCCTGAAATCGAGAACCCCTTATTTCCGAGAACGGAGAAACGGAGTGAGGTCGATGATCGCGCCGAAAATTAAACTGTTAATAGTCGACGATTCACCGGCCACCCGGGAAAATGTGGACAAACTGTGCCGGTTTGATGAGGATATTGAGGTCATCGGTGAGGCGCAAAACGGTAAAGAGGCTATTTTAGCTGCGAAAAGCCTCCAACCGGATATCGTATTGATGGATATCAATATGCCCGAAATCGATGGCATTACGGCCACTGAAATGATCTCGGTCGAGGTTCCCGAGACCAGCATTATCATGATGTCGGTCCAAGGTGAACAGGAATATCTGCGCAAGGCCATGGTTGCCGGGGCCCGGGAGTATCTGACCAAACCGTTTACCGGCGATGAAGTAATCAACACCATCAAACGGGTGTACAAGCTTGAGCAAAAGCGTAAGCTGCAACAGCCCGTTTCGTTGATCAGGCCGCAGGAGGGCAAGATCGTCACAGTCTTTAGCGCCAAGGGCGGGGTGGGAAAAACCACAATCGCGACCAATCTGGCGGTGGCCTTGGCAACCGGCGGTTACCGGGTCGCCCTTGTCGACTTAGACTTACAGTTTGGCGATATTGCCCTGATGCTCGACTTGGTGCCAAAGCGGACCATTGCTGATCTGGTCGGTGAAGGAGAACTGACCTCTGATCTAATCGAAGATTATCTACATGAACATGTTTCCGGGGTGCGTATCTTGCCTGCCCCGTTGCGCCCAGAACAGGCTGAATTGGTGACGGAGGAGCAGGTACAACAGATTTTGGGGCAGCTAAAAAAGAATTATGACTTTGTAATCGTCG
>CAZAAT010000078.1:0-9436 GCA_964483175.1 uncultured Bacilli bacterium
TATACTCACAATTTTCAACAACCTGCCAAACACCATCACGCCTTACCAAAGCATAATTATGCCTGGCCATGACATCCAAGATTGCCCCAGCATTACATTTTTGCAAACTAAAAGAACAGATCGCTAAGATGGTCCGACCACTGATAAAATCATCTACCAGCGATTCATACTCGATGAAGTCCTGCCACTGATGCTGCTCCAGCCAAAAGGTATTAGCGCTTAAGCGCAGACCATTAAAACCTCGTTTCCGGGCCAGAATCAGTTTTTCCATCCACCCGGCCAGGACGCGCTGCGGATCAAAATGCCCATCCGGCATATACCAAGAACTACTGTCGATAATCTCAAGCTGTCCGGAGTTTAAATATCGGTCGAGGTTACCGATGGCTTTGGTCAATGCAGCCTTAGCCTTTTCTCCGTCAAGGGGATCGCTAGTTACCCACATGCAGAACTCATTTTGACACAATCCGGCATAAAAATAGGGAACCAGAATCTCGATTAGATCTTGTTCATCCTCGTAAAAATGGCAGAGATGTGTACCCCAGGAAACCCCACTAAGCACATCAAGACCGGTGACTCTTTCAGCCCACCAGGAGTCGCTCCATCTGGCTACTGGCACGTACAGACCACATCCTTGCATTCGCTGTCGACATGACAAAATTCACCAAAAGTAGAGTAATCCCTTTGCCCAGGCTGTTAATTCCTTACCGAAATGGTTGCTAGCTTAAAAAATAGACGAGAACGATAAGACCTAAAACGATTCTGTACCAACCAAAAATGATAAAGTTGTTATTTTGAATGTAGCGCAGCAATAATTTAATCGCCATTATCGATACGATGAATGCGGTGATCATTCCGGAAAATAGGATGGCCGCCTCCATCAAGGTAAAATCCAAACCAAATTTAATCAGTTTCAGACAACTGGCACCAAACATCACCGGAATAGACATAAAAAATGAGTATTCGGCAGCAATTTCACGCGAAGTCCCCAACAGTATACCGCCAAGAATAGTCGCCCCAGAGCGGGACGTTCCAGGAATTAAACTCAATACTTGAAATATGCCGATTCCTAACGCCGTCCGATACGACAAACCAGCGAAACTAGTAGTTGTAGGTCGCCTTTTTTCATTGCGATTTTCTACCACAATAAACAAAATCCCATAGACGATCAGCATAATGGCCACGGTAATATAATTGTAAAAATGTTCATCTAGCCAATCATCAAGCAACAGACCCACGATGGCAGCTGGAAGCACTCCGACGATCACTTTGAGCCAAATATCAATGGTATCTCGCTTTTGCCGGACGGTTTTTTCTGGTGAAAACGGGTTAAGCTTCTGGAAATATAAGAATACAACCGCCATAATCGCGCCGAGCTGAATAACGACTAAAAACATTTCTTTAAAGGCATCAGAGGATTGGAGCCGCACAAACTCATCCGCCAGAATCATGTGCCCGGTACTGCTAATCGGCAGCCATTCGGTAATTCCCTCAATGATGCCTAAGATAATTGCCACCAAAATATTCAGATAGTCCACGGTGAATGATTCTCCTATCCTAAACCTACCATTCAATTATACACAATATTATGGTATTTCCTACTGCGAAAGACCGGATAAAAGAAATAGATGGCCATGCCGTCCGTGACCAAATTGATAGGGGGCTGCCTCCTTTACTCAGCAACCCCCAATTTAACCTTGGCTATTGTTCCTCGCGCATCAGCTCGAAAGCTTCCTGCGCGCTATTGACAGATCTTATCTGGTGCTTGGTCATTACCGCAAAACTATCTGCTATCAGTTCGGCTTCATGGGGATCATGAGTTACAAATAGAACCGGAACCCCTGCCGTTTGCAGCGCTCGTTTGAACTCTGGCAGCATCTTTTCTTTGAGTGCTATATCCATACCAGTCAAAGGTTCATCAAGCAGAATAGTACGCGGGTTAGGAGCCAATGACCGAGCTAGGCTTGTCCGATTTTGATAGCCACCGCTTAATTCGCGCGGTCTCTTGTCCAGAACATGCTGTAAATCCAAGAGCTCCACTAATGTACGAAACCATTCCTCCGATCCTCTGCCATTACGCATGCCATAACGAATGTTGCCTTCGACTGTCAAGTTTGAAAACAAAGCTGGGCGTTGCGGAACATAGCCAATATTGCGACCCTCCGGCGGCAAGTTCGTGAGTTCTTCATCGCCAAAGAAGATCTGCCCACTATCTAGCCGGATCGTGCCGGCAACTATTTTGAGTAGTGTAGATTTGCCGCAACCATTGAGGCCGATGAGCGCTTTGATTTCCGAACCTACATTTAATGACACGTTGTCAAGGATAAGATCTTTACCATATGCTTTAGTAATACCCTCAAGTTTAAGCATGCTTCGACCTCCTAGCACTAAGAATAGAAACAATAATTAGAGATAAAAGCACACAAAAGACTGCGGCCGTGACTGCCATATCAAGCTCACCGACTTCGACCTTGGTAAAGACGTAGGATGCTAGCACCTGTGTTGTTCCAGGAAGGTTTCCACCAAACATAATAACCGCGGCAAATTCACTTAATGAACGGGAAAATGCCAGGATAAAGCCGGAAACTAGCGCCTCCCCCATAGTAGGTAAGACAACCCGGAAATAGGCCTGGGCGGTGTTATCTCCTAATGTCCTAGCTACATCGATTACATCTCGCTCCATTTGGTCTACACCCGAAACCAAAGTTCTTGAAGCAAGCGAATACGATACGAAAAACATGGCCAGGACCACAGCTCCGAGAGTAAATGCCGCCCCAGTCTCACCAATAAAGCCAAGCGTATTGCGTCCGAATGCCAATAACAGTGCTAATCCGGCAACAGTATGCGGAAGAGCGATTGGCAAATCATTAAAGAGATTGGCAATCCGATAGATAACTGAATCCTGGTGAAACAGATAGTAGAAAGAAAAGCCGATGGCGACAATTACCGCAAGTGCAGCAGCTAAAGCTGCGCAGATCATCGTGTTTTTCAAGCTATCCCAGAAAAGCCAGTCGGCAAAAGTAGCCTGAACCCCAGTGAAATCAAGCCTAATAATCAGTGCCACAACCGGAAAGACGATCAGTAAAAAGAATAGCGGTAAGAAAAAGCTGTCGATCCAGTTCTTACTCATAAGGCACCCAACCATATTTTGCGAAGTTAGCTGCATTCTTGAAGGCGAAGTTTTCAAAAGCCTCGGCTAGTGCTGTTTTTCCGCCTTTAATGATGGCTGTGGCAAAAACGATTTCTCCAGTGTGTTTAGTATCAATTACATCTACAGGCTCGAGCCCATTGCCATTGGCTACGCTGCTGAAGATAAGACCTGCATCGACCTGATTCTCTTTAACCATGATCGCAACTTGATTTACTGTACTCGGCCTTGCTTTAATGTTATCACCTAACTTATCAAACAACCCAAGCGAGCGTAAGCCATTTTCAGCATAGATTCCGACGGGTGCCTGTTGATCACAGATGACCAGGCTTACATTTGGCTTGATCAGATCCTCCACTTTTTGCACCTTAGATTTTCCACCAGAGGATACCACCAAGACAATATTGTCTGATAGAAACTTGCGGGCCCGCTCTAACTTGCCTGATGCCTCTAGCTTTTCAACATAGAGCCAATCGGCGGTAAAATACAAGTCGCAAGGTTGGTTCAGCTCGATTTGAGCAAATAGTCCTCCCGAAGGCCCATAGTTAGGCAAAACTCTGGCCCCACTAGCTTTTTCAAAAGCAGCAATGGTCTCATCCATAGGTTTTTTCATGCCGGCGGCAACAAATAGACGCAGCTGCTGGCCTTTGAACTGGCTTAAATCCTCTGCAGCATAGGTCACAATTGAGTTAACAGCTAAGGTCAGTAACAATACCACTAGTAACGCTGGTAAGAATTTTTGCATATAAAAAACCTCCAATTTTTTTCAGATAATAGCGATTTTTCGGACAAATCTAGTCAATTAGGGTCAGACACCTCCTAATGGCTCCGAATGACTGCCTCTGAAAACTGGAGGAAGCAATTTGAAAACTCCAGAGTAGAATGATAGGCATCTACTCCTGGATGACTCCTTTCCATAATGGGAGGCATATCTGTTTCCGGATATACCCTTACGGCCTGGCTCCCTTGGTTTTCGGGCCGGCAGGCTCGGAGCAGTTATTTTTCAGGTTCTATTCTGGCTCAGTCTAGAGAGCACCTGTGGACATTTAACCTTACCTGGCTCTCACGGTCTTTTTAATGCTATAGTCAGACAACTGGCGAATACCACCAGCTAAAGATATTGCTTTAAAAATATCTGCTTTGCGCTCGCTATTCCACCACGAACCTGCCAGAACGGTCACATTTGTTCCCCGGAACGCTTCGGGAAACATGGGGGTCGATGCGCCCATAATCATAACTTCGCGCGCATTTGAGCACATTTCTAACAGTCCGTCGATTGAACCGTTTATGAACGTGGTACCGCTCAAGACAACGATATCGCATGTTGGCAACAGCTTCTCTTGCTCCTGAACAGGTACGACCAGTCCATGTGCCCCGCCACACTTAGAGATACCTTCATCAAAAATGAATATCTCCTTAGCCATTTCACTTAGCTGGGCAGCAACCGGAGCGATATAACCGACCATGCCAATTGTATCGGTTTCGTTCACAACAAGACCGTACGGATGGTGGGTTGTATCAGCATCCTCAAGTTCAAGTGAGCGAGTAGCAGCGGTGAGCACCGCCATGCCAATACCGCGCTGCAAGTCTTCGGCCCCGCTAACTGCCCATTGAGCAATATCCCAGGCATTTTGACCGATAAGCTCTTGCCCGTAGGGAAAGATAGAACAACCCGCCCGTAACCCTTCCCGTAATACATACGTTACGCCAATGTTAGAGTTGTCCAATTCCAGACCAATTAGGGAAATGCCGATAACAGCATCGCGGATTTTTACACCTTCTAATAGAGGTCTGGCCTCGTGTAGCACTTTGTTAATCACCATTGTATCCCCCAACTCCTAAATTCAAGTTCGGAACAGCACAGATATTCCGATTTAGCTCCTCAATAGAGAGAATGCGTAGGTCTGTATCATAGAGATTCTGTAAAAAGTCCTCCCGCATAATTTCACCACAATCACCAAATGTCATTTGCCCTTGTCGGTTTATCACCCCGATTTGCGCATTAAGCAATAATACATGGTCCGGATTATGGGTCGTCATTACGATGCCATAGCCGCGGTCAGCCAAATCGCTAATTGTTTTGAGCACCTTAATTTGATTGCCGTAATCAAGGTGGGCCGTGGGCTCATCGAGTAAGATCACCGCTGGCTGTTGGGCAATCGCCCGCGCGATACAGACTTGCTGCCGTTCACCGCCACTGATTTCGGTATATGGTTTCTCGGCCAGATGTTCGATCCTGAGCAACCGAATAGCTTGCCAGGCGATCTCATAATGCTCCGCTTTGGGGCGTTCAAATGTGCCCATGCGCGGGGCACAGCCCGTCACCACATATTCTAAGACCGAAAAGTCAAAGGCTGGTATGACGATCTGCGGCACATAGCTGATCGCCCTGGCCACTTCGCGCAGCTGCATCCGGCGCGTACTGAGCCCGTCAATCAGGACTTCGCCGGCTACCGGTACCAACATATTGGCGATACAATTCAACAAAGTACTCTTGCCGGCGCCATTAGGCCCTAAAATGCAGATTATCTTCCCCGGTTCAATATCGAAAGAAATATTTTCGAAGATCATCCGGCCATTTCTATACGTAAAGCTGAGGTTTCTGACTTCGATTTTCATGATAATTTCGTTTTTCGCTCCCAAAGAATATAGGCATAAAATGGCGCGCCGATTAGACCGGTTAAGATGCTCAGCGGAATTTCTACCGAAGTAGCCACCCGGGAGATGGTATCAATTAATAGCAAGAATATCGACCCTTGCAACAGGGTCACCGGGAACAACTTCGTATTATCCGGACCAACTAAGATCCGGCCGAGATGCGGAATGACCAAACCGATCCATCCGATAGTACCGCTGATACTGACCGCGCTGGCCGTGAGCAAGCTGGCACAAATAATGGCGATCCCCCGCAGTAAGACGACATTAATGCCTAAGCTTTTGGCCTCTTGCTCACCAAAGGACATGATATTAATGCGCCAGCTCAAAAGTAGCATAATCACCATGGCAGTGATCATCAACGGTATGACCGCAAAGACCTGTTTTAAGCTAACACCGGCGATACTGCCCATCTGCCAGTAGACTATCGAGGACAATTCGGTCTCAGGATCGGCAATGAATTTGAGAACCCCTAGAATAGACCCCATTAAGCCACTGATGATGATACCGGATAGCACTAAAATAATATTTGAGCTACTACGTAAAATCTTTGATAACAGCACGGCAAGGTTAACCGCTACGAGCCCGCCGGCAAACGCAAATACTTGGGTCCAGGCTAGATTAAAGCCAAGCAAGATTGCGATAGCAGCACCAACGCAAGCTCCCGAAGAGACCCCGAGTAAATCAGGAGAAACCAAGGGATTTTTGAAAATCCCTTGGTAGATCGCTCCTGATAACGATAACGCAGCACCTACAATTACGGCGGCCAGTATGCGAGGAAAGCGCACTAGAAATAGTACGTTTTCCATCGTCTTGTTGCCTTCGAGGCCTTTTACCTTAGTATAGAGAGCACCCAATACATCAGCCGGGTTCATACTATACCGCCCGATCGAAGCGGCAACAAGACAAAATACAGCGAGTATTACTACTAATAGAATAATATACTTTCTACTATCTAGGTGATTCATAAGTGGTCTACTCTGCTATCCCTAACTCATGCGCCGTGAATTTGCGGCCATAAACTAGATCGTAGTACTCGTCAACATCAGCGAGCATTTGCTCGTAGGTGTACAAATCTGGATGCAGGTTGTGACAGGTCCAAATTAGGCCCAGAATTGCAGCCGCAACTGGGTAATCCCACGGTTCAAGCTGCGATGGGAAGACATAGACTCGGCCATTCTTCACTGCGTCGATATTATTCCAGACCGGACTATTCATGATGTCTTCGCGCGTGTAACTTGCGTATCTGGGCATATATATTACTTCTGGGTTCCACTTAATAATCTGCTCGATATCAACTTCGGTCCAAAAATCGCCTGGGAAACCAGCTGTTACGCTTTGACCGCCGGCAAACTTGATTGTCTCATTCTGCAGCATAGCGTCAACACTAACATTGTACTGTGAACTGCTTCCGATAAATAAAACTCTGGGTTTATGTTTTGCTTTAGAAGCAATCGATGAAAATTCACTGATTTTTTCTTTCATAAATGCTGTAATCTTCTGAGCTCTAGCTTCCTGACCGACAGCTTTACCAACAAGCATAAGCGCGTCCATGATCGTATCATATTTTTCGACATTCAGGACAAGTACCGGTATGTCAGCCGCTTCAAACTGCCCGATAAGGTTCGCCATTCTCTGAGGCAAGATGACCAGATCCGGGTTGACGCTGAAAACCGTTTCCATATTATAATTCCTGCCCATACCTACTTGCGGGGCTCTGTTAAGCTCTGGGGCGATCATCTCGTACAGGCTGTATGCCATATCTTTGTTCCCAAACCCAGCAATTCTGTATCCATTCCCGTCAACAACAACGACCATATTCATACTGGGATTATGGGTGCCGATCACCCGCTGGGCTGGACCATCAAGTTTGACCGTTCTACCCATGTGATCAGTTAATACAATGGGATCAGCTGCTTGTACAATGCCAGAAAGAGCAATAATCGCTAAAACCACCAACAGTAAGCACAATTTTTTTGTCCTTCTCATTTCGACTCTCCTTCTTTGGTTTCTTTATGGCCTGAGCAATAAAAAAACTAAACACAGAAAGGTTTAGCTTTGAATGAACATACCAGCCCCCTTTCCGAAAGGGAGGTACAAAGGTTTCCCTTTATACCCATTGGCCAGCCGCCATGTCAATGGATTTAGGCGGACCAGCTCGGTGAGCATTTGTTTCCATATTTTTTAGAGCGTCAATATATCCCCCGACTCATAATTGTTGCCAGCATCGTTATGTTAAAACAGGCATATCGGTAATTATTTCTATGTGCACCAACTTAATCCTTCAATAGCTTTGCCAGCAAGTCTGCCAAAGAAGTGACCCAAAGCCAAAAACTATAGCTCGAAGAAGTAAGTGGTATTCCTCGAGCTATAGGTCCTCGATCTTAATTCCGAGCGGAGTAAGCAAACCAACTACATCCGGATAAGAAAACTTAGCCCCTTTGATCTTGTTATTATTCGTATCAATTAGATAGTTTTTAGCTTCGCGGAAATCAGCCTCACGTAAATCGCAGTTATCAAAAATAGCTCTGCTAAAGTTAACCTTTCGGAAGTCAGCTTTTCTCAAATCACATTCTTCAAAGTAAGTATCTTGAATTGTTGAATCGCTGAAATCACAGGCAGGCAAAGTTAGGTGAAAGAAATCGTTAGATTTTAAGATGCATTTTTTTAGTGACCTAGCTGCAAAAAAAATACTACCATGCTCGACTAACCCTGACCAGTTGATGCCGATAAGACTACAGTTAGAAAAGGTGCAGTTGCGCATGGTGCAAAATGCAAACTCTACACTGCTAAATGTACAATCAATAAACTCGCAATTATCAAAGCTGCAATATTTTATTTTTGTTTGCACAAAATCGCATCCATGAAAGATACAGTCACTATAGTCAGTGTCTTCTACAGATTCTTGGCCGGTAAGGTTTTCGAAGGATTGCTCTTCATAACGCATAGCATACATCCAAATCTGTTATTTTCTATCTCTTAAAATATCCCTTATCTCTGCCAAAAGTAGTTCTTCTTTGGATGGTTTGACCTCTACCGGCGTTACTTCTATCGGCTCTTCCTTCTTTTTAAAAGAATTTATCGCCTTGATAACTAAGAACATGGATACGGCTACTAGCAGAAAATCAATCATGGTCTGCAAGAACTGGCCGTACTTTATGGTCAGTCCCGTACTGCCGAGTCTGCTAGGGATGATTACCCATTCCAAAGCAGTTAGGTTGATTTTTCCCAAGATAATCCCGAGTACCGGCATAATCACATCATTTACAAGTGAGGTAACGATCTTGCCAAAAGCTCCACCGATAATAACACCGACCGCTAAATCCAATGCATTGCCTTTTAAGGCGAACTTTTTAAACTCCTCTAACATCATTCTCTCCCCTTTTCATGTATAGTCCCTCATCTAACTTGCTAATTCTTATCTACGCCACCAGCCATATTTCCTGAGTCCACTATCCGATTCCATTACAAGACCTTTTTCGACATCAAGGGGATGGATTCCCTCAATCGGTTTTTTCAATAAAACTCGGGAAAGATTGTCCGTTTCTTAGTCGAGCTCCTTTGCGACTAAGCTTGCACAATAACCATGTTTTCACTAGCTAGTGGGAAAAATCTTTCCACCGCACCCGCACAATT
>CAZAAT010000079.1:0-9289 GCA_964483175.1 uncultured Bacilli bacterium
CCGACTTGAGCAACAATCCATAGAGCAGGTCACTCAAGGTTAGCCTTTCGCCGGCCTCTAACCAGATCTGCGATCCACCCACCCGAGTGGCTTCGCGCGGAATCTCCACGACCGCATTCAAATCCCCGTTCTCCAAAGCCACAATCGCGGTTAGAATTTTGGTCGTGCTGGCAGGAGGCCTCCTGACGTGCTCATTTTTACCATAAAGTACGGTCCCGGTTCGCGCATCCATCAGTAATGCTGCATCAGCCGAAACCGATATTGCCGGGGAAAAACGGGTTATCGAAAGAAACCGCGGAACTTCCGGGCTGGAGACAGCACCCGGCCCAGTTACTAGCTGAGCAGGCTCCCCAGTGACTAAACCGGCAACAATGACGACCATCCCGAAAAGAGCGGTCAGCAACAAGAAGTTACGCAAGCGAAAATGCCAAAACACCCGGAACCCTCCTTGTGAAAACACAATAATTCTTATGGAGGATTCCGGCCCGATAGAACCTAGCGCCGCAATCGCCTAAGCAGGCTCTGATAATCCAAGCAGTTTAAAATTTGATGAGTTTGGGCCCAGGCCCGGCGCGCCATCCCGACCCCGAAATTCATATAAGTAAGTTGATCAAGATGATGGGAATCAGTATTGATAACTATGGTAGCCCCTTTTTGCAGAGCTTTACGCGCCGTTAGGTCATTAAGATCCAGCCGGTCAGGGAATGAGTTGATCTCCAGAACCGTCCCGGTTTCGACAGCCAAATCGATAATCCGATCGATATCCACCGCATAACCCTCCCGGCGGTTTAACAGCCGTCCGGTGGGGTGAGCTAAAATATCAACGTGCGGATTACGCATGGCCAGTTCGATCCGGGACATGATCTGTTCTTTTGGCTGACGAAAACCGCTATGTATTGAGGCAACTACTACATCGATCTGCGCTAAAATCTCGTCTTCATAGTCGAGGCGATCAGCCAAAATGTCAACCTCAATGCCGGTCAAGATCTGCAGGCCAAGATCGCCCTTCTGGTTTAACTCTTTAATTTCACGGTGTTGTGCTTGCAAACGTTCCCAGTCTAAACCACGAGCCACCTTGAGACTCCGCGAGTGGTCGCAGATAGCAATGTACTCATAGCCAAGTTTCGCCGCTGCCTTGGCCATTTGGGCAATTGTCGCAGTTCCATCGCTCCATTTAGTGTGCATATGTAAGTCGCCCCGGATTTCCGAGCGTGAAACTAGTTTGGGAAGCGTTCCGGCCAGGGCTGCTTCGATCTCGCCTCTATCCTCACGCAATTCCGGGTCAATGAAGGGTAACCCTAGCATTGAAAATAGTTCAGCCTCAGTATCTACTGTCAGTACCGAACCATCAACCAGACTCTCCAGTCCGTACTCGCTGAGACGATATCCTGCTGCCTTGGCTAGCTGGCGTAATCTAATATTGTGAGCCTTCGACCCTGTAAAATGCAGCAAAGCGGAGGCAAATTGCTCTACGGTTACCAGACGCAAGTCAACCTGAAAACCACTGCGATGAATCGCACTCAGCTTAGTTGGTCCATCTGCGATGAACTCGACAAATTCGGGGAAAGACTTGAAGAACTCTGCAACCTTTTTCGGTTGGCCGGTCGCTACCACTAGATCAAGGTCGCCAATGGTTTCGGTCATTCGCCGCAAGCTGCCGGCAATCTCGACCGCGGTGACCGCCGGATACCTTGCCAAGCGTTGCTTCAGGATCTCAGCGTGCTCCTGAGCCAGATTTAATAGCATCCGGCTAGGAGCCTCAGAATTGGTGATCCGAGCAATTCCAGCCAATATAGAATCCTCTACTTTAACACCCATTCCTTTTAAGCGCCGAATTTTATGCTGTTTAGCCGCTTTCTCTAACTCCTCAAGCGAGGTTATGCCGAGTTCAGCATATAATTGACCGGCCCGTCTTGGTCCAACACCCGGAACGCTCAAAATTGAAAAGAGCCCAGCAGGAAGCTCTCGCTTCAGTTGCTGGGCAGCACTGATTGCTCCGGTTTCAATGTATTCCCCGATTTTCTGAGCGATTGCTTTGCCGATACCATCGATTTCGGTTAATCGCCCTTCCTGATACAGCACGGTGATATCAGTGGTCAGGCTTTCAATCCTGCGCGCCGCAATACGGTAAGCCCGACTCTTAAAGGAGTTCGCCCCGGTTAAGTCGAGCAAATCCGCAAGCTCCTGTAAAGCCCAGGCAACTTGAAAATTCTCCACTACTACACCTCTTCGGTAACCGTAATCCGTACAGTATCCTCTTGTAACCACCAGCCCTCAGGTGTGATGAACAAGCGAGGCCAGTCCTTTGGCCAGACCGGATCAAGAATCCGATATATCGTGGGCAGCGTTCCCAGGAATGATTGGGCTAGGCCTGATCGGGCAATCGACTCAGCCGAGCCCTGGATCGGCAGTGAAGTCAAGACCACCAATAAAACTAAGATTAGTATGGTTGCTTTGACCGCTCCAACTACCGCTCCCCCCACCTTGTCGAAGAACGACAATGGGGTCAGACTACCGAGTTTGCTCCAGAGAAAACTCACCGCTGAAGCAACTATGGCTACACCAATAGCAATGGCCACAAATCCGACTAACGAGCCTACGGACGGATCCCAACCGAAGTCGGCCGTAATTCGCTCGCCTAGGATGCTGCCATAGCGCCCGGCGAGGATAAGCGTAAGCAAAATAGCGGTAATATCCACCACTTCCCTGACAATTCCGCGGGTGAGTCCTTTGAGCAAAAAATAGCCCAAGATAATGCTGATTACGATATCAAGCCAGTTCATCACCTATGCCCCCTATACATCAATAGGTTTAGGCTTGAGTTTTGGGAAATCCTGCTACCCACGGAGATCCGCCGCAAACCTCCGGTGAAGTCCGTCGGCTACACGATCGAGGATAGCTCCGATCTCCTGGTCGGTCAGGGTTCGCTCCGGGTGACGCAGCAAGAGGCTAAAAGCTAGGCTCTTCTTTCCTACTCCAACCTGAGCACCCTCATACTGATCAAAGACCTCAACCGACTCTAAATAATCACCCGCCAGTTCTCGAATGGCCATCTTTACTTCGGCCGCTGGCACAGCCTTCTCGAGAACGATAGCGATATCTTTACGGGAAGCCGGATATTTGGGTAGCTTTTGGAAGGTTACTTTTGCCGGCTCGCTATTAACTAAGGCTTCCAGGTTTAATTCGCCCACGACCACAGACGAGGTGAACCCAAATTGTTTAACATATTTAGGATGCAACTCTCCAAAGGATCCGATACAAACGCCGTTCCAAACAACCTGCGCATTACGCCAAGGGTGGTATGGAGCAACCTCGCCACCCGGCTGATATTGAACATCGTTGATGCCCAGAGCGTCAAAGATAACTTCTATCGCCCCTTTGAGATCATAGAAATCACATGATCTAGGTGCAGCATGCCAAGCCTGGGAAACGGCATTGCCCATCATACCCACAGCCAGGATTTGTTCTTCCGTTGGCAACCCCTCCGAATTGGCAAGGTAGATTCGACCAAGCTCAAATAGTGCCAAATCTTTTTGCCCGCGGTTAAGGTTAAATACTAAGGTATCGATGAGCGAAGGTAGCATTGAGGTTCGCATGAACCGCAGTTGATCATTGAGGGGAACGACCAGCTCCAATTTCCGCCCCAGCCTCTCCTCTAAGCCTAAGCGCTCATAACTAGCTTCATTTGCTAGACTATAGGTCACGATTTCAGAGAAACCAGCGCTGACCATGGTGTTTCTGATTTTTTCTACCCGTTGTTGGGCTGATGTCAACAGGCCGACTACCTCCGGAGCGGCTGGCAGCGTTGAAGGGATCGTATCATAACCACGCAACCTAGCAATCTCCTCGATTAGATCAGCCGCTACCGAGATATCACGCCGATAGGCCGGAACAAAAACTCGCCAGTGATCCGATCCTAACTGCTCAAATTCAAACTCAGGTAAGCGGCGCAAGAGATCAAAGACCTCTGCGGCGGAGAGTTCAGTCCCTAATAAACCGTTAACTTGTTCGAGATTAAGTTCAACGACAACCTGCTGCTCCGGATGAGGATAAATATCAATCTCACCCGAAAGCGCGGTTGCGCCACACAATTCTACCATCAGCTGAACAGCTCGATTTAACGCCACCGGAGTATTCTCAGGATTCAGACCTCTTTCGAAACGGGCGGAAGCCTCGGAGCGCAACCCGAGGCTGCGACTGGTTCTTCTAATGTTCACCTGATCAAACCAGGCACTTTCCAGAGCGATCGTAGTCGTACTCTCATCAACTTCACTATTAGCACCGCCCATAACACCGGCAATACAAACGGGCCGCTCGTCATCGGCAATTACTAGCATCGAGTCCGATAAAATCCGTTCATTACCATCAAGACTGACCATTTTTTCGCCCGCTTTGGCCCTACGAATGATCAACTTGCCTGCCGCCAGCTTATCATAATCAAAAGCGTGCAGTGGTTGGTTTTGTTCCAACAAGACAAAGTTCGTAATGTCAACTACATTGTTAATTGGCCGCATCCCGGCACTGATCAAACAACGCTTAAGCCATAACGGCGAGGGACCAACCTTAACACCGGTAATCACTTTAGCCATATAGCGGGGACATAGATCCTGATCTACCACTTCTACCCGCAATTTTTCTGTCGATTGGGTGGCAACCTCAGGATAAGTGATGGTTGGATAGCGCACCTCGGTACCCAAAATCGCCGCTACCTCTCTGGCCACACCCAACATCGAATGGCAATCTGGCCGATTTGCGGTTAACTCGATCTCTAGGACGACATCTTTAAGTCCGAGATACTCGATAATATCCTGCCCGATTGGAGCATCTTGGGCCAAGATCATAACCCCATCAGAGTCATCGTCGAGCCCTAGTTCCTCCTCCGAACAGAGCATCCCCTGTGAGTTAATCCCGCTAATAACCGTCTCGGTGATTTGAACTCCCCCAGGCAGCTTTGCTCCGGGTAATGCTACGGGTACTTTAGTCCCGACTTCGAGGTTCGGCGCTCCACTGACCATGGTCAATACCTCTCCTGCTCCAACCTCCACCCGGACCTGCTTTAACTTGTCTGACCCATCAGCTGTGGCCACTTCGGTGATCTTACCGACCACCACCTTCGAAATCTCCTCACCCAAATGCTCTATCCCTTCAACGGCTAAACCTGCCATCGTTAAACGTTCGGCCAGTTCTTCTACTGACACATTTATCTCCACATATTGGCTCAGCCAATTCAACGACACACGCATCTCGTTGTACCTCCTGTACCTTTAATACTACTCGGCCCTAAACTGTTTCAAGAAACTCCAGTTGTTTTCATAAAGATGCCGGATATCATCGATCCCGTATTTCAATAAGGCGATCCGGTCAACTCCTAAACCAAAGGCAAACCCGGAGAAGATCGCTGGGTCATATCCTGACATCTCTAACACTTTGGGATGAACTGAACCCGCTCCAAGAATCTCTAACCAGCCGGTCTGTGAACAGAGGCGACAGCCTTCACCGTTACAGACGATGCAGGAAACATCGACCTCAGCACTGGGCTCGGTAAACGGGAAAAAACTCGGCCGAAACCGCACCTGACGATCTTTGCCAAACATCTTCTGCACAAAAAGCACCAATGTTCCTTTCAAATCGGCGAAGGTAATTCCCCGATCGACAACCAAGCCTTCTACCTGGTTAAAGACCGGCGAGTGCGATGCATCAAGTGCGTCACGCCGGTAAACCCGGCCCGGCGCAATAATTTTTATCGGTGCTTGTGGGGTCATCCGCTCCATTGTCCGCACCTGAACCGGCGAGGTATGTGTCCGGAGCAAGGTATTACCGGCAGTATAGAGAGTGTCCCACATATCCCTGGCCGGATGCTCCGCCGGAATATTCAAGGCTTCGAAATTATAATAATCTGTTTCAACCTCAGGCCCCTCAACGATTTCATAACCCATGCCTAAGAAGATCTCTTGGATCTCGCGCAAGACAATGGTTAATGGGTGAAAAGTGCCGATTTGGGGCCGGCGTCCCGGCAAACTAATATCGATTTTTTCATTTTCCAACCGGGCAGCCTGCTCTTGCTCGGCCAAAACCGCACCTTTGCTGGCCAGAACCTCCTCTAGTTCCTCTCGGAGGTTATTGACAGCCTGACCAATCACTGGGCGCTGATCAGGTGCCACCTGACCCATGCCTCGCAACAATGAAGTTAATTCACCCTTTTTACCTAAATACTGCACTCGAACTTTATCCAGTCTTTCTTGACTGTCCGCCTCAGCTATCGCCGCCAAGGCTTCCTCACGCAGATGTGAAATCTTGCTTAACACAAAGTGTCCCTCCCTGATTTGTTATAAGAAAAGCCAGGCGATCGTCTAGGGACGAAAGCCTGGCTCCCGCGGTACCACCCTAATAGGCTATAGCGACATAGCCCACTTGGACCTTCCACCGATTACGTGGTGGCTCCGGGCTAGCCTACTACTATTTCAACCAGCCAACTCCGGAATGAACTTCGGCCTTCTGGGACAGACGGGGCTCACAGTCGCCGGCACCCGTTTCCTGAACTGTCACTGAATGGAAGGCTTACTCTTTCCTTCATAGTCATTATTCAATCTGGGGTTTTACCAGATCTGCTAAATTGTAAATCTTAACGAACTTGCTGATACTCAACTTGCTCTGGCTCATCAACTACCATTCGATAAAACAAGTATAACGCAATTGAACCGGATGCTTCAAATAGGCTCCAGATTAAGTCAGGAGTAGACAAATGACCACACCCCTTCTGGCATTTTACTCCACTGACTAACAAAACTGAATTAATTATATCACAGGGGTTCGGTGGTGACAACTAAGTCAAAAGTGAGCGCGCACGGTCTCAAAAATGGCTAAAGCTGTTGCCACAGCGGCATTGAGCGATTCTGCCTGCCCTATTGTTGGAATATAAAAACTCCTGCCAACAATTTTTTCCACCTCTGGACTGACCCCGTTGGCTTCGTTGCCAATTACCAAGATACAACCCTCAGAGGTATCAAGCTCCAGCAAAGAACGCTCGCCATGCGGGCTGGTAATGATCAATGGCAAATGCACTGGAGCAGATTTGAGAAAAGAAACCAGATCCACATCTGTTACGGTCGGTACTCGGCCAAGCTCTCCCATACTCGCCCTGACAACTTTCGGGTTGTACAAATCTACACAGCCCCTGCCAAGGACCATCGTATAGCCAAAAGCGCTACAGGTCCGAATGATCGTGCCCAGATTGCCCGGATCCTGGATTCGGTCCAAGCATAAAACATACGAGTTACCGTTGGGTCCAGAATTCCAGATGGCAGCACCAGATTGGTCAGGAATCTGAAATGCGGCGATAACCCCTTGGGGATGAACTGTCTCCGCCAATTTAGCAAAGAGTGCTTCAGCAAAGACAAATTGCTGATACCCGGCGAAAAGCTCCCCTAAATGCTGGCCTTGCGGTGAAGTCACAAATTTTTCCGAGTAGACGACAATTTCCGGAGTAATTCCGGCCTCACAGAGATCGCGAACGAGCCGGTAGCCCTCGGCCACAAACAAGCCGGTGGCTTTACGGCCTTTAGCAAGATAAAGCCCTTTTATCAGCTTGAAAATCTGATTTTCTTTGCTGGTGATCAACTGATAATTACTCATGGCTACGTTCTAATTTATCCAACTTGGTATCTTCGCCTATTGCGACTAGAATATCGCCTTCACCGATCACATCGTCCGCCCCAGGTGCAATAATTACTTGTTTGCCGCGTTTGATCGCAGTAATGATAATACCATACTTGGCGCGAAATCCCAATTCTTGCAGGCTTTGGCCATAAAACTCCGGCTTAGCCAATACTTCAACAATACTGTATCCCGGGGCCAATTCAATATAATCCAGAAGATTGGGAGCGACCAGGTTGTGGGCAACTCTAGCTCCCATATCCCGTTCCGGGTAGACCACACGGTCAGCTCCAACTTTTTCTAGCACCTTTCCGTGGGCTTCGCTGGTAGCCTTGGCCACAATTAATTTAACGCCGAGTTCCTTTAAGATGAGCACGCATAAAATACTGGCCTGCATATCTTGGCCGATACTGACGATTACCACGTCAAAATTGCGAATTCCCAGAGCTTTTAGGGCCTCTTCATCATTAGCATTTGCCTCAACGGCATGGGTCACCTCGTCAGCCATTTCGCGGACCCGTGCCTCATTTAGGTCAATCGCTAACACCTCATGGCCCATCTGTACCAAATTGGTCGCCACACTCGAACCAAAGCGCCCTAACCCAATCACAGCAAATTGGCCCATTTTTAATAGCCCCCTAACCAACAACTATTTTTTCTTCCGGGTATCGGTAGTACTTTCTACGAGCTTTCTGGCGTTGCGCCAGCGCCACCGCGGCGGTCATCGGCCCTAACCTGCCAACGAACATCAAGACCATCAGAATGATTTTCCCCGCTGGGCTGAACTCAGAGGTTCTTCCGGTGGAAAGGCCGGTCGTGCTAAAAGCGGAGGTTGCCTCTAAGAAAACATCGATGAATGGAATAGGCTCGGTAATTGATATGAGCATAATGCCCACGCTCAAAATGCCAAGCGCCATTAGAAAAATGGCTAAGGCGCGAGCAACTATTTGCGGTGGTAAACGCCGTTTCATAATCTCGACCTCATCATTGCCCCGTACCACTGACCAGGCTGCGGCGAGCAAAGCACCAAAGGTTGTGGTTTTGATTCCACCGCCGGTGGACCCTGGTGAAGCACCAATGAACATCAAAAAGGCGAGAAAAAAGGTGGTGGAATTGGCTAAATATCTACAATCAACCACGCAGAAACCTGCAGTTCGCGGAATTACAGCTTGAAAAGCCGATACCAGCACTTTATCTTTTAGGGGGAGCCTACCGATGGTTTCTAAGTTATTATACTCAAGCATGAAAAAGGTTACGAATCCCAATCCAAGTAAGACCGCGGTCATGATAAGGACGATCTTGGAGTGCAGAGAAAGCGAAGCAAACCGGCGCTTGTAAAAAAGATCAAGAATTACCGTAAATCCTAGGCCGCCAAGGATGATCAACAAACCGAGAACAACCATAATCAAAAAAGAATCGTAAAAACCCTGTAAACTCCGGAAATCGCCAAACAAATCAAAACCCGCATTATTGAAGGCGGATACGGCATGAAAGATGCTATAATACAAGCCTTTGCCCCACCCATAGAGGGGTACAAACTTGAAGGCCAGAAAACCGGCACCGATAAACTGGATTATTCCGGCGATCTGCAGAACTCGCATTGTTAGGCTGACAACACCCGACAAGGAGGATTTGT
>CAZAAT010000080.1:0-8990 GCA_964483175.1 uncultured Bacilli bacterium
CCAAAAAGTAGATGATCCAATCTGGCAATAAAAGTTAATTTAGCCAGTCCGTTGAACATAAAAACGGGCTTTTTGTTTACTTTCCGCAAATATTCTTTTCTTTATCTTTCCTTTATCTTTGCTATAAGGGGTAAAAAGTAAATAAAAAAAAGTAAAACAAACAAAAGGATATAATTCCAAAATCTTGAATATTATTTTTGTAAGGTAAATTGGAGGTGCTTATGATGCTCCCAATTGATCGACAGAGAGTAATTGCTGAGTTGGTCAAGAAAAGAGGTACGATCACCGTTAGGGAGATTAGCGAGGAGCTTGGCGTATCTCTAGTCACCGCCCGTAAAGATATCGACGTGTTGCATTCTAAGGGGCTATTAACTCGAATCCATGGTGGAGCTACCGCCCGCGATATGGGAACCTCCTTCGAGCCTTATTACTACGAAAAACGCAACCAAAACCGCGAAGCCAAAGTGGGGATCGGGAGAGCGGCAGCTGAGCGTGTCAACAACGGAGAAACCATCATTATGGACTCCGGAACTACCTCCATCGAAATGGTCCCCACCCTCAAAAGTAAAGTAGGCCTTACGGTAATTACCCATGACCTGATGATCGCCTTGGAGTTGAGCACGAATTCTGAGATAAACGTAATTCTGGTTGCAGGAACGGTACGCAACAATCTCTATTCTCTGTGGGGCCCGATGACTCTAGAAATGATTAAAAGACTTCATGTTAACAAGACGTTCCTGACAGCTGATGCGGTTGATATCGATTATGGTGTTAGCAATGCAACCGTAGAAGGTTCAGTTATCAAGCAGGCACTAATTGAGGCCGCCGATGAGGTTATTTTGCTTGCCGATCATACCAAGTTCGGTAAAAGAGCTTTGGCTCATGTGTGCGGGTTTGATTCAATAGACCACGTTATTACTGATAAAAACATTTCACCGGCCGTTATCAAGGGATTACGAGAAAGCAAGGTACCGTTTTCGTTAGTTGACCTTCCAGGTGATTACCAAAGGACGGAGGATTGAGATATGAGTTTTATAGCAGATCTGTGTCGTAGTAATAAAAAGCTGATTATCGGTGGAGTACACCTGCTACCGTTGCCAGGCACCCCCGATTATGATGCTGATGGTGGTATGGCCAAGATCTTTGCGAGAGCGCGCGAAGACATGCTCAAGTTACAAGATGGTGGGGTCGATGCCATCCTGTTTGCCAACGAATCGGATGCACCATACCAGACGCAGGTTGGCCCTGAGATTGTCGCGGCGATGACCTATTGTATCGGACGCTTATCTGAGGAGTTGACAATTCCCTTCGGGATAAATATGCTGCTCGATCCGATTGCTGGAATTTCAGTTGCTCATGCTACCGGAGGTAAGTTTGTGCGTGGTTATTTTTCCGGCGGGTATGTCGGGGATATGGGCATTATGGACACAAATGCCGCCGAGATTGTCCGGTTTCGCCGAGCTATTGGGGCCCAGGATGTCAGCTTGCTAAGCAATTTAGTCTGCGCCTTTGGCGTCCCTCTTACCGAACGTAGTCTGCCCGCGACCGCCTACGGAGCTATAGTTCATACGCGGGTAGATGGAGTAATTATTTCCGGGCCGGCAGCCGGTTTTGAAGCAGACACGACCGAGATAAGTAGCGTCCGGCAAGCAATCGGGCATACTCCGATCTTAATTGGAACCGGAGTCAATTATGATAACGTTGCTGAGATGCTATCTGTGGCTGATGGAGCCATTGTAGCTAGCAGCCTAAAGATTGATGGGGTAACTCTTAATCCGGTTGATAGTGATAGAGTCAAGAAATTCATGGCCAAGGTAAATTCATTTCGGGGGGAGGTGAATGAGGCCGGTTAAGAGTTTGCGTATAGGATCAGTAGTCTAAATTTTAGGGGGAGGAAATGAAAGTGAATACCATCAAAAAACCCTTGGTTATAGGGGCGCTGATTGTGAGTGTGATCATGGCGGCTTCGGTTATGGCATCAGCCAAGGTCACCATTCGAATTCAAGACTGGCGATTAGCTGAAGAGCCGGCAGGACCGTGCCTAGAGGAGATCATTGCGGCTTTTGAGAAAGAAAATCCAGATATCGATGTTATCCTAGACGCTGTTTCAATTGCCGATAAGATTACCAAATTCGTTACTCAGAGTCAGGGCGGAGACCCACCTGACGTTGTCAGAATTTTGACCACTGATGTTCCTGGTTGGGTTGATATGGGGCTATTGCGTCCACTCGACGATCTGGTAGCTAAAGCAGGCGGTTCTCAGTATTTAACTGACTTTACCGAGTTTTTGGTCGACGCGATGACCATTAACGGCAAGCTGTATGGTATTCCACATGAAGGCGATGCTTTGGTTTTATATTACAATGCTGATATGTTTAGGAAAGCTGGCCTAGATCCTGATAATCCACCAAAAACTTGGGATGAGTTTGTGGCAGCGGCTAAAAAACTGACCAATCCGGCGAAGGGACAATATGCATTTGGAATGCTCGCTCACCCCTCGATCGCCAATATCTGGATGCAGAGCTGGTTCTTGGCTAATGGTTCAAACTTCTTTAACGACGATTATACCGATACATTATTAGATACCCCAGCTGGCATTGAAGCTTTTAAATTTTACGTAGAACTCTATACCAAGCACGGAGTAGTGCCACCTGGTCCAACTGATATTGACTATGCGGCCCAAGTCAATCTGTTTACCCAAGAAAAAGTGGCTATCATCATCGGACCATTTGCGACCTATGGGGGCATCAAACTTGATAACCCCAATATTGACCTAAGAATGATGCCAGTTCCTGGCAAGGTCAAAGCAAGCTCCGGTCGGGGCACCGTCTATTCAATTGCTTCCGGCTCCAAAAATGCTGAGGCAGCATTTAAGCTGATTCAATACATTACTAATGCTGAAAACCAGTTGAAATTTTACCGTGAAGCCACCATGCTACCTACTCGCCTATCAGTTTTCGCCTTACCGGAGATTAAGAATAATCCCGAATTAACAGTACTACTTGAAGCTAGTGAAACCGCAGTTACTTATCCTATCTACACTCGTTGGGCTGAAACTAACAGGGTAATAGTTGATGCATTACATGCAGCACTGTTGAAAATGAAAACCCCTGAACAGGCAGCTAAAGATGCAGCCAAAGAAATTAGAATGATTATGAAACGGTAATCTTCTTTATGCGGGGCTGATTAACATATAGTCAGCCCCACCTATACCGGTGGGAGGAAAAGATGAAGGCTCAAGCTATATGGCACCGCATGCGGCAAGGCGATAAAATGGGATATTGGTTCGTTGCGCCAACACTAATTCTTCTACTTTTGGTGATGGTTTTTCCGTTAGGGTATGCCGGTTTTCTTTCGCTACACGAAGTACTGCCGCAGACAACCAGATTTGTTGGGCTAGCTAACTACGTTAGGGCCTTTAACGACCCGGCTTTCTGGAATTCATTGGCGGTTAGTGCTAAGTTTACAGTGATCAGCGTCAGTATTCATATGGTTTTAGGCCTTGGCCTGGCCTTGCTATTATCGCAACCTTTTCGGGGCGCCAAAGTTTTTCGCTTCTTGCTGCTAATCCCTTGGATGGTTTCTCAGGTGGTAACCGGCGTGATTTGGCGCTGGATTCTCAATGCTCAGTATGGGGTCGTCAATGCGGTTCTCCAAAAACTAGGTTTCATTGAGCACTATTTGCCCTGGTTAGCAGATGTTAAGCTGGCACCGATTGCGGTGATCGTCGCTTATACTTGGCAGTGTCTGCCTTTTGTGATGATCATGCTCTATGCAGGGCTGCAAACTATACCTAAAGAGCAGTATGAGGCGGCGAAGATTGATGGTGCTAACGGCTTTCAGATCTTGCGTTCGGTGACCATTCCAAATCTCAAGTATGTCATTGTTGTTACGACACTCATGGACTTTATTTGGGCTTTTCGACTATTTGATCTACCTAAAGTGATGACAGATGGTGGGCCGTTAAGGGCCACGGAAATGCTGTCGATCCTGGTATATCGGGTTACTTTTGAATATTATCAATTTGGTTATGCAGCCGCAATTGCTATGTTGATGCTTTTGATATCCTTGGTTTTGAGCGTAGTGTATATCAGAACCGTGTTGTCGGAGGACTAGCGCATGAAAAAGTTTTTAACATATTTAATTCTTATCCTAATTACAATTGCGGTTCTGTTCCCGATTGCTTGGATGATATCTACCTCTTTTAAAAGCGGACCGGAAACCTTCCGCATGCCACCTACGTGGATTCCTGAGGAACCCACTGTTGCTCCGTATGTGGAAATGTGGAAGATGAAAAACTTTGTCCGCTACTTTTGGAATACAGCTGTGGTCTCGGTTGCAGCTACTTTACTCTCTTTACTGTTGTCGGTCCCCGCAAGCTATGGCTTTGCCAGGTTCAACTTTAAAGGCACTGGTCTGGCACTATCCTTTATTTTGGTGACCCAAATGCTTCCTACGGTGATCCTGATTATCCCGTACTTTACTTTAATGCGCAGTTTGGGCTTGATCAATACGCACTTGGCATTGATTATAGCCTACGCATCATTTTCGTTACCTTTTAGTACCTGGATGTTACGGGGCTTTTTTGCCGGGATTCCCAAGGAAATTGATGAGGCAGCAATGGTCGACGGGTGTTCGCGCTTAAAGGCGTTAATCAAAGTTGTGATACCGCTGGCCGTGCCTGGAATTGGCGCCACCGCACTATTTACCTTTCTATTAGCCTGGAATCATTATATCTTCTCGCTGGCTTTGGCAATCAACGATAGTATGTTTACAATATCCGTTGGTCTGGGGGCCATGATGGGGGAATACCGCATTGCCTGGAACGAACTAATGGCTGCTGCGCTTATCGCGACGATCCCCACTGTAATACTCTATTTATTCTTGGAAAAGTATTTTGTCCAGGGTCTGACTGGTGGGGCGGTCAAAGGTTAAGGAGGACTTTATGGCGTTTTTGCTGGGCATTGATGTAGGAACTCAAAGCTTGCGAGCCTGTCTTTTTGACCTCGCAGGCAACCTGATTTATAGCTCTACGCGGAAGTACCCCACTTTCCACCCTAAGGATAGTTGGGTTGAACAGAATCCCGAAGATTGGCGGCAGGCCTTAATTCTGACCGTCCGCGATGTGGTCAGTAATAGTGGTGTAAATACCGCTGAGATCAAAGCTGTCTCATATGACTGTACTTCCTGCACCGTTGTAGTGCTGGATGAGGTAGGTCAGCCGCTTAGACCTGCGATAATGTGGATGGATGAACGAGCTTGGCAAGAGGCCGAAACCATCACCAAGCTGGGTGCTGCCTGCCTGAAATATACTGGTGGAGTCGAGTCCCCACAGTGGATGATCCCTAAAGCGCTTTGGCTTTCAAGACATGAGCCTGAGGTTTTCGCGCGGGCCAGATGGATTATTGAGCAAACGGATTACTTGACTCTGTTGTTGACCGGACGGGTAACAGCTAGTATCAGCAATGCCTCGGCCAAGTGGCATTACGCGCTACCTCTAGGTGGCTGGCCACATGATCTACTGGCTGATCTACGGTTTACTCAGCTTCTGGAGAAATGGCCGCAGGAGATTAGACCGGTAGGTGCTTCACTGGGACACCTCTGCCCAGAATTTGCGCAGGCAACAGGGCTTAGTTTGGAGACGGTCGTAGTGCAAGGCGGGGTGGATGCCCATGCCGCGATGGTCGGATCTGGAGCCCTGAGGGAGGGGGATATGGCCCTTGTGATCGGGACTTCAACCTGTCACATGGCCCAATCGACCAAACCAATTTATGCAGATATCTGGGGTCCCTACCCCGACGCCGTCGAAGAAGGGATGTATACTCTGGGAGGGGGCCAATCAACCACCGGGAGTATCACCAAATGGTTGTTAGAAAACTATGCACCACCTGGTACCAGTTTTGCCGAGCTCGATCATTTGGCTGAGCAAATTCCGCCTGGTAGTGAGGGTTTGGTTGCCTTAGACTTTTTCCAAGGAAACCGCACTCCGTTCAAAGATCCGTTGGCGCGCGGGGCAATCTGGGGCTTGAGCTTGCGCCATGGTCTTGCGCACATCTATCGAGCATTTTATGAGGCGGTTGCCTATGGGACTTTGGCGATCTTGGATCGCCTCGATGAGAGCGGTTACCATGTTAAGCAATTGTTCGCGGCTGGGGGAGGAGCCAAGAGTCGGCTATGGATGCAGATTCATGCTGATGTTACCGGTCGACCCGTACAATTGCTAGGCACAGAGGAACCTGCGGCTTTGGGTGCTGCCATCTGGGCCGGTATCGGCTGCAACCTATTTAATGGCTATTCGGATGCTGTGGGGCAAATGGTTCAGACCAAAGAAACGCTTTATCCGGATATCAATAACAAGCAAGTTTATCGTTTTTACTATCAGAAATACCTGGAGACGTATTACGCCCTCAGGCCTTTGATGCACGAGGCTGGGGAATATCTTCGGTCGCAGAATAGATGAGGTGGTTTGAGATGGGAGAGAAAGTAACCGAAAAGGTGCGCCAACAGGCTGATGAATTGTTAAAAGAGTCAATCGTGATCGATGGGCTAGCTGGTACAACGTTTGCTTTCGACAATTTACATGCTGCTGGGCTAACTGCGGCCCATGTCACCGTGGCAGCTCATAATGAGGGCTTCGCCAAGACATTAGAGTTTATCAAAGACTATTATGCTGCCCTTGATGTGTACCAAGATAAGCTGTTATTGGTGCGGACAGTTGATGATATTTTCCGAGCCAAGAAAGAGAACAAGGTCGGACTAATCCTCGGGTTTCAGACCGCTAGTCCGATTGAAGACGATCTCAGCAACCTTCAGATTTTTAAAGCAATCGGTGTTCGCATTGTACAACTCACTTATATGGGTGCCAATTTGGCCGGGTCAGGGTGTTATGAGCCGCAGGACAATGGCTTAACCTATTTTGGGATGCAAATTGTTCGGGAGTTAAACCGTCTAGGGATGATCGTCGATCTCTCTCATGCAGGTTGGAAGACAGCTGAGCAGGCCATCGCGCTCTCTACCGAGCCGGTAATCATGTCCCATACCAACCCCTATGCCATTTGCCCGAATAAGCGTAATGTACCAGATGAGCTCTTAATCCAGGTGGCTCAATCCGGCGGTTGTATTGGAGTGAACGGGCATCCGGTGCTCTGTCAAACTAGGCCGGGGATTCGCCCGAGCATCCATGATTATCTTGATGTGATGGATTACCTCGTTAACTTGGTCGGTGAGGATCATGTTAGTTTGGGCATTGACCTCTTTGACGGTTTTACTAGGTGGCAGGCTTTTCGCTGGAATAGGCGCTACGACGAATTGAACGCTTACAACAAATGGGGGGTCACCGAAGGAGTGGCCGTGGAAGAGGATTTATGGGAGATTAATCGTCAGATGGTCGCGCGAGGTTACTCCGATATTGCGATAAAGAAAATCTTGGGCGAGAACCTGCTTCGAGTATTCACAACAGTATGGAAATAGGTGATAAGTGTGCGTAACGAATTTACGATTGTTACGGGTACCCAGGCGCTGGAATTGATGATTGAGATTCTTAACCGTTATGATGTCGGCCGCCTTGGTTTTAATGGTGAGCCGTATCCTTATGTCATCCCGATGAATCATGCCTATTATGAAGGCAAACTACTATTGCACGGATCATATAAGGGCAGAAAGATTGATCTGATAAAAACCAATCCCTTGGTTTGCTACGAGGTGGATGGTCCGAAGGACGGCCTATCCCCGGATGATCGTTCTTGTCACCAAGAGTATGAGAGTGTTCTCTGTTACGGGCGAATCAGAGAAGTAGATAACGTGGAAGATAAGCGTTTATTTTTGTCTCTAGTTAATCAACGTTTTGATAAACCCGCCTTGAAACATGGTGATCTGGAAAGATGCAATGCTTTTGTGATCGACATTCACCAAATGACCGGTCGTACAGGGCGTTTTCGACCGACGGGGGAACGCCCACTGTATATTTTTGATTTCGAACAGGAAGGATAGCTCCCAAATCTTAGCCTGGACTATTTCGATTTATGCGGCTGTAAAAACTACAAGGCCGATAGGGATACCGGCCTTGTAGGACTTCCTATATCGCTAACAAGCCTAGATGCGAAACGCACTTATTGCTGTTTGCAGTTCTTGTGCTATCTCAGCCAAAGCCTGCGAAGACACGGCAATTTGTTCGACCGATGCATTCTGTTCCTCGGCGCTGGCCGAAATCTCCTCAGCTCCGGCTGCGGTCTCTTCGGCGGTCGAAGCTACTGATTCGACTGATCTGACCATTTGGTCGCTATCATCGGATAGGGCTTGGGTCGCAGCTGTTACCTCCTGGATTTGCGCGACTACCATTTCCACGGCTTTATTGATTTCTTTAAATATGTCGCCTGTTTGCACCACTATGTCAGTTCCAGTCGCAATTTCTTTGGTACTTGTTTCAGTGGCATCCAGGACCTTGGCTGTTTCTTGTTGAGTATTCTTCACGAGAACCGAAATCTGTTCAGCTGCTTGCCTGGATTGTTCAGCCAGCTTGCGTACCTCTTCAGCAACGACCGCAAATCCGCGTCCTTGTTCACCGGCCCTAGCTGCCTCAATAGCAGCATTCAATGCCAGAAGGTTAGTTTGGTCAGCAATTCCGGTGATGACTTCGACGATTTGTCCGATCTCCTTGGACATGTCACTTAGAGCATTCATGGCAATGTTGGTATGTGCGGCTGAATCTTGGACTGCCTTCATTTGGGAGATGGCTCGTTCGACTAAGACTTCCCCTTGATTTGTCGTCTCCAACGTAGCCCTGGAATTGGTTGCCATGCTCTGTGATAACTCATTGACTTGTTCGAGTGAAGTCGACATATTTTCGACGATCGTTCCGGCTTGCTGAGCAGCTTTGGCCTGCTCATCAGCGCCTCTGGCTAACTGGTTGATGGTATCTGCCACTTGTTGGGTCGCGTTGCCTACCTCTTCTGCCGAGGCGGATAGCTGCTGGCTCGATGTAGCTACCGAAT
>CAZAAT010000081.1:0-8480 GCA_964483175.1 uncultured Bacilli bacterium
TGGTACTTGGACCGCGAGGTCCTGGGAGAGTAGGTCGTTGCCAGGAAATTTTTTTGTTTGCCGCTCGAGATATTACAAGTCTTGAGTTGGCATTTATTGCCATCTATTGCGTTTTATATTACAATAGTGTTGTTGTCTATTAGTTCTGTTGATCCGGAGGAATTATCCATGGCGCGGCCACCTAAAATTAGGCGTGTAGAGTGTCTTCCAATAGTTTCATTGTTTAAACCGGTTGGACTTTCTGCTCGAGAAATTGGAGAGGTTACGCTTTCGCTTGACGAGTTAGAAGCTTTGCGCCTAAAAGATTATGAAGGACTGGAGCAAGAGGAGTGCGCTGTCCGGATGCAGATTTCGCGTCCTACCTTTCAGCGTATTTTGGTAGCGGCTCGTAAGAAGGTGGCTGCTGCTTTGGTAGAAGGCCATGTATTACGGGTTGAGGGTGGAAACTACCAGGTGGTTTCCCGTAAAATGGAATGTGAGGTTTGTCGAAGCCATTTTGAAGTACCGTGCGGTAGGAGAAAGACCTCTTGTCCTGAATGTGGCTCTCGACAGATTAACTGTTTGGAGCCGTGTCAGACCCGACATCGGCGTTGTTGTGGGCGAAAATAAGTAAATAAAATAATCCTAGTCACAAGTTTATTGACTAGGATATTTTTTGCACTGTTATTGAGTCGTTCCTCCGTATGGCCCGTGGTGACAACAACCGCAACCCATTAAAAAAAGTAACCTGACTTGTATTGCCAGTACTTCACACCTATGATATACTAACACAGGTGTTCTTGATTACACACGGAAACCGACCAATACCTGGTGCCAGGGTGGCCTGGTGGGAAATGGGATGAGGTTTTCGGAGGATTAAACCGAAAGGAGGTGACGCTGTAATGGCGGTTATTTCCATGAAACAGCTTCTCGAAGCCGGCGTCCATTTCGGACACCAAACTCGCCGGTGGAACCCTAAAATGAAAAAATACATCTTTACCGAGCGAAATGGTATCTATATCGTCGATCTGCAGAAGACTGTCCGTAAGATCGAAGAAGCATACGATTACGTGCGTGGGCTTGCGGCTGATGGTGGCAAGATTTTGTTCGTTGGCACGAAAAAACAGGCCCAAGATGCTATCCGCGAAGAGGCGGAGCGCTGCGGGATGTTTTATGTCAATGAGCGGTGGTTAGGCGGAATGCTAACCAACTTTGAAACCATCAAGAAGCGGATTGCCCGACTCAAAGAGTTGGATAACTGGGAAGAGACCGGTGAAATGGAGCGTCGTCCTAAGAAAGAGGTTGTTGGCTTAAGAAAAGAGGCCGAAAAACTTCGTCGTTTCTTAGGCGGTATTGAAGATATGAACGCTCTTCCAGATGCAATTTTCGTTATCGACCCGCGTAAAGAGCGAATTGCGGTAAGTGAAGCCAGGAAACTCGGTATCCCAATTATCGGTTTGGTTGATACTAACTGCGACCCTGATGATGTGGATTATATCATTCCTGGTAATGACGATGCTATCCGAGCTGTCAAGTTAATTTCTAGCAAGATTGCTGATGCTGTCATCGAAGGCCTCGAAGGTGAAGACCGGTCGAATGTCGATGAGCAAGAGATAGTTGGGGATGAGGCATTGGAAGAGGCTAATGTCGTTGAGTAAGGCCTAGTCTAAGGAGGGTTTACTATGGCTATTACCGCTTCTCTCGTTAAAGAACTTCGTGAGCGTACTGGCGCTGGTATGATGGATTGTAAAGCTGCTCTGGTAGAAACCGGTGGCGACTTGGAAAAAGCCGTTGAGTACCTTCGGGAAAAAGGATTAGCCAAGGCTGCCAAGAAAGCAGGTCGGACTGCTGCTGAGGGCTTAGTTGAGTCCTACATCCATTTAGGTGGTAGGATTGGTGTCTTGGTCGAAGTTAACTGTGAAACTGATTTCGTCGCTAAGACCGATGACTTCAAAGCTCTAGTAAAGGATATAGCGATGCATATTGCAGCATCCAAGCCGGAATATGTCTCCAGAGAAGATGTTCCAGAATCTGTTATCGAACATGAGCGACAGATTTATCGGCAACAAATGCTCAACGAGGGCAAGCCTGAGAAGATTGTGGACAAAATCGTCGATGGCAAAATCGATAAATTCTTCGAAGAGGTCTGTCTTTTAGACCAGGCATTCGTCAAGGATACGGATAAGACGGTCGGTCAACTAATCACCGAAAAGGTCTCCCAGATCGGTGAGAACATAGTGATCCGGCGTTTTGCCCGCTTCGAACGCGGCGAAGGCGTTGAGAAGAAACAGACCGACTTTGCAGATGAGGTCATGTCCCAAATCAATAAGTAACTACGTGTTAGTAAAAGCAAGGGGCCCTTCATGGGTCCCTTTTTACATGTACTGAATTTCCGCTTGCAGGAAGGATTACTGAGTACAATAAAGAAAAATAGTTAAGGATTCGGAACGGAGGAAAATGATGTCATCAGGCAAGTATAAGCGGATCGTCTTGAAGCTGAGTGGTGAGGCTCTGGCAGGAGATAAGGGTTTTGGTATTGATCTCGATGTCATAAATATGATCGCCGCTGAGATAAAGTCGACTCTGGCTTCCGATGTGCAGGTTGCAGTTGTTGTGGGAGGCGGAAATATCTGGCGAGGAGCCCCAGCCAGCGCTCGCGGTATGGATCGGGCAACAGCTGACTATATGGGGATGTTGGCTACGGTAATCAACGCTTTGGCGCTGCAAGATGCACTAGAAAACCAAGACGTTGAAACACGCGTGATGACCGCCATTGAGATGCGCGAAGTTGCCGAGCCCTATATTAGACGCCGGGCGATTTCTCATTTACAAAAGGGTAGGGTGGTAATTTTTGCATCTGGAACAGGAAACCCCTATTTTTCTACCGATACTACTGCGGCATTGCGCGCAGCGGAAATCGATGCCGACGTTATTTTGATGGCCAAAAGGGGTGTTGATGGAGTCTATGACTCTGACCCCCGCCATAACCCAGATGCTAAGATGTTTGAACATCTGGAGTATATCGATGTACTAAACAAGGGTTTAACGATTATGGATAGTACGGCAATCTCCTTATGTATGGACAACTCTATTCCGATCATTGTCTTTAATTTTAATGTTATGGATAATATCAAGCGTATTGTAAGCGGCGTAAAAGTCGGTACTTTAGTAGGGGGGGCTAAGTAAAATGGTAAAAGATCTTCTTAAGCGAACTGAAGACACAATGAAAGCGACCATTGAAGCAACCAAGAAAGAGTTTAATACAGTACGTACCGGTAGGGCTAACCCGGCTTTGTTGGATCGTGTTTTCGTCGATTATTATGGTACACCTACTCCGCTGAGCCAAGTTGCAACAGTTACCTCGCCGGAAGCCCGGTTAATCGTGATTCAGCCGTGGGTGAAGCAGACTTTAGGGGATATCGAACGCGCAATTCTTAAGTCAGATCTGGGTTTGAACCCGACCAATGACGGTTCGGTCATCAGAATAAACTTTCCGCCGCTCACTGAGGAACGGCGCAAAGAGCTAGTAAAAGTCGTTAAGAAACAAGCTGAAGATATGCGGATTGCTGTCCGCAATATCCGGCGTGATGCTAACGATTCTCTTAGAAAAATGGAAAAAGAGGAACATATTCCAGAAGATGCGATTAAACGAGCATTAGATGATGTTCAAGCCCTAACAGATAAGTATATCGCTATTATTGATGAACTACTCCAAGAAAAGGAAAAGGAGATCATGGAGGTTTAACCCTTGATCACCTGGCAGCATATTTTAGGATGCCCTTGGCCGGTAACGAAAGCATTGTTGGAGGATTCGGGAGTACAATATCGGCTGATAGATTCGTATGCTCCACATGCTGAACGTACTTCTTCTTGGCCCGGGCTAGTTAGTAGAATCAAGCAAAAACCGGATTATGTTGAAATAGTCTTAACATACCCGGTATTTGAACCAAATTCAGCTGACCTCCCTAAATCGGGGAGGTCAGGCAGTCCAGGAGCGACATAATGTGAAACAGCGATCCAATTCTCAATTCCCTAAACACCTCGGTATTATCATGGATGGTAATGGTCGATGGGCGAAAGAACGTAACCTGCCACGGATTGCTGGTCACCGCGAAGGAATGAAACGGGCAAAGGAAACTGTCGAAGCCGTTGCCCAACGTGGGATCTCGTTTCTGTCGTTATATGTTTTTTCAACGGAAAATTGGAAACGACCAAAATCCGAGGTAAATTTCCTGATGAATCTCCTCAGGGATTCGATCTATAACGAGTTCGACAGTCTAAAGAAAAACAATGTTCGCCTAGTCTGTTCAGGAAGGTTGGCGGATTTGCCGGGAAATTTGGCTGAAGAGTTAGTTGAACTTGTAGTTGCAACTAAAGATAATTCAGGGCTAACGTTAAATCTGGCTATCAATTACGGTGGACGTGCAGAAATCATTGATGCTACAAAAAAAATTTGCCAGGATATCTTGGCCGGTAATGTGCAGCTCAGCCAGATCACCGAAGAATTGTACACTCAGTATCTTTATCAACCGGAATTACCACCTGTTGACCTAATTATTAGGCCTAGTGGGGAGATGCGTCTGAGTAATTTTTTACTGTGGCAGGGTGCATATGCTGAGTTAGTAACCCTACAAACATTGTGGCCAGATTTTACCGAAGACGACTTAGATGCTGCTTTGCTAGAATATTGCGGCCGTGATAGAAGATTTGGGGGCATTACCGAATGAGCGGTTTAACCAAGAGATTATCAACAGCATTATTAGGGGTCCCGTTATTGGTATTCTTGTTGTACTGGGGGGGAGTCCCCTTTATTCTTTTAGTTCAAGCGGTGGGGCTAGCTGCATTGTACGAGTATAAAATGCTCTGGTCTGCCCGGGGGATTATTTTTACTGATCGCATTATGTATCTTTCCGGTATCGCTTTGATTGCAACAGGGTTGCTACCAGAAAGTCTCTTACCTATGGGAATCGTATTCCTGACCGCCGTAATCTCTTTTGTTTGGCAAGGTTTTTCAGGCACATGGAATCGGTCTGAGAATTTACTGTCTATAGGCTTAGTTGTCCTTGGATTAGTATACATCTCTTGGCCTCTTTCATTATTGTTGCCTCTGCGTCAAGAGTCGCTTAGCCTGGTCTTGTTTTTATTGGCATTGGCCTTTGGTTCTGATACTGCGGCCTACTTTATTGGAATAAATTTTGGGCGTCATCGTTTAGCACCGGCGATTTCACCCAAAAAAAGCTGGGAAGGTGCTCTTGGGGCTTTGATTTTCACGGGCGTTCTCGGAGCTATATGGGGTAGTGTGGTCAATCCATCATTTTCTTATTTCGAGGGATTCGTCTTCGGGCTTATTGCCAGCGCTTTTGGACAGGTCGGTGATCTAATCGAGTCAATGTTGAAAAGACATTGTGGAGTAAAAGACAGTGGCAAGCTTCTGCCCGGACACGGGGGCATCTTGGATCGAATCGATAGCTTATTACTAATTATACCGGTGATTTATATCGCGGTAGGATTCTGGAGTTAAGAATTATGACTGATGAAATCAAGAGGCAACTGTTTATCTTTGGGATAATCGGTGGGGTATTTCTTAGCTTCAAATATGTATTGCCGTTTTTTACCCCCTTTGTAATCGGGGCTTTACTTGCGATGATGATTGATCCCGTCGTCGACTTGCTCGAAGAGAAATTCAAAATACCGCGGGGACTAAGTGCCTTGGTAGTTTTGGTTTTGGTAGTATTGGTGCTAATTGTTTTCCTGACCACCGGTATTGCCCGGTTGGTCTATGAGTTAGACTTGTTGTTGCAGACCTTGCCTCAATACCAAGCGGCCCTGGGGGCTTTTATCGACCGTGTCGTACTGTGGTTTTCAGAGGTTACCTCCGGTTTACCTAAAGTCCTGCTGAATACGCTTGAGACGGGCGAACGGAGCATCTACACAGCGATCTCTAATTTGATCAAACAAATCTTAGCGGCAGTTCAGAAAGTACCGAATTTCTTTATCATCGGACTGATCAGCTTCTTGGCTGCGTTCTTTTTTAGCCGGGACAAAAGAATTATTTCCAAAGCAATTTTTCGCTTCATTCCGAGATCTTGGCGGAAACAGGTTTTTGAAGTCAAGGAAGATGTCTTTGTTGCCTTTTCCGGCTTTCTTCGGGCTCAGTTGATCTTGATTTCGATGACCGCGGTTATGGCGATTATTGGTCTGACCATCTTGCGCATTCGCTATGCTTGGCTCCTAGGTCTTACTGCTGGTATATTAGATTTAATTCCAATGATGGGGCCAAGTGCGGTATTTTTACCTCTAGCACTTTACTTATTTGCTTGGGATCAACTACCGATGGCTATTGGGGTTTTGGTGGTTTTGGGTGTGATTTTACTGGTGCGTCAGCTTAGTGAACCACGGATTGTTGGTTCAAATGTTGGGCTGCATCCCTTAGCGACCTTGATCGCCATTTACTTGGGTTTCCGTCTCTTTGGGGTTAGCGGCTTCATCCTTGGCCCGTTAGCCGTGGTAACAATAAAAGCAATTTTTGCGGTTTTTCTTCCGGAGGCTTGGGAATGAAACAAATTACTATTCTTGGTTCTACGGGTTCGATTGGCAGGCAGACCCTTGAGGTAATCCGATCCTATCCGGATCGGTTTAGTGTTTATGGTTTGGCTGCTAACAGCAGTAGTGAGCTTTTGATCAAGCAAGCCCGCGAGTTTCACCCGCAGTATGTGGTAATCGCCGATCAAACCCGGTATGCTCAAGTAAGAGATGCCCTGGCGGGAACCGATATAACTGTTCTAGCAGGGTTTGACAGTGTGGTCGAACTAGCTTCGCATAAGGTAGACCGTCTCCTGGTGGCGCTAGTGGGGGCAGCCGGAATTAAGCCCACTATCGCCGGGATCACCGCTGGTTCTCCAATTGCGCTGGCCAATAAAGAGACGTTGGTTGCGGCTGGTTCTATTGTGATGAAGCTAGCACGCGATGCTGGTGTTCCTATTTTGCCTGTTGATAGCGAGCACAGTGCGATCTTTCAATGCCTACAGGCTTCACCAAAGCACCTGCGCAGTATTTGGTTGACTGCTTCAGGGGGTCCTTTTCGGAGTTGGTCGGCAGATGAGCTTTGCCGAGTTAGACCTGAGGACGCCCTCAAACACCCAAATTGGCAAATGGGTGCGAAAATAACGATAGATTCGGCTACCCTGGTCAATAAGGGCTTAGAGGTCATCGAGGCACATTGGCTATTTGGAGCAGACTATTCTGATATTCAGGTCTTAATCCACCCGCAGTCGATCATCCATTCCTTGGTAGAATTCGTTGATGGCTCAGTCCTTGCCCAACTGGGCTGGCCGGACATGCGGTTGCCAATTCAATATGCGCTGACTTATCCAGAGCGACTGCCCAGCCAGTTGCGTCCTTTGCATCTACTGGAGGTAGCTACCCTTGATTTCATGCCCCCAGATCTGGTGAGGTTTCCTGGCCTGGGTCTAGCAATTGAGGCTGGAAAATCCGGTGGAACGATGCCTGCAGTGTTTAATGCGGCCAATGAAATCGCTGTTTATAAATTTTTGCGGAATGAGCTGCTCTTTACTGGAATACCGTCCGTAATAGCGACTGTAATGTCAGCCCATGACAAGGTTTCAAATCCATCTTTAGAAGAAATATTAGAAATGGATGCATGGGCGCGGTTACAAGCTGAAAGGACTGTGAAAAATCTATGCTAATTGGTACAGTGATAGCTTTTGTTGTTGTTCTCGGCCTCTTGATTTTTGTCCACGAATTTGGTCATTTTATCGTGGCAAAGGCTGCCGGGGTCTATGTTGAGGAATTTGCATTGGGCTTGGGTCCAGTGGTTTGGAAACGGATGGGCAAGGAGACTCAGTACTCATTACGCCTACTACCGCTCGGTGGGTTTTGTAAGATGTCCGGAGACAACCCTCAGGACGATTTAATTACCGGCCAAAATGAAACCGATCGCAGTAAGATACCTGTGGAACGGCTGTTCTTTAAAAAGAAGGTCTGGCAACGGGCAGCGGTGGTAGCAGCCGGACCAGTGATGAATTTTCTCACCGCCATTCTGATTTATGCCCTGATCTTCATGGTTTTCGGCATTCCGACCGCTTTAACGGACCAAGCCATTATCGGGGATATCAGCCCGGGTGGTCCGGCGGCCCAAGCTGGTCTTCTACCAGGAGATCGGATTTTGCAGATTAACCAGGAACAAGTGAACTCCTGGGAAGAATTAGCCCTTAAAATCAGAAGCATGCCAAATCAGCAGGTGCAGCTGCTGGTTCAACGGGGTGAGCAGCAGTTTGCCGTTACAGTTGAACCGCGCCAGGAACGACCGGAGGGGCCAGGATTGATCGGAATTGTCCCCATGGCTGAGGCAACCCAACGGATCCCGTTTTTTAAGGCTTTTTGGTATGCAATTCAGCAGACCTGGTATTTGCTGATAGCATTAGTCGTTGGGTTGTATCAGATGATAACCGGGCAGTTGCTGGGGCCGATCTCCGGTCCGG
>CAZAAT010000082.1:0-8354 GCA_964483175.1 uncultured Bacilli bacterium
TTAGTATAGATAGCTGCGAGGTTTTCTTTTGACCTACTAAACCTTTACAGGTACTGTACCTTATTCTCCTCTTGCGTGACTTTGCAATTTATTGTAGTATATCTTTGAAAATCAATTAATATTTGGCAAACCCATTGAAAGATGGGGACGCAAAGCCATGGGTCTACAAGTTTTGACGAACTATGACTGCCAGGCTGCCTAGTTAATACTACTAGTACAAAGTAATGAGGCGCTTCTGGCGCCTTTTTCCTGTGTTTAGGCGCAGCGATCACCAATGCGAAGGGGAAGTGGGGATTGTTAGATGAGAGCAGAATGGATTAATCCATTTATCAAAGCGGCTGAAGATGTGTTTATCAACTATGGTCTAGGCTTTAAAATTGGCAAACCGGAGCTTCAGGGTACTGAAGTATTAGGGAATGAGGTCAATGTGACCATTGGGATTACGGGTGACATTAAAGGCCATGTGATCTTGTCTTTGGGAACAAACGAAGCGTTAGCTGTCGCTAGAAACATCGTACCGTGGGAAATAACAGATTTCGATGAGATCGCCAGTTCCTCGATATCCGAGCTAACCAATATTTTAGTAGGACGGGCATCTACTTATTTTGAGCAGATTGGCCTGGCGACCGACCTCTCTGTACCATCAGTGTTTACAGGAAACAGCATCAAGGTGTATTCGACCGGCGTACAGAATATTGCCATTCCATTTACCCTTTATGATAATAATGCGGCCGGCAATTATTCAGGCTTCCTCTCAGTCAGCTTTCAACCTGCCTAAGTCGTAAATAGGGGAGTGGCATCGACCGCCACTCCCTTAGTGTCAGATTTCCACTATCCATCCGCCCCCTCTCAGGTTGCTTTTTAAAGACCGGTACTAAAGCATCGCCTATCTTGGGGAGTTCTGATCGCAGGATAATGAGGCATTCCAGTATACAAATACTTATTGGCATCAATTTGAAAGGCTTATTTTTTCCGTCTAATCACCCTAAGAAGGAAAAGTTTGGGTGGAGGAGGAAAACGCTAGTAGCCACAATACCGGCGAGGGGTGGCATAGATGATCGCCCTAGTAAGTATTAGTTTATTAGTTTTTATCTATGGAGTGTTCGAGAAATATTTGCATCAGAAGAAACTCAAGTCTATTCCCATTAGAATTCATGTAAATGGTACACGAGGCAAATCAACTGTAACCCGTCTCATTGCGGCTGGATTACGTGCAGCCGACTTTAAAGTGGTTGCCAAGACTACCGGTTCAGCCGCTAGATTAATCTTTGAAGATGGAGCAGAAACTCCGATAAAAAGACGAGGCAGCCCCAATATCTTTGAACAAGTCAAAATCGTCTCTGAAGCCGCTAAAAGGGGTGCCCAAGCACTGGTGATCGAATGTATGGCGGTTCATCCGGAGACCCAATGGGTTTCCGAACATTCAATGCTAAAATCAACTATCGGAGTGATCACGAATATTAGGGCGGATCATCTCGATGTTATGGGTCCCACACTCCAGGATGTCGCCCTAGCCTTAAGTGGCACTATCCCCACTAATGGACAGCTTGTAACCACGGATGGACAATTCTTGCCCGTGATTAGGGAGGTGGCCGCGGAACGCAAGACAACAGTACATATAGTTGACGCAGATGAAATCGCCCAGCGTTGCCTTCCCGCTGACCTATCGCATCATTTCACTGAGAATATTGCTTGCGCTTTAAAGGTATGTGAGTTATTAGGAGTAGATCAGGAAGTTGCTCTAAGAGGCATGAGTACAATGACTGATGATCCTGGTGCTTTAAAGGTATTTGTCCTTCGATACAATGAACATTACGTCTATTTTGTCAACGCGTTCGCTGCTAATGACGTGACCTCAACGCAATTAATATTTCAACTCTGTTTTGAAATGCCAGAATTGAAAGGTTTACCGATACTAGCTTTAATGAACAATCGGTTTGACCGTCAGCAACGGACTAGAGAATTATGCAGTTTAATTGCTACCTGGCCAGAGTTGCAGAAACTTGTATTAGTAGGGGAGGCAAGTTACTTAGCCAAACATTTGTTAGTAAAGAAGGGTTTTGAGCGCAGCAGAATTTTGGACTTAACCCGTTATGATGCAAGACAAGCGCTTTCAAGGGTCTTAAATGAGGTTTCAAGCGATACTATGATCTTCGCATTAGGCAACATTAAAGGGATCGGCTGGGAGATAATCGACTATTTCGAAGAGAATGGAGAGCTGGTCTATGATTGCTCAAGCAGTAGGCATTGGCATTATAATTAGCTTCTTATTTGCCGAATTAATAGGGTATTCTGCGGGAGGACTAATTACCTCAGGCTACTTAGCTCTATTTCTAAATCAACCGCTGAGGATTTTAGCTACCTTTACGGTTGCCATAGCCAGCTATTTCACAGTGCTTTTCATGTCCAATTTTATTATTTTATATGGCCGACGCCGATTTATGGCCGCTATTTTAATTACCTTCATTTACGGCCAACTTTTTGAGTCTGTGTTAATAGTGGCTGCACCAACTGGTTTCGATTTCCGGGCAATAGGGTATATTGTGCCTGGCCTAATTGCCAACGACATGATTAAACAAGGGATATTAGGGACAGTCTGTTCTTCGCTGATAGTTTCAACGTTGGTTTATGTGGTTTTGCAGTTAATTGCATTTTGAGAAGGTGTTACTGTGAAGCGGTGGGTCTATAGGGGGATGGTTCACCCCAAGTACTTAGTGCCCGTGCTATTATCGGCCGTTTTGGGATTGATACTGATTGAGAGTACAAAAGAACAGGTCGCCGTTGAATACTATGAACAGCAGATTGTTGCTGCTGAACTAATGCAGTCAGGAATGCGCCAGATCCGAGAGCTTCGCGAATCACTGGGGATTGCCATTAACCCGAATGAGGATCCTAACCTAACCGGTCTGATTGGTGCAGAAATCACAGAGTTTACTACTAGCCTCGGAAATTTAGAGGCCAAAAGAACTGCAACAAATCCGGATTTTGCCGCCTTGATGGTTCGCTTGTTTGTTGAGGCAGGATTGGATAGTGGTGATTTTGTAGCAATCGGAGCTAGTGGATCGTTTCCCTCATTAATTTTGGCTACGTTATCTGCATGCCAGGCCTTGGATCTTCAACCGCTACTCATTTATTCGCTGGGTTCTTCGATGTATGGAGCCAATATTCCCGGATTTACTTTTCCGGAAATGCTTGAACATTTGAATCGGTGCGGGCTGTTTCCTTACAAGATCTTAGCGATATCCATGGGTGGAGATAACGACCGGGCGGAGGGTATACTTTCGAATTTTTCTATTGATGTCGTCGCCGATATAGCTAATAAGTATGGATATCAATTGATCTTTGAACCCGATTTTGTAAAAAGTATAAATAAAAGATTGGAATTATATTCCGAGGCCAGTCATGGAATTGATATAGGTTGTTTTGTTAACATCGGAGGGGCATCGGTGAATTTTGGTGAGACGGCAGCATCGCTTAAAGTGCCTAATGGCTTAGTTGTCCAATATCCGATGATAAATGAGAGCCCTGAACGAGGTCTGATCTTTGAGTTTTTGGCAAGAGGCGTACCGGTTATTAATTTGCTTAATATTAAGGATCTTGCTGTGAAATATGGGCTGCCCATAGATCCAATACCATTGCCAACAATAGGAGTTAGTAGTGTATATCACGAAGTAAAGTATAACAGACCAGTTATTCTCTTGATCCTATTTATTCTTTCAGTTTTTCTTGGGGCTGAAGCCTATTTAGCAAGAACTGGTAGAAAATATAAGTGAGGTTAAAAAAGAAGGGGATAGATTATAGATGCCATTCGTATTTGAGCCGTTTCATCAACCCAAACATAGCCAAAGGGCTAGTGTAGAAGCTTATATGAAGATTAGGCAGATGATTCTTTCGCGAGAGCTGGAAAATGGTGAACGACTGGTTGAAAGGAAACTCGCTGAGAAGTTAGGTTTTAGTCGGACCCCGGTGAGGGAGGCTCTAAAAAGGCTTCAAGCCGAAGGACTGGCTAAACAGCAGCCTTATGCCGGTCTGGTAGTATCGGGATTAAATAAAGAAGATGTACTTGAATTCTTTGAAATTCGTGAGGTTTTAGAAGCATTAGCAGTAGAGATAGCTATTTCCCACCGAGATAAGAGACTAATTGACAAACTTGCTGAAATCATTGATGAGATGAAAGAAGCCATAGAAACTCAAAACCAAGATCAACTGGCCCGGGCGCATTCGAGATTTCACCAGGCGATCTATGCTGCAGCAAAAAGACCGAAACTAATTCAATTGATTTTAAATGTACAAGATTACTCGGAAAGTTTACTTCCGGTGGGTTATCGTCAACTGGATCGCACAAGCGTGGCTTTTGAAGAACATAAGGAAATTTTCGAAAGTATCGAAAAAGGCGATGTTGAAAGCGCGGTTAACAAAATGCGAACTCATATTCGACACGCTAAGGACGCAGTCTTGAAATTTTACGAAATGTAGTCAACCGAGTTATTTTTGGAACTGGCCTTTTATCTGCTAAGCAAAATGTGCAGGTAAGGCCAGTATTTATTTTGGGGAAATAAACAATGCAAGTTTAGGGAAAAAAGTAAAAAACTGGGAGGAATTATGAAAAAAGTAACGAATTAACCTAGCAGACAGTAAGACCAGATTATTAGGTGATGTGATAAAAATGGTGTTTCTAGAGCGTGGGTAATGTGTCGGCATTCAAAACGCTTAATATCTAATTGTAGTATTTGATATAAAATCGAATTTAATCGGTTTCAGACTTTAACTTTAATACTGGCCATCTAAGGTTCGCGTCACAAGTTTGACTAGGCGAATTATGATGGCCAGTATTCTTTATTATTGGATGGCATACTGGCATGCCATATTGATTTCTTGGCTTTGCTGCGGGTGAGATAAATCAAAAATCGCGAGGAGGAGTGCATTATGAAAGGTTGGTTAAACGGTCGGATAAGTCTTTTGGTGGTGGTTTTACTTCTCAGTCTACTGTCGGTCTCGGTAAATGCCGCTAGTAACATCCCAAAGTGTGAGCTGCCTGGCATCCTAACCGCGCCTGGTCAAGCTCCAGAGTATGCGTTTGTCAAAATTATTTTAGATAGAGCAAAGCTTGATGTAATATGCGATCCAATGTTTTCAGGGGATGAGCTTGGCAAGTATAAGGCCCTTATGCTTATCATCGGCGGTAGTGGTAAGGGGCTTGGGTCTGCAGGTATTGACATTGAGACCGAAGTCAGTAGGGCAACCTATCTTATCAATAAGGCCAAGGAATTAAATATCAAAATTATCGGCATGCATCTTGGTGGCGAGGCCCGTAGAGGTGCAAACTCTGAACGGTTTATCGATCTGGTTACACCCAAGGTTGATATTCTTATTGTCCGAGCTGATGGCGACAAGGATGGGAGATTTTCCTCTATTGCTAGGGAAAACAACATTCCGTTTGTCGTTGTGGACAAGACCGCAGACTTAGCAGGCGTGTTTGAAACAATATTTTAATTGGGCGAAAAGGGGGGTACCTGAATGTGGTCCTACTATTTGATTATTTTGGCTGCTATGGGTGTGGCCTTTTATCTGGGATTTAAAAATAAATTACCAGTAGGTATGGTCATGGTCATAGCCGCTGCCGTTGGCTTGTTAGCATCCGGTAATGGCTTGCCTATTAGGCACATGATTGAAGGAAGCTTCTTTTTCTTTCAATTAATGTTAGTCATTGCGACAAGCGTCTTATTCATTACAACCTTAGAGGCTTCCGGGAGCTTTGATGTTTTGACCCGCGTACTAATGTACAAGCTTTACAATAAGCCGTCAATTCTGTTGTGTCTCTTAATGCTCATAATTATGTTACCAGCTATGCTCACGGGTTCAGCTCCGGTTTCCATGTTGAGCACAGGTGTATTGGTAGCACCAATACTAATGAGGTTGGGCATTCCTAAGATACAGACCGCCGCAATTTTGGCGATGGGTGGCTTGCTTGGGCAAAGCGCACCCCCTATCAATGTGATGATTATGATCATTGCGACTAGTATCTTTATGCCCTATGAGGGGTTTGCTTTACCTTTAGCGATTCTCTGTTTCCCATTGGCTATATTTTCCGTTCTCTACCTTGGCCGAAAGTATGTAAAAGTTGAAAACCTTAAAGAAATCGTTGCTGAGTTGAAAAAGCAGGAGGAAGAGGCTGTTCTTCATGCTGACCAGGTAGCTGCGACCAGTGAGGAACCGGCATTTGTACGCACTAGTTTTCTGCCATTTCTTCCGTTGGTCGTATTAACTCTGTTAATGGCTGCTCCGCGCATCTGGCCAACTTGGTTTGTGGATCCCGCTGCTCCCTTTGCCTTTTTCGCATCTGCAGTTGTTGCTCTTTTCACAGGTAGAAAAATTGATATAGTTGAGGTCTCAAAAACTGCGATGAAAAAGTCTTTAACCGTTTTAGGACTTTTTGTCGGTATTGGTGTCTTAGTGCAGGTGTTGGCCTTTACGGGACTTAGAGGATTCCTAGCAGTGGCTAGCATGTCAGTTCCAAAGCAGTTTCTAATTCCGTTTGTCGGCATTACAGCTCCCTTAGCTTGCGGACCCTTAGTTCCCTTCGGTGCTTCGGCAGTCTTGGGTCCACCCTTTGTACTAGCTTTTACCGATAAAAATGCCATTATTGTCTCTTCTGCCGTATCGATGTTCCTATCTTTAGGGTGTTTAACGCCACCAACTGCTTTGAGCGGTCTCTTAGGTGCACGCATTGTTGGGGTTGAAAATCAGTATGGCAAAGTGTTTAAAGCTTGTTTGGTTCCGGTAGCCATTACATTTGTTATCGCATTGTTATTCATGTATTTCGCGAACCCCATCGGTCAGTTCTTAGGGGTTTAAGGGGGGGCGTAACAATGATATTTACTTTGATTACAATTGCATACTGGTTCATCGTGCTGTATATTTCGGTTTTTCTGCTATGGAATATGTTGAAAAATGATGATATTCGGGAGCAAATTATGACCGTGCTAGTCTTAATCCCGTTTGTACTTAGGCTAGTAGGCATAAAGTAGGGGGTGATCAGAGTGAAAAATAAAACTGTTGTCCGAGCAATAATCCTGCTAATACTAGGGATTATTTATGCAACACCAGGGATAATAGCCTTTGTTCAACAGTGGGAGGCCGAGCCTATTGTCACCGGTCCTGGTGTTACCAAAAAGGCCATGCTTAGCGATTACTTTGAGGGTTTAAAAGGTACTCCCGGTGATACGGAAGTGTATTTCTTAGAAGGCAAAGAGCCGGGAGGCACAATCCTTCTGTTAGGAGGGACCCACCCTGTAGAGCCAGCTACTTTGCTTACAGCGGTTACGTTTGTGGAAAATGCTCAGGTGGAAAAAGGGCGGTTGATAGTAATCCCTCGCGCAAACGCCAGTGGTTACACTGCAACGGAGCCCGGGCAAGGATATCCAGGTAGATTTGAGATCGAAACCGATTTTGGCACCAGATGGTTTCGGTTTGGGATGAGAAATACAAATCCGATTCACCAGTGGCCTGATCCCGATGTCTTCGCACATCCCTATTCTGGTCAAAGCTTAGCTGGAGCCGAATCAGGCAACCTAAACAGAAATCACCCGGGACGTCCTAACGGCCGGTTGACCGAGAAGATCACTTATGGGATCTATCAACTCATCATGAGAGAAGAACCTGACATTTCCATCGACCTGCATGAAGCACCACCGTGTCGTCCATTGGTAAACGCAATGTGTGTTCATGAGGATGCCATGGATCTTGCAGCTTATGCTGTAATGCTGATGGAGCTGGAAGGTATCAACATTAGGCTTGAGCTTTCACCGGAAAACTTACGGGGTCTCTCGCATCGTGAGTGGGGAAATGCTACAAATACCAAAGCAATCTTAATTGAAAGCACTAGCCCGCTACATGGACCTCTGCACGGGCCTGCAACTACTGACTTAATTCTTACGGCCAAAGATGATGTTTATGTCTGGGCTTCAAAGCTTGGACGCACGGTTCAAGAGCATACTGAAGAGGGTGTACCTATCTCAGTTAGGGTTGGTCGTCATGTTAGTGCTGTTACCGCTCTGGCTGAGGCATTAGGCGATCTGGAACCAGAGAACTCAATTATTATCAAGAATGTCCCATCGTATCAGCAAATCGTATCAAATGGTGTAGGCCATTATCTGAAGCCGGCCATCTAGGTAGGTACAAATCGGATAAGTAGGGGGTGGAAGCACGTACGTTATTGAGAACGCGAAGGTGCCAGCTCAAAAGAAAATACAAAGGGGGAGTACAGATGAGACGGTTTTTGAGTGTGGCGCTGCTAACCAATTTGAGAAGGAGGTCTGAAAGGATGCGATTTCGGTTTAGAGTCCTGTCGTTAG
>CAZAAT010000083.1:0-8226 GCA_964483175.1 uncultured Bacilli bacterium
AAGTATCTGAGCTATCTGCGGAAATGCCTGAATATTACTTATCGTTTCTCCGATCACCGGTTTGGTCAACTGCAGATTGATAAAGATAAAAGTGAAAAAAACTAGCCCGATAAGTAGGTATAACAACCACTTGGAGACTACAATGGTCCAAAAGACGGAAGCATACCCCAGGTTGTCAAACCAAAGCAGATCGGTATAAAACTCGGCTCCTAAGGACAAGAAACCGATAATGAGTATAACGCCAGCTATGATAAGATTGCTTAACTGCTTGATAGCCAGTTCCCCCCTCTTAATACGTTATTTCATCACGGGTCGCCACTGTAATTTGTCATGTAGATATGCCTTGAGCCCTTCAGTGGAAATGCGTTCTTGGGCCATAGTATCTCTATCCCGCACCGTGACTTGACCATCTTCTACCGACTCAAAGTCAACTGTGATGCAGTACGGAGTTCCGATCTCGTCCTGACGGCGATACCGCTTGCCGATACTACCGGTTTCATCAGTGATCACGGTAAAGTCATATTTTAGGTCTGTCTTGATCTTTTCAACCATCGTTTGAAGTTCGGGTTTCTTCTGTAGCGGAAAAATCGCCGCCTTATAAGGAGCCAATCTAGGGTGAAGCTTAAGCACCACCCGTTCCGGCTCTTCGACGAAGGCATCGACCAGGAAAGTAAGAATGGTTCGATCGACACCGGCAGAAGATTCAACAACAATCGGAACAAAGCGTTCATTAGTGCGATCATCAAAATAGCTCAGGTCTTTGCCGCTATGCTCAATATGCTGGGTCAGATCAAAATTGCCCCGGTGAGCAATCCCCTCTACTTCTTGCCAACCAAACGGAAATTCGTATTCTACATCAAAACAGGCTTTGGCATAATGAGCTAATTCGTCAGGGCCATGTGCTCTTTTGCGGAGTTTATTAGGGTTAATTCCCAAGCTAAGATACCAGTTCCACCGGTTTTCCACCCAACGATCAAACCACTCATCAGCATCCTTATCAGAAACAAAAAATTCCAATTCCATCTGCTCAAACTCACGGCTGCGGAAAATAAAGTTCCCGGGGGAAACTTCGTTGCGGAAGCTCTTGCCAATTTGAGCTATCCCAAAGGGTACTCGCAAGCGCGTAGCAGCCTGGGTTAATTTAAAATCGACAAAAATTCCTTGGGCGGTTTCCGGCCGAAGATATACCACGGCAGCATCCTCTTCGACTGGACCTAAGAAGGTTTTAAACATCAAGTTAAACTGTCGAGCTTCCGTAAGTTCACCACCACACTCCGGACATGCCTCGGTAGTTAAGTGGTCAGCCCGGTAACGCCGCTTACACTGTTTACAGTCTACCAATGGATCAGTGAAGTTAGCCAAGTGTCCGCTAGCCCGCCACACATCTGGGTGCATCAGAATGCTGGTATCGGCCCCGACCACATCATCACGCAGATGGACATTCGCATACCACCATGCATCCTTAATATTTCTTTTTAGCTCCGCACCTAGCGGACCATAATCCCAGCAACTATTGAGTCCACCATATATTTCACTGCTCTGATAAATAAAGCCTCGTTGTTTACACATGGAGATCAAACGATCCACAATCAAATTCCCCTTCCTAGTTCCAAAATTTATCTCTGAATAATCCTGGATTAATTCTCATCTAGATCTAAAAATCCTGCTAACTCGGGTTGGTTGGCAGCCTCATCGGGATTTTCAGACGCCGGTGGTTCCTCTCGACGTAAATCTTCAATAGTATAATGCGTTTCAGAGGTAAAGACACGGGTTTGCACTTGTCTTCCGATATCCCCGATCGGATTGCCGTTATGAAACACAGAAACGCCCCCCGGGTTGCCAAAGCGGACCTGAACCTTTTGTTCGCCCTGAGCTTCATACTTAGAACCGGCGGTAATTATTCCAGTATATATTAGCTTACCATCAATATAAATTTCAACCCAGCAATCTTCACTAGCTGAAATTAAAACATTCACCGGTAGTTGGACTACAGTCTCAGTAATCACCTGACGAGAGGTTAGACTTTCGGTGACCATAGTCGATGCAGTGGTAGCTTCTGGCTCTGCAGTAACTACTGGTTCTAAGTCTTTTTCCCCCTCAGCCGGAAGATTAGACGGAATAGTCGATTCGGTAATACTGTGCCCACTCCCTGGAGCCTCTACCCCGTTGGGCACAAACACTACATACGTTGCTACTAACAACAAAACCAAAGCGATGATTCCAACTATTCGCCGGTCTTGTTTAGATTTATTATGCAAATACTTTTGCTTGGCCGGCAGAATGATCGGGTTTTGCATCATTCGGCCGCTTGATCGTTGTCTTGGCGCGTCGGTAGCACCACTCTCAAAGTCAGCTAAGCTAGTCTCATCAGCATCCGGATCAGCTTTGTCTTCGGCTAAGAGACCAGATATACGGTTATACTCCGCTACAAAATCCCAACCATTTAGCCCCAATGCCTCCGCATAGCTCCTCAAAAAGCCTTTTACATAAACTTCCCCCGGTAAAACTGAATGATCACCGGATTCAACAGCCTCCAAATACCTCTTCCTGATGTACGTTTTCTGCGCTATATCTTCGATGGTCAAGCCTTGCCTTTCCCGCTCTTGGCGCAGACGGTCGCCTAAACTTTTTATCGTGTCCACCTCCTAGCTACAATCAAAAGAGTTTACCGACATGGAAATTAAATCGTAACTGATTTCATCATCTGGCCCAGCTCTAACTTCTAAGATAACATCCAGATCTTCCGGTTGAAGCAGACCTTCACGCAAAAAGATATCTGGATGTTCTATAACCTTATTAACCGGACGACCCAACACCTGCCTAAGCAACCGCTGATGCTCAGGAATTGGGCGGTGGGCAGAGGTAATGGCATCGATTAACAAGACTGAATCATCTGAATATGACTGTTCATCCAAGTCGGTGCGCAAAACCTGGCGAAAGGTTGTTCCGCTCACGACTATCCACCGTTTATTAGCATAAACACAAGCTGCTATAGTAGCTTCAGTCTTACCAACATTGGGTGAACCACGCAATCCAATGGTAACCGGGGCTCGATCGCATAAATAGGAGGCCATTAGATCGATAACTACATCTAAATCTGAGCGCAAAAACCGAAAAACCTGTGGCTTACCAGGCTCAGCAGAGACAACCTTGCCTCGGCGCAAGGAAATATAATCTACCAGGAATGGCTGGCGCAAGGAGGTGACTTCGATTGATTCAAAGTTGGCCAACGCCATCAGCAGTTGTCTAGTCTGTTTTTCGTCCGCCTGAAGCAAAAATCCCCGGATCCCTCTGCCAAGGCTGTTAACAGTTTGAATATTAATACCCAGCATCCCAAAGAGCGTAGCAACATCCCCTAATAATCCCGTTCGATCACGCACTATTTTATACTCGAAATACCAAGTTTGCAGGCTGCACATCAATACTCATCCTCAGCGTTGGATCTTACGAGTACTTCTCTAGGCTTACTACCCTGATATGGGCCTACAATCCCTTTAAGCTCCATCATATCCATCAGCCGAGCAGCCCGGGAATGGCCGATTCTAAAGCGTCGCTGTAGTAAGGAGATTGAAGCCTGTCCACTATTAATGACCAGCCGAACTGCATCATCAAATAATTCATCATCAACTTCTTCGGTTGTATCCACCTTTAGAGCCCGTTCACCAATAACTGTTTCATATTCTGGGGCCCCCTGGCTTTTCAGGAACTCTACAACCGCCTCTATCTCTTTGTCCGTAATATATGCTCCCTGAATGCGTATAGTCTTGGCGGAGGAAGGTGACTGGTATAACATATCCCCTCTGCCGATAAGTCGCTCTGCCCCACTCGAATCCAGGATAGTCCGCGAATCAACCTGGCTGGAAACCGCAAAAGCAATCCGTGCGGGAATATTTGCCTTAATTAATCCGGTAATCACATCGACACTGGGTCGCTGTGTTGCGACAACTAGGTGAATACCAGCGGCACGAGCCATCTGGGCAATCCGACAGATCGAATCTTCAACATCTGATGTGGCTACCATCATCAAATCCGCGAGTTCGTCAATAATTACAACCATATACGGAAGAGGCTCGACTGCTTCATTTTCCGCTTGATCGCCTTGCTCAGACTGTTGAGCAGCTTTGCCTTGACGCTTTTGTTGCTCAACTACCCACGCATTATATTTATCCATGCTGCGAACCCCAGCATTAGCAAAGAGCTCATAGCGATTCTCCATCTCCTCAACGACCCATTTTAGAGCAGCAGCAGCTTTTTTGGGATCGGTGATAACCGGAGCCAATAGGTGGGGAATGCCATCGTAAACAGCAAGCTCAACTCTTTTGGGGTCGATGAGCAAAATTCGCAGCTGATCAGGGCGAAGCCGATATAGGAGGCTAATTATAAAATTGTTAATACACACACTTTTTCCGGAACCAGTTGCTCCGGCAATCAGCAGGTGTGGCATTGAACACAAATCAACAATTTGTAGATCTCCGGCCACTCCTTTGCCGAGAACTAATGGAAGTTTATATTTGGCTTGGTGATACTCGGCGGTAGCGATCACTTCGGAGATGCGAACCGTCTCTTGCTTCTTATTAGGCACTTCAATACCAACTGCTGCTTTTCCGGGTATCGGCGCTTCAATTCGAATATCCTCCGCAGCCAGCGCCAGGGCGATATCATCGGCTAAACCTACAATCCGGCTGACCTTAATGCCAGGTGCGGGTTGAATTTCATAGCGAGTAATAACCGGCCCACAATCTATCTGGACAACCTTGGCCTCAATCCCGAAGTTGGCCAAGGTCTCCTCCAACAAGCGTCCCAACTGAACCAATTCAGTCCGGGCTGCTTGTCCGCCGGTTTTTGCCGGAGGTAAAAGTAAATCCAGTGGCGGTAACAGATAAGCTCCGTCTTTAGATCGCCGCACGTTCTCCGGATTAAACTTCTCCGCTTTACTTTCTGACTCTGATTCTTGATAGGTATTGATGGCAATAGGAACCTCTCCAGTTGCGGCGACCTCGGGTGGAATATTGCGGCCTGTTAAGCGAGGCTCAGCTTTGCCTGGCTTAAATTGATTAGGCTTTAGAGCAGGCAAGGATTTGATAGCTTCATTAGCAGAGGTATCAACCTCCGATTTTGTCAAAACCGGAGATGTGCCTAAAATCGAATTACGAATGCCGCGGAAGCACAAGCCGATCAAATAGCCAATTCCGAAAAGTAAACTGCGAAGAGTGCGAAAAATAAACTGAACGACTCGACCAATAAATTGGCGCATTGTTTTATCCAAGACCATAATGATCCCGATCAGCGATACGGCACCGATGACTACATAAGTACCGATAACATCAAAAAACCGTAAGCTGACAAAAAGTAAAACAGCACCAACTACTCCTCCACCCTGAGCGGTACCCACTGGCCCACTAATTTCTGCAAACGTCGCTGGAATAGTCTCCAATGGCTCTAAAACCAAGAGGCTCAGATGTGAATAGGTCAGGAAAACTAAGGATAATAAAAATACGCCCAATCTTTTTGGGGTTATCTGTAGCTTACGGCCGGTAAAGAGCGTATAAGAGTCAAAAAAACCCAACGCGGTAATCACCTTGGAACCAGACCCTAATAAATATGTCACTCCACCCGCGACCCACAGTCCAACCTTACCAGTATTGAGGCCATACAAGCTTAATAAAATATAAACCAATGCCGCAGCTAACAAGACCCCTTTGATTTCCCAGCCCAGCTTCGAAGCTTTATTAACCTGAGTCTGCTGCGGTTTGCGTTTGGCGCGCCCCCTTGATTTTTCAGCCCGATTTTTTTTTGTTTGTGCCATCTGCCAATAATCACTCCACCAGCCCAATAACTGCTGCCATTCTACCCGTTCGCCCTTGGTCTGATCGGTATGAGAAATATTCTTGCGGATGGCAACAAGTGCAGTTTGAGCCACCAAAGATATTCTTGCCAGAGATTCCAATTCCCTGCAATATTAGGGAATTGGCCAGCGCAAGGTCGATGTACCAACCATCCGTAGAGTGGCTAATAAAGCAGAGATCATCGTACTCAGTCCAATTCTTGGTAAATGCTTCGACTACTTCAGGGCCAACCTGGAAACAGCATCCACCAATGGCTGGTCCAATGACCACCTGGCAATCACTTGGTTGGGTGCCATAGACATCTTTAAGCGTCCGTATCATTTCCACCGCCAGTTTGGCCAAGGTCCCACGCCAACCGGCATGGGCTGCACCAATTGCTCCCCGCACCGGGTCAAAGGCCAAGATCGGCACGCAATCCGCGGTCATAATTGCCAGTGATACACTTGGCAAATTAGTGACCATAGCGTCTGTCGCCGGCAAGGCGCTATCGGATGATAAGGCTCCGCGCCCTACATCGTTATGGTCAACCACCGCGACTCGAGAACCATGCACCTGCTCAGCCCAGGTCGATCGCTCCAAATCTAATCCCAGTGCAGCAAAATAGAGTTGCCTATTCTTGGCCACAGCTTGGGGGTCATCTCCAACGTGATAGGCCAAGTTGAGCGAAGAAAAGGGAGGCTTGCTCGTGCCGCCTCCCCGCGTACTAAAGCCGTGGATTATTCGGCGATCCCCGAAGCCTTCAGCGGTTAAGACCGTTAATCCCATGGAGTAATGGGCGCGCATCAGGAATCACCATCTAATAAGGTTTGTAGTTCTTGCATAAAGCGATTGATATCCTTAAATTGACGGTACACAGAAGCAAACCGAACATAGGCAACTTGATCGAGCTCTCGTAATTTGTCCATAACCACATCTCCGATGACCGCAGAGCTGACCTCGCGATATTCGTTGAGCAGCTCCTGTTCGACCTCGTCAACAAGTTTTTCGAGCTCAGCCAAGGGAATGGCCCTTTTTTCACAGGCCTTTACAAGACCAACTAAAATTTTATTACGGTCAAATGCTTCCCGGCGATTATCCTTCTTGATCACGATCAAGGGGAGTTTGTCCAACCGCTCATAAGTCGTAAACCTACGACTACACTCAATACACTCTCTGCGGCGTCTGACAGATGCCCCTTCATCCGTGGTTCGCGAGTCTAAGACCTTAGTCTCCTCATGACCACAGTACGGACACTTCATATGGCCTCCAAAACGGGATGAACTAATTAGTGCTGGTCGGTCAAAAAGACTTGGGTCCCTCCGCCTGTAGCAAGCGACGGCATTTCGACCAAAATCACATCCGTTCCAAATCGCTTAATTTGCTCCCAAGGGATGACGATGTTTTCGGACTTTAGGAGCCAGAAACTGCTTTTGCCTGGAACAATAATCGATCTAATCCGGCCACTCTCAAGGTCTAATTCGATATCCTCGACAAAACCCAAGCGCCGACCATCCTGAAGATTAATGACTTCACGTAGTTTTAAATCTGATATTCTTGAAAACAAAGCGGACACCTCCCGCCCCACTCTCATTATTTTATGTTCACGAGGCCAGAGGGTGTTCCTGATTACCCACAACTTATTTTGTGGTTGCTAAAGGCGGTGCCATCACCGGTAACGGTGAGACGGGTAAGTCAAAGGGGTTGGTAAACTCTATAGTGACTTGGGGCTTTTCGGCTGGTTCTGATTCATGCTGAATACGCACGGGGGTTAATGGGCCAGACATGTTCAGAAAACATAATGGCGGAAAGAGCACACACCACCAGTTATGACCCTTGGCAGCACCAATTTCTACTCGAACTGCGGGATAGATACCGCCAGCTAAAACAAGATTACCATAGGCCTTGGTGGGAAATTCGTAGTCGCCAAGCTCGACTGAGATCGGGTGCCGGTAGCCGGAGGCCAATACCCGCTCTTCGGCGCGTCGACGCAGGTAGTCGAGGTTTTCCTGTAAAATATTCCGCGCCTGATCTGGTGTTACCGCACCTTCCAGCAGTTGGCTGGCAGCCTCCAAAACCGTATTACGTACACTGAGCTTGAGGGCCTGATCAACCTCTGAATCACTATTGGCAATAACATGTAGTCTGATCAAATTATCCTTATTATAAGCCCAATCGGCGCTGTCTTGAACTGTAAAACGGTGTCCCGTTCCGATCAGCAGGCCAACTATGACCGCAATTACAGTACTAATACAGAGAGTCATTTTTTTATTCCGCATGACCTGCATTTTGCTAACCTCCTAATTCGGCGTAATGTAACGTCTCATGTGCTTTAAAGCTGCTTTTTCTAAACGTGAGACCTGTGCCTGAGCGATGCCAATTTCTTCAGCTACTTACATCTGCT
>CAZAAT010000084.1:0-7947 GCA_964483175.1 uncultured Bacilli bacterium
AGATGATGATTGCTGACCGAACCCTAGATCCCCCTGGAGACTTCGGGTCTGAGCATACCGACGGGCTGTGCTTAAGGGATCAGGGCTGGTTGATGGGCTGGGCGGAAACGCCACAAGAAGCACTTGATATGAGCCTGATGATGTATCGGATTGGCGAGGACCCGCGTGTTTCATTACCGCAGATGGCCGGTCAAGACGGGTATTTTGTTTCCCACATCTTAGGTGAAGTGGAAATTCCGTCGCCAGAGCAGGTTAAGGAGTTTCTGCCGCCATACAAACCTACCCACTATTTGAACCCGGCTGACCCGATGATAATTGGACCCCAAATTGAACCGAAAATGGGCCCGCCATTGCAGTACCAGCGCCACCAGGCTATGCAGGCTGCTCGCGAAGTGGTTAAGGAGGCTACAGATGACTTTAACCGCATCTTCAACCGCAATTATGCGCCTTTTGTTGAAACCTACGGAACTGAAGATGCAGATGTCATCTTTGTCCTACAAGGCGCTCATACCTGGACCGCTAAGATGGTGGCAAATCGTCTCCGCAGTCAGGGATATAAAGTTGGTGTGGCTAAGCTGCGCATGATTCGTCCATTTCCTACTGAGGAAATCAGGGAGGCCCTCCAAAATGCCAAGATCGTTGGGGTCATTGATAACGGGGTTTCCTTTGGAATCAGCAGCAATGCCGGGGTGCTCCTGACTGAAGTACGCTCAGCTCTGTACGGGCTGGGGGATAAAGTCAAGACCATGGGATTTGTAGCCGGGTTAGGCGGCGAAGTAATCTCACGTGAAGAGTTCTATTTGATGGCTAAAAGGATGTATGAAGTGCTGAAATCCGGGAAGCTCGAGACGGACGCCTACTGGGTGCCCATGGAGCTTTAAAAGGGAGGAGGAGAGACTGTGAGTGCTGTTCTAGAGGAGATTAAAAATATCAGGCAGGCACCGAGAGAAGAATACTATGTTCCTGGCCACCGCACTTGTGCGGGTTGTGGTCCGGCTTTAACCTATCGGTTAGTAGCTAAGGCTGCCGGTCCTAATACGATCTTCATCGGACCTACCGGCTGTATGTACGTGGCTAACACCAGTTATGGCTGTGGTCCTTGGGCGGTTCCATGGATCCATGCTCAAATCACCAATGGTGGCGCCGTGGCATCCGGTATCGAAGCCGCATACAAAGCAATGATCCGTAAGGGTAAGACCGAGGCGTCATTTCCGAATATCATCGTCATGGCTGGCGATGGGGGCTCTGCCGATATCGGATTGCAGGCTTTGTCCGCTGCGATGTATCGAAACCATAAGATTCTCTTTATCTGCTATGACAATGAGTCCTATGCCAATACGGGTATCCAGGTTAGCCCGACCACTCCGTGGGGTGCTTGGACTACCTTTACACCTGCCGGCCCGGTTATTCCAGAAGCCAAGAAACTTTGGCCTAAGGATCTCGGTAGGTTAATGGCTGGCGGCCATCCCACGATCAAGTATTTGGCGACGGCGTCGGCATCTTATCCCATAGACTTGATGAATAAAGTGCGCAAGGCTCTTAATTCTGATGCACCGGCTTTCTTACACATCCATGCCCCCTGTCCTAAGGGCTGGCAGTTCCCGGCTGATCAAACGATAGAGATGGGGAAATTAGCAGTTGAAACCGGCATGTGGCAGCTATATGAGGTTGCTAACCATAGATTCCAACTTACTCACAAGCTGTCAAAACGCAAACCGGTTGCGGAGTATGTCGGGTTACAAGGCCGATTCAGCCACTTAACACCTGAACATATTCAAAAAATTCAGGCCTGGGTTGATGCCCGGTCGGAGGAGATTGGTATTCCGGCTGTGGTTCCACCGGCAAGAAGCTAAGGAAAGAGGGCGTTTCACCTGAAACGCCCTCTTAGTTTCATTTTTGAACATGTCCTACAGCAAATCTTTCTAACTACGGCAGACGAAACCGTAAGTTAACTCATCCCTGTATATTCCTATTTCCTTCGGGCCGAAGGGCGTATTGAGAACGCTTTTGAGGCTGTCCGCAAAGGGCATTCCCTGTTGGACTTCGATTAGCCGGAAATTGCCTCATGGGGATGGCCAATCTTTTGTCCATAATCTTAGCTTGTACCGTGAATATGTACGCATAAATCGGAAGCCAAGCCAATATACAAGTATTGGAAGGTATTAAATTAGTTGTAGCAAGATACGGAAGATAGCCAGTACACTTAATCGCGGCCAGCTCGGGGAGTGTCGCGATTTTTTTACGAAGGAAGATGGTATACCAAAATGCAGATTACAGGCTGGGGGGTGAGATCAACTGATAGGCAGTGCGATTTTGTAGCGATGCGGTAAAAGTATGAGAAAACGGGGAGGAATGTTTAGATGCTGATACATCCAAAGAGGATTATTGTTGTTTTGGTCAGTTTGTTGGCTTTGGTGATCTCCGGTCACGTTTTGGCTGCTGAGGTGGTGAAATGCGAACAGCCCGTGGCCATGACTGCTCCAGGCCAAGCGCCGGACTTTGCTTTTGCTAAAATCCTGCTGGAACGGGCTAAGATCAATCTAAAAACCGACCCCTTGATGAAACCGGATGATTTGGCCAATTTCAAAACCGTTATTCTGATTATCGGCGGTAGTGGCAAGGGTTTAGGCGCTGCCGGTATCGATATCGAAGACGAGATCGCCAGGGCTCAGGCTTTGATTGACAAGGCGCGTAGTCTAAACTTGACCGTGGTTGGAATGCATCTGGGTGGAGAGGCCAGACGCGGCGACAATTCAGCTAGATTCATTGATTTGATTACTCCTCAGGTTGATTTCTTAGTGGTGAGGTCCGACGGGAATATGGATGGTCTTTTCACCAAATTCGCCTCTGACAACAATATCCCGTTGGTTCTGATTGAGAAAACTTCTGAACTCTCCGACGTTATTGCACAGATGTTCTAGTGGTTTCCAACAGATGAAATCAGGAGGGATGCCTGATGTGGACGTATTATGGGATAATTCTGGCAGCGATGGCGGTAGCCTTTTGGCTCGGCTTTAAGTATAAGCTGCCTGTAGGACTGGTAATGGTTCTTGCAGGTGCCGTGGGTTTTCTCGCCTCCGGTCGGGGATTACCGTTGCGACACATGGTTGAAGGTAGCTTTTTCTTCTTCTATTTGATGATGGTTATAGCTACCAGTGTACTGTTTGTTACGATCCTAGAAGCTTCGGGCAGTTTTGATGCTTTAACCAGATTGTTAATTACTAAACTCTACAAGCAGCCGGCCGTGCTGCTTTGTCTTTTGATGTTGTTAATCATGCTGCCTGCTATGCTGACCGGCTCGGCTCCGGTGGCGATGCTCAGTACCGGCGTTTTAGTGGCGCCAATTCTGATGCGGATGGGGATCCCTAAGATCCAAACAGCAGCTATTCTGGCGATGGGGGGATTGCTCGGGCAGAGCGCCCCGCCAATCAACGTAATGATCATGATCATCGCCACAAGTGTCTTTATGCCCTATGAGGGATTCGGTCTGCCGTTAGCGCTGCTGACCTTTCCGCTGGCCGTCTTTTCCGTGCTGTATCTAGGCAGAAAATATGTGAAGCTAGACACCATGGAAAAGTTGGTCGCTGAAATTAAGGCTGACACAACTACGGAAATTCCTAAAGGCTTTGGCCCTTACCTACCATTTGTTGTCTTGGCAGTTTTAATGGCTGGGCCACGGATCTGGCCGGCAACATTTGTCGACCCCGGGGCGCCGTTATCATTCACCATCTCGGCCATTGTGGCTCTGTTTACCGGTCGAAAAGTGAATCTTCCAGAGGTAACCAAAGTTTCGATGAAAAAAGCCCTGGGCGTACTGTGCCTCTTCGTAGGAATCGGTGTTTTGGTGCAGTCGTTGTCCTTCACTGGTTTACGGGGCTTTATCGCCGTCGCAAGCATGGCGGTACCCAAACAGTTCTTGTACCCCTTTGTTGGGATTACCGCACCGCTGGTCTGCGGTCCATTGGTGCCTTTCGGCGCATCAGCAGTCGTTGGGCCGCCATTCGTCCTAGCCTTTACCGATCAAAATTCGGTGATCATAACTTCTGCCGTATCGATGTTCCTATCCTTAGGTTGCTTGACACCACCAACAGCCTTGTCCGGCTTATTTGGCGCCCGAGTTGTCGGGGTGGAAAAAGAGTACGGCAAGGTCTTTCGGGCCGCTTTAGTACCTGCAGCGCTAACCTTCATACTTGCCCTGATCTTTATGATCTATGCTAACCAAATCGGCAAGTTCTTAGGCGTCTAAGGGGGGAAATGAGATGATCTATGCGATTATCAACGTTCTGTACTGGCTGATGATAACATACTTGTCCATCTTCTTGTTGTGGAATCTCTTTACGCTTGATGACCTGAAAGAACAGATCATGAGTGTGCTGGTACTCATTCCATTCATCCTGAGAATTATCGGGATTAAATAGGGGGGTGAAGATGATGAAAAACCCCGTGGTAAAACGGGCCATCGTACTATTGCTTATCGGCGTGCTTTATACCCTACCAGCAGCTATAGCCTTTGTCCGGCAGTGGGAACCTGATGCCATCGTGGTTGGTCCCGGAGTAACCGAAGTTCGGATGCTTAGCGACTATTATGACGGACTAAAAGGCACCGGCGGCGATACTGAGGTTTATATTTTGGAGGGAAGAGAACCAGGCGGCACCATGTTGGTCTTGGGGGGCACACATCCGGTAGAACCGGCCACCTTGTTGACTGGGGTAGTCTATGTGGAAAATGGTGTGGTCGAAAAAGGCAGATTAATAGTGATACCTCAGGCCAATAAGAGCGGGTATAGTGCTACCGAACCAGGCCAGGCCTATCCAGATCACTTTAACATTGAAACCGATTTTGGTGCCCGGCGGTTCCGCTTTGGCATGCGTAATACCAATCCAATCCATCAGTGGCCTGACCCAGATGTCTATACCCACTATCTTTCCGGACAGGGGCTAGCTGGTGCGGAGAGCGGCAATTTAAACCGGGCTCATCCGGGCCGTCCGGGGGTTCGTTTGACTGAAAAAATCGCCTATGGTATCGCAGAATTAATTAGAAAGGAAAAAGTGGATATTTCCATTGATCTGCATGAGGCACCACCATGTCGGCCGTTGGTTAATGCTATGTGCGCCCATGAAAACGCAATGGATCTGGCGGCTTATGCGGTTATGCTGCTGGAGATGGAAGGGGTAACAATTCGCTTGGAGGCCTCGCCCAAAAATCTGCGCGGGCTCTCGCATAGAGAGTGGGGCGACTCAACTGGTACGTATGCAATTTTAATTGAAAGCACCAGCCCGATGCATGGACCCTTACACGGGCCGGCGACAGAAGACTTGATACTTACCGCCAAAGATGATGTTTATGTTTGGGCATCCAACATTGGGCGAACTGTGCAGAAGCATACCGAAGAGGGAGTGCCGATTGCAGTTCGGGTCGGCCGGCATACCGCATCAGTAAAGGCTTTGGCAGAAGCATTGTCTGATCTGGAGCCTGACCGGGCGATTGTCATCAACGGGATACCAAGTTACCAAGAGATTGTCGATAATGGTGTAGGCCACTACCTCAAACCGGTAACAAAATAAGATCAGATTGAAGGGGGCAGACCACTGGTCAAGCCCCTTTACTATCAGTCGCGTCCAAGAGAGGGCGAAAGAATTGGCGAACGAGGTGAAGAGAGATGAAAAAGATGGGCAAAAGGTTATGTATCACGTTATTAGCTTTAATAATGACTTTAGCCCTGGCGAGTTCAGCGTTGGCCACGCCGGTAGTTACCGGGACCAAATGGATGGTTTCAGCTTCAAATCCTTTAGCTGCCCAAGCAGGTGCAAAAATTCTCGAGCAGGGTGGGAACGCTGTTGATGCGGCTTTTGCCACCGCTGCGGCTATTGGCGTAGTGGAGCCGTGGTTCTCCAATATCCTGGGTGGCGGTACATGGGGATTATACTATTCAGCTAAAGATAAAAGTGTTGTAGCCATTGAGGGGGTAGGCCCCGCACCAACAGGAGCGACACCTGAATACTATGCTGATATGGATATTGCCCCGGTAGGGGTTCACTGGGCGAATATCCCCGGAGCTTTTGATGGGTGGATCATTACCCTTGAACGATATGGAACAATGACTCTGGCGGAAGTTCTCGCCCCAGCAATTGAACTGGCAGAAGAGGGCTTCCCGGCAAGTGGAGATTTTGCCTTCTTTACCAGGATCAACCGGGACGATATTATCCGGATGCCTGATAGTGCGCGAGCTTTTCTGAAGCCCGATGGAAGTACGTATCAGCTCGGGGAAATAGTCAAACTAACGGATTTGGCCAACACCTATAAGAGCTTGGTTCAAGCAGAGACTGAGAATGCGCATAAAGGTCGTAGTGAAGCGCTTTTTGCCGCCCGTGACTATTTTTATAAGGGCGAAATTGCAGAGAAGCTAGTCCGGTTTTCTGAAGAGAATGGCGGCTTCTTTACCATGGAAGATTTCGCCAAGACAAAGGCACAGTTTAGAGAGCCTTTAACCGTTAACTATCGTGGGTTTGATGTTTACGCCTGCCCACCAAATAGCCAAGGGATTACAGTTCTGATGGCGCTGAATATTCTTGAGGGCTTCGATCTCAAAGAAATGGGTCCGAAAAATCCTGATTCATATCATGCTATCGTTGAGTCGACCAAATTAGCCTTTGCAGATCGTAATCATTACGTGGGAGATCCTGAATTCGTCGACATTCCAATTTCCACCCTTCTCTCCAAAGAGTACGCTGCGAAACAACGCCAGAGAATAGATATGAATGGCACCTTTGAATGGCCGATTGATGGCGGTATGGCCAACACTACTACTCTTGGCGTGGTTGACGCTGAGGGCAACGCGATGTCCGTGACCACCAGCATCGGAATGAACTGGGTTGTAATGGGAGATACCGGAATTGTCATCAATAATCGCATGACCTTCTTTAATCCGTTTGAGGGTGATCCGAATCAGGTCCAACCTGGCAAGAAAGTCAGACACACCTCCAATCCGAACATGGTTTTAAAAGACGGAAAACCATACTTACTCATCGCTTGTTCAGGGGTTGACACCCAGCCGCAAGCACAGATACAAGGGATAGTTGGCATAATTGACTTTGGCTACAATCCTTTCCAAGCAGCGGCAGCTCCTCGCTTGGTATCCCAAGCGTGGCCGATGACCACCAGACCCCATTTAGCTGCTAATAATTTGGGTGTTGAAGCAGCTTTTGATGGAGAAATTACCAAAGCTCTTGAGGAGAAGGGGCATAAGATCGTACACAGTGCCAACTTTGGAAATATGAGTACAGTGATCTTGATTGACCCCGAATCGGGAGCACTTTTAGGCGGGGCTGATCCCCGCAGAGAAGCAACGGTGTTGGGGTGGTAAGGTCCTCAAAGGGAGTAGCTCTAAGTAGCTACTCCCTTGTTAGGCTTATGGTGCGTGGCGGAGCAGACTTGGGGAAAGGTGGTGAGCCGAAAAGGTAAGCGGAGCAGATGAAAAGTCTCAGGCCCCGTGGCAAAGTTGCCAGCAAATTACTGTAGCTTTTCAGACGCTTACAAACAAGAGGCAGGTGATAGGTGGAATTAGAGCAGACGATACTCCTTGATGTTGTCGGACTAATGGCTAGATCAGAAAAGGAGTGATAAGTATGTCAATAAGAACCCGAAGAGTAACCTTGGTAGGCGTTGTGACCTTGGTGCTATGTGCACTATTGTCCAGCGCCGTTTTTGCTGCTATGAGGCCAGTGATCCGGGGAACAGAATACGCTGTTTCTTCTAGGAAACCTGAGGCTACCCTAACAGGTCTCGATATCTTGGATCAGGGTGGAAATGCTTTTGATGCCGCAGTAGCAGCTCAGGTTGTTTTAGCCTTGACCGATCCAGCTATGAACGGACTGGGTAGTGATGCTTGCATCTTACTTTATGATGCCAAAACAAAGCAGGTCATTTCGGTTAACGCGGAAGGAATC
>CAZAAT010000085.1:0-7862 GCA_964483175.1 uncultured Bacilli bacterium
TTTCTATCTCATTACTTATCTTCCTTGTTCACCTACTAAAACTTTACACTAACCCGACTCTACCTCCCTTGGATCAAAAGATGGATATCCCCCAAGTTTTTTACCCATAATAACTACAACCCTATTAGGGAGGTATTACCATGCTTTCAAGGCGTGAATTTATCAAGCTGTGCACAGCGGCAGGGCTGTCGCTACCCTTGAGCTCGATTCTCCTAGATGAACTGGTAAAAGCACAAGTCGTCAAACCCGAACGACCACCGGTCATCTGGTTTCAAGCCTCAACCTGTACCGGCAACACTTTATCCTTCGCCAATACGGTTAACCCCTATCTCAGCAATGTTCTTTTAGACATCATCGACCTCAAATACCATCCCAACCTGAGCAATGTTTATGGCAACCAGGCCCTGCAAACCCTGGAGCAAGCAGCAGAAAAGAAAGACTTTATTCTAGTGGTTGAAGGGGCAGTTCCCACCAAAGATGGCGGAATTTACGGAACCGTCGGCGAACGGAATGGCCAGCCGTGGAAGATCATTGATGCCGTCCGCTACCTAGCTGACCGGGCCAAATACGTAGTTGCTGTTGGGGTCTGCGCCGTCAGTGGCGGACCCTTCGCCGCTCACCCCAATCCTACCGGCTGCAAAGGCGTGTATGAAGTTATCGATAAGCCGGTGGTCAACTGCCCGGGCTGCCCCTGCCATCCGGACTGGTTCGTCGGGACTCTGGCCCATGTCCTCCTATATAAAGACCTACCCAAACTAGATAGTTTCAATCGGCCGGTGATGTTTTACGGTCGGCTAATCCATGATCTCTGTGACCGACGCTCTTTCTTTGAAAACGGTATCTTTGCTGAATACCCTGGCGACTTTGGCTGCATGTACAAGATTGGCTGCAAAGGCCCGATCACTTATGCCGACTGTCCGGTCCGCAAATGGAATGAGTACGTCAATTGGCCGGTCGAGGATAACTCCCCCTGTATCGGCTGTGCCAATCCAGGTTTCCCTGATGCTTCAGCCCCCTTCTTCGAACACCTGCCGAGCATCAGAGTGCCTAATATCACCGTTAATGCTAATACGATTGGTATAGCTTCTGGAGCCATTACCGCCGGAGCAATCGGTGCTCACTTTATTGGCAGCCGCCTAAAGGGAAGACCATTGGGCGGAACCATTCAAACCCCAGATAAAAATGATACCGGTGAGCGTGAGGTCAAACCGGAAAAGGATAAGGGTGATAAATGATGGCACAAAAAGTACTTGTTGATCCGGTTACCAGGGTCGAAGGGCATATGAGTGTAGAAATCGAGGTTGCGAACGGTGAAGTCGTGGATGCTCGAATCTCGAGCACCCTTTTCCGCGGCCTGGAACGCATTTTTGAAGGCAGAGATCCCCGAGACATGCCTTATTATACTCAGCGAATCTGTGGCTTCTGCCCAATATCTCATGCGATGGCCAGCTGTAATGCGCTCCTCGACGCCAATCCCGTAGAGGTCCCGCATAACGGAAGACTACTCAAACACATGATGCTCGCGGCCGATTTTCTGATGGATCATATTCGCCACTTTTACTTTCTAATTGTTCCCGATTTCGTTAAAATGCCAGAAACATCTCCGTTTACCCCGTACCCGACAACCGACTACCGTTTGCCGCCCAATGTCAATGCCCAAATTATTGAGCATTACCTAGAAGGCCTGGATGTCCAGCGCCGCGCCGATACTATGGTTGCTACTTTTGCCGGCAAATCGCCCCATGCCCACGGAGTCTTGCCGGGAGGCAGCACCATGCCGCCACATACCGATCGGGTTCTGAAATATCGTTCCCACGCCTTAGAGCTAATCGAGTTTATCCGTACCCGGATGATTCCGGACATGGAAGCGATCGCCGAGCACTATTCCGATCATTATGACTTCGGGCGCGGGTACGGTAATATGTTCTCCTTTGGCCTTTTTCAAAAAAGCGAAAACCTTCAAGATCGGGTGTTTAAGCCCGGTGTGATGATGGATGGCCAAGTAACGGAGTTGCAGCTAAGCTCGATCCGCAACGGAATTACCGAAGATATCTCCCATGCCTGGTATGCCGCCGGGTCTCAAAAGGCGCAACCTATTGACTCGACCGTCGATCCGGAATACGGCAAAGAAAGGGCCTACACCTGGGTAAAGGCCCCGCGATATAATGGAAAACCGATGGAAACTGGCCCCCTCGCCCGGCTATGGGTTAACGGGGAATACCGTAATGGCATCTCGACCATGGACCGATTAATGGCCCGGGTATTAGAAACGCTAAAGATTGCTGAATACGCTGCTGCCTGGGCTACCGAGCTTAAGCCCGGGGAACCCCATATGGCTCGGTGGGATGTACCACAGAATGCTTTTGGCGCCGGCTTCGTCGACGCTGTGCGCGGCGGCCTCGGCCATTGGGTAAAAATTGAAAACTCCAAAGTTGCCAAGTATCAAATAATTACCCCGACCACTTGGAACAACTCCCCGCGGGATAGAGAAGGCCAGCGGGGGCCGATGGAAGAGTCTCTAATCGGAATCCCGGTCGAAAATCCCGAGAGTCCGATTGAGGTGATTCGGACAATTCACTCCTTTGATCCCTGCAATGCCTGTGCAGTCCAGATAATTACACCAAAAGGTCCGTTGCCGAAGATCCGCATCTTATAATAGAAGGAGGTTTCCCCAAGTGTCCGAAATACACCGTCATCCCAGGTGGGCGCGGATTTTGCACTGGTTACACACGCTTTCGATGCTGGTACTGATTTTTAGCGGTTTTTATATCACCTATGCCAGTAGCGCCTTTCTGTTTGGCAATATGCGTTCAGCCCGGCTAGCCCACTTCGTTTTCGCCTATATCATTACAGCTGTCTTCATCGCTCGGATCTACTACAATATTGCCGAAAAGACCTATAAGAGCTACCTTTTTACCAAAGCTGACGCTCGAGAAATGGGTCACCTCGCCCGTTATTATCTGTTATTAACAGATAATGCCCCGACTTACGCGGTCTTTAACCCCGGGCAAAAACTGATGTACCTTGCCTGGCAGCCTTTACTATTAGTCCAGGCGATCTCCGGCTGGTTGCTCTATGACTCAATCCGGTTTCAGCCAATCTGGATGTCAAGCAAAATCCTTAGTCTCAACACCCTACGCACCTTTCACTACATAGTTGCCGTATTATTTACGATCACGACGGCGATCCATCTGTATCTGGTCTTAACAGAGGATTTTGAAAAGCTTAAATATATGCTCTGGGATCGGAACTGGGGTAAACCCCGTAAGTAACCGTTAAAAAACCAGCCCATGATGGGCTGGTTTTTTAATTATGCTATTCTCCGAGGCGTTACCTCGCCCAGGACCGCACCTTATCTTTATTGTTATCGACCCATTTGCGGGCCGCATCTTCCGGATCCATGCCGTCCTCGATGTCAACCATTACTGATTCCATATCACTGACATCCCACTTGAAGTTATCGAGGAATTTATATACTTCTGGTAAGTCCTCCCGAAGCCCATTGCGCGCAATCGTAGCGATGTATTCAGCTTCGCCAAATGACCCTTTTGGATCGGCGAGATATTTCAAGTCCCACTTCTGGAATTTCCAGTGAGGCGACCAGCCGGTAACAACTACCCACTCTTCATTACGGATAGCACTTGCCAAAGTAGCGGTCATCGCCGCACCACTACTTTCAACCAATTTTAGATCCAATCCATAATCTGCTATCGCTTGCCGAGCCGCTTGCGTTACGCCTGCTCCCGGATCGATACCAATTATCTGTCCATCGATCTTATCTCTGATCGAATTTAACTCTGCAATCGAATCAATCTCAACATAAGATGGTACGACCAAACCAATTTTAGCTGGTTCTAAATTAGGCCCAAGATAATCGACCTTGTCTTTGGTTTTCTCATAATAGTCCTTATGGGTGCCTGGAAGCCAAGCCGCCACTATCGCATCAAAATCCCCACTGGCAACACCCTGCCACATGACGGCTGCATCAACAGGAATTATTTCGACAGCTACATCCAACTGGTCTTCTAAAGCAACTTTCACTACATTCGTGCTTGCTACCTCAGTCGCCCATTCCACATAGCCTAAACGAACAGTTTGCCTATCTTCCTGATTACTGCCAAAGTTACCCCAGATTAGGGCGGCAGCTCCAATTAGGACTACTAGAACGATAATGCGACTCTTGGTACTAGACAACAATTCATCCTCCTCCTTTAGTCTTTGATTTTATTTTGGCCCAAGGATTGGGTAATCCGATCTAAGGTCATGGCTAAAATAACCACAGCTAGTCCGCTTTCAAACCCAAGGCCAATATCTAACCTGGAGATACCCCGTAAGACTTGAGCGCCCAAACCCTGCGCTCCAATCATCGCCGAGATAACAACCATTGATAGCGATAACATAATCGCCTGATTGACCCCGGCCATAATTGTCGGCAAAGCCATAGGCAATTCAACTTTATACAACTTTTGACCCGGGGTAGCCCCAAAAGCATCTGCAGCTTCAATTAGTTCCCGGGGAACCTGATTAATGCCCAACGCCGTTAAGCGAATAGCTGGAGGCATCGCGAAAATTACCGTTGCCACAATTCCGGGGACCCTGCCTAAACCGAAGAACATCAGCGCCGGGATTAAGTATACAAACGCTGGTAAGGTCTGCATCAAATCCAGCAGTGGCTTCATTATTATTTGCACCGTACGCTTCTTAGCCGCTAAGATTCCAAGGGGTAAGCCGATCACAATGGCTATCAACGTTGCTACGATTACCAGCGTAAGACTCTCCATAGTCTCATCCCATAAGCCTAGGTTAACAATAAGCAGCAAGCCCAAGGCGGTCATGATTCCCACCGACCGCTTGGCTAACCACCAACCTAACCCTGCCAAAGCAATAATTAGGATAGGATAAGGTACCCCTTTTAAAAAGCCTTCTAACCCACCGGCTAAACTACCCAATCCACTTGAGACAGCGTCAAAGAAAAACTCAAAATTGGCTAATAAAAATTCAACAATCGCTTCAATCCAGTCTCCTATCGGGATCCGCATTATTGAAAATCCCCCTTTCCAGCCAGAGTAGCCAAGAGAGAACCACGAATAATGATACCCATCATCCGACCATTTTCATCAACCACGGAAACCGGGTATTTTGCAGTAGCAACCATTGGAATCAAGTCTGCGACTGAAAGATCAGGTTGAACAGTTGGCACATCCGTAATAATCAACCCATCAAGCCCTGTCCGGCCTTCATTAATAGCATTGGCAGCGTCTTCGGCCTTGATCAGACCCATTAATTTTCGTTCTTTACCTAGAACAAAGATACTGGATATACCCTCTTCTTTCATCCGGCGCAAGGCTACCCTAGGCCCATCCTTAGGCGAAATCACCGGATCAGGGTTTCTCATTACATCTTTTGCGGTAAGAACAGTAGTTCGATCCACATCCTCGACGAACTTTCTGACGTACTCGTTAGCTGGTTGCCCGAGAATCTCCTCAGGGGTACCAATCTGCTGCACCCGGCCATCCTTCATCAATAGGATCCGGTCACCAAGCTTTAAGGCCTCGTCTAAGTCGTGCGTGATAAAAACAATGGTTTTATGCAGACGTTCCTGCAGATCTAAGAGTTCATTCTGCATTTGTTTGCGAATCAACGGATCGAGCGCACTAAAGGCCTCATCCATCAACAAGATATCAGGATCGTTTGCTAAAGCTCTGGCTAAGCCGACCCTCTGCTGCATTCCACCGCTGAGTTGGCCGGGATAATTATCCTCCCAACCTTTAAGACCAACCATATGCAAGGCCTCCCGCGCTAGGTCGAAGCGCTCCGACCCCACCCCCTGGATTTCCAGACCAAAGGCGGCATTTTCCAAAACAGTGCGGTGTGGAAATAAGGCGAAGTTTTGGAAGACCATGCTGATCTTTTTGCGTCTAACCTCGATTAACGCTTGAGAGCTTAACCTGGTAATATCCTCACCATCGATAATCACTTGGCCTTTGGTCGGCTTAATTAGCCGGTTGAGGCAACGGATCAAAGTTGACTTTCCACTTCCAGATAGGCCCATGACCACAAAAACCTCTCCGGTTTCCACTGAAAAGGAAACATCGTCCAAGCCAACGGCTAAGCCCGCTTTGTCTTGAATCTCTTGTTTGCTCAACCCTTTGGCTAACAAGTCAAATCCCCTATTGGGATTATCACCGAATATCTTGTAGAGACCCTTTACTTCTATTTTTGTTGACATCTGATTCTCCCCTCATTAAATTGCACTTGAAGTTAGCTTTTCCAGGAACGGTTTTAGCTACCATACCAAGGCTAAAAATAAAAGCCAGATCCTTGCGGACTGGCTTTTCTTTTGTACGTTATGGTGGGCGAAGCGGGACTTGAACCCACGACCTCCTGCATGTGAGGCAGGCGCTCTAACCAGCTGAGCTACTCACCCATGTAAAAATATTATATCAATAAATCGGAAGAATAGCAAGAAAAGGCAAAAGAGCCATTACCTTCTAAGCACGTCTGGAAGGCTCTTTTAACAAATAAAAAAACTTCTCGGCAATCATGCAGTCCTCTTAAAAATGCCTATATTATCAGGATTTAGCTAGGCTAATATGAGATAATTGCCAACTTGCTGTAGTGGGAGGAATTTGACCAGTGTTTACCAAGGAAACAATAATAAAAAATCCCCTTTCCCGGGCAATCCGTCGAAAAGAGGAAACAGTTCAGAGCCACCGCCCTCCCCTGTTTTCGCCCCAAGTTTGGAGCCTTGGTAAAGGCAAAAGCCCTGCTATAAATAAAAATGGTACCCCCAAGCGGATTCGAACCGCTGCCGCCGCCGTGAAAGGGCGGTGTCCTAGGCCTCTAGACGATGGGGGCACAAAATGGTGAGCCATCCGCGACTCGAACGCGGGACACCCGGATTAAAAGTCCGGTGCTCTACCGACTGAGCTAATGGCTCATATCCAATTGCTTTAATAGCATACTACATTTCGATTTAGCTGTCAAGCAACTCTAGCAGGGTTTTTGTCACAATTTCCGTGCTACAACCACCCTTAGTACTGCGGCTACCGCGAGGTCAATCCTCTGAAAATCGTCGCAAAAGCGACGTTTAGAAAACCGCACTTATCTAGTATAGCGTCTAGCTCCTATTGATGCAAGGGGTTAAATGCCAAAAATTTTTGGAATTATTGTAGCCTTTTTCCCGCTCGCACCTTATAAAATCGGTACCCGTTGAAAAGTCTGATCCCGCGCCGGACCAACTGAAACTAACACAATCGGAACACCGGTAAAATCCTCGATGAACTTAAGGTAATCTTGTGCTTGCACCGGAAGATCTGAGAAACTAGTGGCCTGACGTGTACTATCCTCGGGCCACCCGGGCAGCTCCTTATAGACCGGGAGACACTCCCCAAGTACATGCGCCTGAGCAGGCAACCGGTTTAAGATCTTTCCTTTATATTCATAGCCAACACAGACTTTAATGGTGTCAAACCCATCTAAGACATCCAGCAGGGTCAGGGCGATACCGGTCAAGCCATTTACCTCAGCCGAATACTTGAGGGCTACTGCATCAAGCCAACCACAACGACGCGGCCTGCCTGTAGTCGTACCGAACTCACGGCCACGCTCTCTGATTCGGTCGCCGATTGCATCAAACAACTCTGTCGGAAATGGACCTTCCCCAACCCGAGTACAGTAGGCTTTGGCGACCCCCAAGACATTATTGAGTTTGGTCACCGGAATGCCGGTACCGATTGTTGCTCCCCCAGAAATAGCTGAAGACGAGGTAACAAATGGGTAAGTTCCATGGTCGATATCTAGAAGCGTTCCCTGGGCACCTTCAAAAATGATTTTCGTGCCCTTGGCAACAGCTTCATTTA
>CAZAAT010000086.1:0-7584 GCA_964483175.1 uncultured Bacilli bacterium
ATTGTAAAGTATTGTACAATAACCCCGGCAAAAAAACAACCCTTATGTATAAGAGCGCACAAGGCAAGCACTCGATAAATGCGGTTATTTATGGTATAGTATAATTATTATTGATCGTTCCTTCACTCATCACCTATTCCCTGGTAAGCAGATCCCACCATACTCAGAAAGGAAGTGAGCTGTTAACTTTGAACGTTCTCCTCGGCAAGCTTAAAGAAGTTTTGGTTGCAGTTGTACCAATTACCTTCCTCACTGTGATTTTACACTTTACATTTACCCCACTAGACACTTTGATTTTACTTCGCTTCCTCATCGGTGCCTTATCTATTATTCTCGGATTGTCAATCTTCCTACTCGGTGTGGACATTGGGGTAACTCCTATTGGCCAACTGATGGGCTCATACCTTACTAAAACCAACAGAGCTTGGATTATTGCGATCAGCGGGCTCATACTCGGTTTTTTCATCTCGGTTGCCGAACCCGATTTACATATCCTGGCCGCTCAAGTCGACTTGGTTACCGGCGGCTTGATTTCCAAAGCAAGCATCGTAATCGTTGTATCCCTGGGAATAGGCGCTATCATTGGCTTGGGCATGCTGCGTATCGTTTACAACTTTCCCTTTTATAAAATGTTGACAATCCTTTATGGGCTGATTTTTGGGTTATGCTTATTTAGTTCCTCCGAGTTCATTTCCATCTCCTTTGATGCCTCCGCAGCCTCAACCGGAGCATTGGTAGTACCATTTATCTTAGCGCTGGCTATTGGGATCTCTTCGATGAAAGCTGATAGTAAAGCTGCCGAAGAAGATAGTTTCGGCCTGGTAGCCCTCGCTGGCGTGGGCGCTGTGATTTCAGTGTTGATCATGGGGATTATTTTCGATGTCGAGCAAATATCTGGTTCCCTGGAAGCCAGTGTATCCCAAACATCTTCGATCTTCGGACCATTTTTTGCCGCAATCCCAAGGATCGCCGCCGAATCTTTCATTGCCCTCTTGCCGCTATTAGTGCTGTTTTTGATCTTTCAAAAAAACGCTTTTCACTTATCGCCGAAAAGCGCCCGTAAGATTATTATTGGGCTTATTTACACCTTTATCGGCTTGGTCTTCTTTTTGACCGGTGTCAATGCAGGCTTTATGGATGTAGGCACAATAGTAGGACATCAGCTAGCTAGTCTCGAAACCAAAGCTATCGTAGTTATCGTTGGTTTCGTTCTAGGCTTAGTCACCATTCTAGCTGAACCCGCTGTTTACGTCCTAACCCATCAAGTGGAGAATGTTACTAGCGGCTATGTTAGACGAAACGTTGTTCTGGTCGCCCTCTCCCTTGGTGTGGCCAGTGCAGTCGCCTTGTCAGTACTTAAAATCGTCGTTCCCGGCATTGAGCTTTGGCACTACCTACTGCCAGGATATGCAATTGCTATAGCTATGTCCTATTTTGCCCCTGACCTCTTTGTGGGCATCGGCTTTGACTCTGGCACTGTTGCCTCCGGCCCGATGACGGCGACGTTCGTGCTCGCTTTTTCGCATGGTGTTGCCAGTGCTATTGAAGGGGCCGATGTCATAAAAGATGGTTTTGGAATCATTGCCATGGTAGCATTAACTCCGGTGATCGCTTTGCAGACCTTAGGCTTGATCTTTAAAGCTAAGTCTAAAAAGGGAGGGATCGAGGCAGATGCAAACTAATGGGGAACATAACGAATTTGAACTAATATCTGTCGTCGTTAACTTCGGATTAGGCAGCAAGATTTTGAAAAGTGCCAAACAACATGGGATCAATGGTGGCACAGTTTTACTGGGCAAAGGCACTATCAACAATCGCATTCTCGAGTTCTTAGCAATTACGGATGTCCGCAAGGAAATTGTGCTAATGATCGCTGAGAAACCTATTGCCGAACATGCTTTAGAAGAACTCGACAAAGAATTCAATTTTAGTAAACCACACCATGGAATCGCTTTCAGCCTTCCAGTATCCTGGTTTATCGGGTCTAGGCATTATGGGGATACCAATATTTCTGAAAGTAGAGGTGTAGCCAACACCATGTATAAAGCCATTTTTACCGTGGTTGAAAAAGGTAAGGCCGAAGAGGTAATCGAGACGGCAACGGCAGCTGGTTCACGTGGAGGCACCATCATTAATGCCCGAGGCTCAGGGATCCATGAAACCAGCACACTCTTCTCGATGACAATTGAGCCGGAGAAAGAGATCGTAATGATCTTGGCCAAAGAAGAAGCAACCGAAGCTATAGCTTCGGCGATCAGAGAAAATCTACAAATTGACGAGCCAGGAAATGGCATTATGTTTATCCTGGATGTAAATAATACCTACGGTCTTTATTAAAGTATGTCAAAGGCGGGCTGGTTGCCTGCCCGCCTCCTACTGTTAATACCATTCCCGCGAACTAGTTATTACAAATTAACTGTGGCATCTTCAATTATTGGTGGGCTGATACGCGCTGACCCGCCAAAGACAATGCCGATCTGAGCCATTGGTCCGCTCCAATCAACCTTCCCACCTGGTAATTCTCCTCTGCCAACCAGTTCCCAGTCACCACCGATGGTGAACATGTAACCAGCACTGGCCTTAAACTGGATGAATGGCGTCACCGGAATTTGTAATCCTACCTGAGGCCCGAGTGCAAAGAACGTGGTCTGCAAATAGGTCTGGCGCGCTGCTTCGACCGCCTCCCCGACATCGGAGGGTGTTTCTCCATGGTTGATGACCAAATCCGCTCTGCCCCCTCCGATAATGCCGCCATAATACCAGTGACCCTCTTTGAAAGGGAAGGTCCGGTTGAACATAACTCCACCAAATCCAACATCAAGTCGGACATTTTTCTCGATAATCGAATTACCGCCGCCAAAGCCACCAAGTGAAAACCCCGGAATTAGTCCCCCCTCCCCCGAACCGGAAAAGAGGATCAAGGGAACATCCAGTTTGACTTCTAAAACATCATTCAATCCGTCTAAGTTGGGATACCAGGCCCCAATTGCCGGACCACCCCAACCCATCCCAACTGTAGCGTTACGCAAAAAATCCTCAGAAGTTAGGGGGCCCTGGTTGTCTGAAGCCAAGACGCTGCCAGATAACAGCAAGGCCACGGTTACTAGAACGGTGATTAATCTCTTGATCACACGCTTCAACTCCTCTATACATAATTATGGATTCACCCAGGCCGACAATTGATCTCACCTGTATTCCAGTAAATCTTGCCTTTGTTAAATACTGGCCGGCCGCCTGGCAATCCTCCTGGATCTTTTCGGCCTAGAGCAGTTCATTTAAGACTTACACTGTATCCCCGGTTTTGGTTCCCATCGCCAGCGCCTTGGCAGCAGCGTGGGCAGCCGACCGTTTATAATCACTATTCCAGCGATTTATTGCCAGATAATCAAAGATGGCTGCACCGGTATGACGGCAGAAACGATCCATCTGTTCTAAGCAGGTTACCAGACCATTGCCCGTACCCCCTGCCGAAGCAATGAGCAAAACAGGTTTATCCCGCAACACCCCAGATTGATTGCGTTCACAGCGACGCAGGCGATCTAAAAAGGATTTTAAGGTCTCAGAAGTTTCTCCCCAGTAGACAGGGGTTGCCAAGATGAGCGCATCACCGATCTTGAGCCGCTCTGTAATCTCTGCGAACCCATCAGACTCATAAGTACAGTAGTTCTCTTCTCGACAGGTGCCCCAACCGTCGCCGCACACCCTGCAGTACGATAAACCATAATCGCAGAGCCTAATTTCATCTACCTCAGCACCACCCTCTATGGCCCCCAGTTTAGCGGCGGTGATTACCGATTGACAGAGTCCGTCCTCTTTCGGATTGCCGGAAACAATCACAATTTTCATTTACAAAACTCCTCTCATCACATTGAATTGTGCAATTCTTTGCTAAAAAGAACTTTTCCTCCAAAAGCCTGTCGAGCAGTTCAGGACATAAAGGATGAACTCAAACCTTGCGGTATACTATATTCAAGCATACTTTTCAAAAGGGGTGGTCACCATTTCCGCGACAAAACTGTTTTCACCCTTTACGATCAATGGGTTGACTTTGAAAAACCGTATTGTGATGTCACCGATGGCAATGTATTCCTGCCCCCACCTGGACGGCATGGTTAACGAATGGCATCTCGTCCATTACGTCTCGCGCGCTGTTGGCCAGGTTGGGCTGATTATCTTGGAGGCAACCGCCGTTACTCCCCAGGGACGGATAACCAGGCGGGACCTCGGGATCTGGGATGATGCACATATTGCCGGCCTAACCAAGCTTGTTGATCTGATCCATACAAACAACGCCAAAGTTGGGATTCAGCTCGCTCATGCCGGACGGAAGGCCGATGTTGACGGTGAAATCATCGCACCCTCGCCGATTCCGTTTGCTGAGGGTAACAAGTGCCCATGTGAGATGTCTTCTCAGACAATCGCTGATGTTGTTGCTGCTTTCCAAAAAGCCGCTGTCAGGGCAAAACAAGCAGGATTTGACGTTATTGAAATTCATGCCGCCCATGGCTACCTCCTCAACCAGTTTCTCTCCCCGTTAACCAATAAGCGCACTGACGAATATGGGGGAAGCCTGAAAAAACGGTATCGTCTTTTATCCGAGGTGATCGAGGCCGTTAGAGCGGTCTGGAACGGACCGTTGTTTGTGCGCATCTCGGCTGATGAGTTGGACCCAGAAGGCAACAACCCAGATGATTACTGTGTCATGGCTACCTGGATGAAAGAAGCAGCAGTGGATCTGGTGGATTGTAGTTCTGGTGGGGTGATTCCAGTACAGCCACATGTCTATCCTGGATACCAAGTACCCTATGCCGAAACAATTAGACGAAAGGCGGCTATTCCTACTTCAGCAGTAGGTCTTATCACCTCAGGCAGACAAGCTGAAGAAATTCTGCAAAACGAGCGAGCAGACTTGGTTATGATCGGTCGCGAGCTATTACGCAATCCCTATTGGTCGCGCACTGCTGCCAAAGAACTAGGGGTGTCTTTGGCCGGTCCGGAGCAATACAGTCAGGCTTGGGAGATCATTTAAATATTGGACCGATTCGATCAATCCGATTAGTCCAGATGCCGCCTGAGTAATTGGGCGGTATTTCTTTTAAGGACTCTACGGTATCAAATCCTTCGGACCACTTACCACTGCCGGCTACGACCACAAAGAGCGAGTCTGCCTCTTCGATTCGTTGTATAAACCGGTGTGGCCAGCCCCAGAGATAGCGGGCATATTTGAGTGGAACATGAAAATAGGCTTGGCGCATCTCAGAAGGCAAATACCCTGTCCACCCAATGAGCAAATACGAGACCAGCCCCCGCTTCATTGTTTCCATCGACATGACACGCAGGTTAGGTATTCTCTCCTTGAGCACGGCTATTGGCCGATCCCCACCGTAAACCGCCAGTTTATCCAGTCTTTCGGCAGGCAACTGCTGTAGATAATCCGCCAGGAGCTCCCCCTCATCAGGATCGTTACTCTTGATGTTAATCAGAAAAGAATGGTCTGGAAAGCGCTCAAAAACTTCATCGATCGAAGGCATCAGCCCAACGCCTTTGCCGCGAAAGGGATAAGTCTTGCCTCCATCAGCTGTATAACCATAACCAACATCGAGCTGCTTAAGTTCGGCCATCGTGAAATCCCGGATCGCCCCGCTGCCATCGGTTCGATAGTCGAGGGTAGCATCGTGGAATACCGCAAGTTGCCGATCTTTGGTAGCTTGCACATCAAACTCGACCATATCCGCTCCCGCTGCGAAAGCGGCTGCCATCGCTGGAAGGGTATTTTCGAGATAGGGGTGTTCCGGCTCATAGATCCGCTCGGCCGTATTGGTTTGAGCGGTTAGGCCTTCCATCGGGAAAGTCTGTGCCAAACCACGGTGAGCCAGCAGAAAAGGCTTGCCAGCAGGTTCAACAAAGAGTGAGGTGTTGTTAAGATAGACAAAGGCTATCACAATAATAAAAAGTAAGGTGATCTTCTTTTTCACTTCATTCTCTCCCTCACGGTGACCTTGATAGTATCGCCTGGTTGTTTGCCGATCTTGGCCCGGATATCTTTTCTGATCCCGATGATGTGACACGGTGTCTTCATTCTGACTAGACTGCCATCATACGGCTCGCCATCAAAGGTTGCGTGGACCGGAACACGACCCTTGCCAAATTCCTGTTTAACATCAAAAGGTATCTCTATGTAGGCGGCATCCATATCTGGCGCCTTCTTGATTACAGCCTCGAACTCATAGACTATACTCAATACCTTCACCTGCTTATACGCAATACTGGGTGCCGCAGAACGGTTTTCATGGTCTCCGGCTTAGCTTTTCTAGGATCTGATAGATATATTTCATGGTGTTTGCCCTCCCCTGTGGGGACTTTATCCTGTAAATCCTGCTCAACGAGGAAAGCTTCGATTTTTTTCATCGTCTCCGGCTCGGTGGAGTAAGGGCCAATGTGCATTATCTGGACACACAGGCCTTCTTCAAAGACCTCCAGTCGCGCCTTTTCGACCGGTAGATCCGGCTTTTTGGCCTTGACTTCGTCACAGGCCCACGCGAAAACTTCCGGAGTCACAAAATCTGGTTGCCGAATCAGCGAAGTCCATAACCAGTTGTCCCTCTCTGTAAGGGAAAATTCGCCCTCATCAATCCACCACAACCCCTCGAGCGGTGGCACCACATATTCGAAAAAGCCGCTAGGCTCTTTGCCTTTCTTATGGCTCATTTTGATTGCATATGATAGAGCATAAAGCAACTCGATGGACTGTTGGTAATCCTGATTATTGTTCGGGTCCCCGCTACCATCGACCATGATGAAAGTCATTGGTGGAACCTCAATTAGCACCGGTTTGTCCTTAGGTAGGTATAAGTTTTTGTACTCTTTTTTGAAATCAAATGGTTTGTTAGCCACAAAGGCCACCCCCCTAAGATATTTAATATGTTACAGAAATTATTAGCTTTTGCCTAGAGCTTTACTTTCCAACATAATTATCAAATAAAAAAGGCCCCTGAAAAGTATCCAGAAGCCATTCGACCGATGTTATTTCCGGAAACATTTATTGATATGATCATTGATAATCCCGGTAGCCTGAAGGTGAGCATAAATAGTAACCGACCCGAGAAACTTGAATCCACGCTTTTTCAAATCCTTGCTGATCTCATCAGAAAGTGGTGATGTCGCAGGTATTTCCGATATGCTCTCATAATGGTTGGTGATAATCTCGCCGTTGGTAAATCCCCAGATATATTTGTCAAAGCTCCCAAACTCACGTTGGATCTCGAGAAATCGCTGAGCGTTGTTGATCGCAGCCTCAATCTTGCGCCTGTTCCTGATAATGCCAGGATTCTGGAGCAGCTCTGCGATTTTAGCCTCGTCATACTCCGCAACTTTCGCTGGATCAAAACCCGCAAAAGCCCGGCGGAAGTTCTCTCGTTTCCGCAAGATGGTCAGCCAGCTTAGGCCGGATTGCATAGACTCCAAAACTAGAAACTCAAAATGGGTGCGGTCATCGTGCACCGGCACCCCCCATTCCTCATCATGGTACTTAATATATAGTTCATCTCCAAGACACCAATCGCATCTTTCCATTTTACGCCCGCC
>CAZAAT010000087.1:0-7548 GCA_964483175.1 uncultured Bacilli bacterium
CCAGGTCTTTCGGCGAGTTGGCTAGCTTATCTGCTGATGGTCGCGATCAACTCCGACATGGCAACTACACAACTGATTCAGCCGGCGATAATTATAGTTTGGGGATTCGGTCTGTTAGGATTTTTGGATGATCGCGGGGGCGAAGGCGAGCATGGGGGGTTTAGGTATCACATTGCCACTCTGCTTAAGGGGAAACTAACCACCGGTGGGGCCAAAGCCATTGGCGGGGGAGTCTTGGCTTTGCTGGCCATCTTGTCTGTTGAGACCAACCTGATACTGGCCATGCTCAATGCCGTCTTAATTGCCCTATGTGCGAATCTCATTAACCTCATCGATGTGCGTCCTGGTCGAGCGGTAAAAGCTTTTTGCCTGTTAACTTTGCCAGTAGTTGTAGCAGCCATTTTCCGTCCTGATTTAGCCATGATGCTCTTTCCGGTTCTGGGTGTCGTGGCCGTAGTAGGAGCCTGGGATCTAAAAGGAGAGTTGATGCTAGGAGATACCGGCGCGAACCTGCTTGGAGCAATTGCAGGACTAGGATTGGCAGGTATAGGCAGCTCGTTAATAACCGCAGCAGCCCTATTTGTCGTGGGAGGGATAAACCTCTGGACAGAGAAGGTTTCTTTAAGTGCTCAGATTAAGGAATCACATTTGCTCTCCTGGTTAGATAAGCTAGGTAGACGGGAATGAGGGAAAAACAGATGCAGTTTGGTTGTCACGTCTCGATTTCGGGAGGGCTTGATAAAGCCATCGAACGTGGAGTAAAACTCGGCTGTGAGGCTATTCAGATTTTTGCCAGCAATCCCCGTGGGTGGCGAGTAAGCCCGCTCCGGACGGAGGATGTCGCCCGGTTCAAACAAGCGCGCCTGGACTCCGGTATTTCGGTGGTTGTTGTTCACTCTACTTATTTGGTCAATTTAGCTTCGCCCAACCCCGAGATCCGCGAGAAATCGTATCTTCGTTTTCGCGAAGATCTGGAGCGGACCGGACAAATCGGTGCGGAGTATCTGGTTCTTCATCCCGGAAGTCATGGCGGGGCTGGCCTGGAGGCTGGTATTGACCGTGTTGCCGAGGCGTTTAATCGTGTTCGCCAAGAAAGCCAGGTTTTGAGCACCGTCTTGCTAGAAATTGAGGCGGGTGGGGGAACCGAGATCGGCGGTTCATGGGATAATCTCTGTCGGATCAGGGATAAAATTGCCGAAGCTGAAGAGTGGGTTGGTCTCTGCCTTGATACTTGTCATAGTTTTGCTGCTGGCTATGATTTGCGCACCCTGCAAGGATGGGAAGAGGTGCTAAACACGATCAATGAGCGTTGCGGTTTGTCCGCGCTAAAATTAATTCATGCCAATGATGCCTCCGGAAAATTAGGGGATCATTTGGATCGGCATGCACACATCGGCCATGGCAATATCGGGCACGCTGGCTTCACAGCCATGGTCGCACAGCCAGAGTTAGCCGGGCTACCGGTTATTTTAGAAACGCCTGAGGACGAGTTAGGAAATTTTGCGACAAACCTAGATACTCTGCGCGAGATTTGGCGCAGAAGCCACGGCCAGGGTAAAACTGTAATCGGCAGGTAAACCAGGTGTTTCGTCGAATACCGTAATAATTGGATGCCTATGAAACTGTTGGGGTGAGGAGATGAATCGGCCTAATCTTAGATTAATCATTATTACCCTTGGGCTAATTACCGCCTTGATCTGTGGGACAAGCTATGGTGCAGAGTATGATCTACATGTAATTCAAAAAGGTGATACCCTTTATAGCTTGGCCAAGTCCTGCGGGGTAAGTGTTAATGATTTAATTGCCCTTAATGGATTGAGCGGTCCCGAGATTAGGATCGGGGATCTGATCAAACTGCCGCGCCAAAATGAACAGGCTTCCGGACAAGTACGTTCCGGGACCGACCTGCCGGTGTTAGCGGTCTCTGTTGTGGCGGCAATTCCTCAACTCTCCACCGAGCACCGTCCAAGTGTAGAGGCTCCCAAGACCAGCGGAGAACGCATCCAGAGCAAGTTGCGTCTGACCGCAGAAGAGTATGAACTATTAGCAAAATTGGTCTATGCGGAGTCTCGTGGCGAGCCATTCGAAGGGCAAGTCGCGGTAGCGGCGGTCGTGCTCAACCGTGTGAAGCATCCTAGCTTTCCAAATTCCGTTAAAGAAGTGATTATGGAGCCTGGCCAGTTTTTGAGCGTAGACAACGGTATGATCGGCCTCACTCCTGGAGACGAAGCCAGGCGAGCAGTAGACTTAGCCCTCGAAGGGCAGGATCCTTCACGAGGCGCGCTCTTCTTTTATAACCCGCGCAAATCCAAAGCTTTAGCCTGGTGGCAAACTCGTACCACCACTGCGGTAATCGGGGATCATAACTTTGCAATTTAGCGAATAACATCTGATAATTTTTAAGCCTCCTGGTGCATAAACATACTGCGACGATGCACAGGAGGTTTTTTAATGATCTTGTATTTGCATGGAAAGCGTTGGAAACTCGCTTTGTACGGGCTGGCTTTTCTACTGGTGCTAATGATTTTTCAAGGCTTGGCCTGGCAAGGAACTGTGGAGGTCATCACTCGCATAACGGAAAAGCGGCTATTGCCGATTTACGAGGTTAACCGATCGGAGAAAGTCATCTCAATCTCCTTGGATGCGGTTTGGGGAGTCGAATTTACCGATGCCTTTTTAGAACTGTTTGAAAAGGAAGGGATCAAGACCACCTTTTTCTTGGGCGGTTACTGGCTGGAAAAATACCCCGATTACGCCAAGAAAATTGTGGCGAGCGGCCATGAAATTGGCAATCATACCTACTCCCATCCGCACCTCAATTCGCTTTCACCGCAAGAGATAAGACATGAGTTAGAGCGCAACCATACTCTAATCGTAGATATCACCGGTTTTACCCCAACCCTGTTTCGCCCACCGTTCGGTGAATATAGCAATAAAGTCATTGAAGCCGCCGCCAGTTTAGGCTATCAGACAATCCAGTGGTCAATCGATTCGCTAGATTGGCGTAATCCAACTGTGGACCACATAGTGCAACGCATCCAATCACAGGTTCGGCCGGGCTCAATCATCCTTTTCCATAATAATGGCCAGAACACGCTGGCCGCCTTAAAAGTCCTGCTGCCGTCGCTTAAAGCCCAAGGCTATCGGATTGTACCGATATCCGAGCTAATTTATCGGGAGAATTACTTCATCGATGCTAATGGTGTGCAACGCCAACTGCCCTTAGCAACACCTAAGGAGGAAGCATGATGAGAGGGATCTTTTCACAGCAGCGGTTAATCGTTCTGCTTTTATTAGTTGCTAGTATACTAGTTGGTTTGGTTGCGCCTAGTCTAATTGACAAGATTAAACGCTCGATTTATGGGGTTCAGGCCGGGGTAATGCTTGAAGGTTATGCGGTTGGAGGCTTGCTCCGTAGTGAGGTGGAAATGCTACTTGATGAGATAGCGCCAGAATTTGAGAAACCTCCGGTTAACGCCGAGTATAATTCGGCTGAACGCAGGGTGGTTCCGGAGACGGTCGGTCAAGCTCTTAATCGGGAACGCACGCTTGATGCAATCTTTTCAGCTGGGCGAGGCCAGCAAGTTAAGGCTGTGCTTGAGCCGGTTCATCCTCCGATTACCCATGCCTATTTTCAGCCGGTATTTAGAGGAGACATTAGTCGCCAAGCAGTGTCTTTGATGATTAACGTGGCTTGGGGGAACGAGTACATCCCAGGCATGCTCGAGGTGCTCGCCAAATACAAAGTCAAAGCAACCTTTTTCTTTATTGGAGATTGGGTAGAGCGTTTTCCCAGCCTTTTTGGCCAGATCGTCAAAGCTGGTCATGAGATTGCCAACCACGGCTATTATCACGGGCACCCCAACCAAATGAGCGAAGCTGAGCTGACCGATTTGATCATCAAGGCACAGACTGTGCTGGAAAAGGCCGGAGCTACTCCGGTGAAAATTTTTGCACCACCGGCCGGTGAATACAATCAACAGGTGATTAGGGTAGCCGCCGGTTTAGGCTTTCGGACGGTACTGTGGACTGTGGATACGATAGATTGGCAACGACCGGCTCCGGAGGTGATTGTTGATCGCGTGGTCAAAAAGGCTCAGAATGGAGCATTGGTATTGATGCACCCAACTGAGCCTACGCTTGCCGCCCTGCCACGGATCATCGAACTGCTTATGCAACAAGGTTATGAGCTTGTTCCCGTCTCAGAACTACTCTAATCTTCTTAGTAAAATTGTTCCTTGATGACATCCCATGAACGCGGGTCCTCTAGGCCTAGCCGCCACATGGCTATTCCTTTGAGGCCGTAATCTTTAACCAGTTTCAGTTTGTATTCTAAACTCCAACTTGATTCGAACCAAACCTGTCTGACTACACCGTTGCTGACATAGGAGAAGTACGGAACCTTATAGGTTGAATGCCATTTGGGTGTAATCCCGTGCGCCTTGGCAATATTCATCGCCTGGGCATAACTAACCGATTTTGCCGCATTGCCGTTGGTTGGCCAGTCATAACCATAGGCTGGGACGCCGAGAATGATTTTGTGTTTTGGCATTGTGGAGACAGCGTATTTTACCACCTTTTCCACCCAGTTAATTGCGGCAACCGGTCCAGGACCGCCTGTTTTATAGTGTTGATCATAGGCCATTAACATGACCCAATCGACATATTCTCCGATTACCTTGTAATCATAGGCCCCCGACCAATTATGGCTCTTATCATCTGAGGTTTTGGCCGGGACCGAGATGGTAACCAAGTATCCTTTTGGGCGCAGCGCCCAAGAGAGTTCTCGGATAAAGGTATTGAGGTTTTCCCGGTCACTCGGTTTTACCGATTCGAAGTCGATGTTTACCCCATCATATCCATACTTCTTAATGATATATAGAATTTCATTAATCGCTCTGGTGCGGTTAACCTGTTGGGAGAGCAGGTTATGGGCAACGGTCGAGCTGAACCAATCTCCGCTGGTATTATGAACCAAGGCCAGAGCCACTTGGCCGGCTTTTTTGGCCCTACTCACCGCTTGGGCATTGTTTTTCCCAGAGATATAACCCCGTCCATCAACTGTAAAGGAAAAAGGCGCGATTCCGGTTAGGCTTTTGCCAGCTTTGGCCATCGAGTTAAGCGAAGTAGTGTCGTTGGCGCTGGTGGTAACAAAGTAACCGATGCTTTGTAGGCCGGCAGGCACATGAGCTGCTGCGGGATTACCTTTGCCGGGGCGAACGAGCCAGTCCGCTACCCATCCGGATAAATTGTCTTGAAATCTCAGTTTAAGCCAACCATTGGTACCACCTTCAACCGTGGCGGCTTGGCCGTTGGAGACAGTGCCTAAAATAGGATAGGAGGTCCCAGGGCCACTGCGGATATTAACTACCCGGCCATAGGCCTCAACGGTATCCCCGATCCTAACGGAACTCCCGGATGCTAGCACAAAAGAAGCCGTGGTGTTTTGACCTATTCCCGAGTCGGCTAACCCCGGCGTGGCAAGACCATCTTTACCAGTAGCGCCCCCAAAGCCAAAGACACCGGCGAGATATAGTAATACGGTTAGTATAGAAATCAGGGGTGAGGCCTGAATCATTTGGGCACTCCTTTTTTGTATATTTGTTAATCATTCTCTGAATAGGTAAAACTATTGTTAGAAGAGCCTATAAAAGCGCTTTCTCAAACACATAGACATATTCTAGACCTGCTAGCAGGCACCTTTAAGTAATATCCGTCTATACACCGCAAGTCTGCCTAGAATGGAATGTTAGTACCAATGACGCCTTTATTTGGTATAATCAAACAGTGAGATAATTAAGAAGGGACGATGCGAGTGAAATATGAACGAACTACATTAGATAACGGGCTCAGAGTTATTTCTGAAAAGTTGGACCATGTCCGGTCGGCCTGTATAGGGTTATGGTTTAAAGCAGGCTCTCGCAATGAGGAGCCTCCTCATTCTGGAATATCACACTTAATTGAACATCTGACATTTAAAGGAACAGCCACTCGTAGTGCCAAAGAAATAGCTATAGCTTTCGATACCATCGGAGGTCAGGTTAACGCTTTTACCAGCAAAGAGTATACCTGTTATTATGCCAAAGTTCTTGATGAGCATTTTCCAACAGCTGTAGAATTATTGGCGGATATGGTCTTGTATCCGGCCGATGATACTGAGCTGATTGAGCGGGAAAAAGGGGTGGTTCTTGAGGAAATCAAGATGTATGAGGATTCCCCTGACGAAATAGTGCATGACTTGCTTAATCAGGTAGTCTATGCCAAGCATCCTTTGGGCAGGCCGATTCTCGGAACCGCCGAGAGCGTCAGTCAGATTAGCCTGACCGATATTCAAAATTACCGTCGAGCCTGGTACACTCCTAGTAACCTCGTTGTTGCGGTCGCAGGCAATGTTGAGCATTCAGTAGTTGTTGAGCAAATTAGTCGATATTTTGGTTCATGGACTGGGCAAACCAAGCAATCTCCCGATCGGGTAGCGGGTTATCTGCCCGGGCAGCTCAAACGTCACAAAGACATCGAGCAGGCACATTTATGTTTGGGGGTCAGAGGCCTCTCCCGGGGAGATAAACGCAAGTATGCCTTGTTTCTGCTCGACAGCATTTTGGGCGGTGGCATGAGTTCGCGTTTGTTTCAGGAACTTCGGGAAGAACGGGGTTTAGTGTACAGTACCTATTCATACCACGCCTCTTATCATGATGTCGGGACTTTAGGGATTTATGCCGCAACTGGAGCAGACAAAGCCCAACTGGTAACGGAGGTAATTACCAAAGAGATTGATGATCTGGCTACTAATGGGGTGAGCGAATCTGAATTGAACCGGTCCAAACAGCAGCTAAAAGGTTCATTGATGCTCAGCTTGGAAAACACCTCTGGTCGAATGGGACGACTTGGCAAAGGCGAACTTTTTGGGGAGGAGATTAAAACTCCGAATGAATTGATCGAGATTATTAACCAAACGACACTCGAAGATGTTAATACTTTAGCGAAAGAGATTTTAGGGCAGCCGGTTTCAACGGCCCTTGTCTTGCCGGAAGGGAAAGGTGACCAGGGAAATGGTACAGATTGAAATAGCAGTTCAGGTCGAACCTGGCTGTGAGGATTTACAGTTGCCTCAATACATGAGCGAAGGCGCCAGTGGGCTAGACCTACGGGCGGCAGTAACCGAAGCTACCGTACTTAAACCTGGTTCGTGGAGGTTAATCCCAACCGGCTTGCGCATAGCGATACCAAAGGGGTTCGAAGGTCAGATTCGTCCGCGGAGCGGTTTGGCGTTAAAACACGGAATTACCTGTTTGAATACCCCTGGAACCATTGACTCGGACTATCGAGGCCCCCTGGGGATTATTTTAATCAACCTAGGGCCTGAAGATTTTGTGGTTTCGCGTGGAGATCGAATCGCCCAACTGGTTATCACTGAGGTGATCCAGGCCAAATTGGTTCAAGTCTCTAGTCTCGATGATACTCGGCGGGGTGAAGGAGGGTTCGGCCATACCGGTGTTAGTGTAAAGTTTTAGTAGGTGAACAAGGAAGATAAGTAATGAGATAGAA
>CAZAAT010000088.1:0-7508 GCA_964483175.1 uncultured Bacilli bacterium
GTCATGTGGACAAGTCTTCACAGTACCAAGCGAGTCGCACCGGGTACAGTAAAAGACTTCGTGGTACAGGCGAACTTCAATGCCTAACTCCTCAGGCGTAAACTCATCGAAAATGGTATGGCAGGCGTATTTGTCGTAATAATCCCCTACGCCGGCATGATCTCGTCCTATGAGGGCATGTGTACACCCGTAATTTTTCATAATCAGCACGTGTAGCACAGCTTCCCGCGGTCCGGCAAAAATGTACGTTACGCGTAGCGGAGCCAAGGTCACCTGACCCTTGGGATAATAGGTATCTAAAATAGCGCGATAGGCAAGAATGCGAAATTCATTGCGGGTATACTCTCTTTTTGCCATCTCGACCAATGGTTGAATTAGCAGACCGTCAATTGTTTCGAGCGCGTTCTTGTGAATATACTCATGACCGCGGTGAACAGGGTTGGCCCCAGTAATAAAACCGCCCACCGAAGAAAACTTCTTTTCCTCATAGAACAAACGCCAGGTGTCCTTCGGTTCTAGACGAAGTTTTTCAAAAGGACCCCAGTTTACGCGTTTCAAAAGCCTAATAGGACCACCTAATGAAATATCGCCCATCCGCCGAAAAATTGCATCTACACCAGGATGGTTACGGTCAGTGGTGCCGAAAAGGCACTGTGCGCGTTCCTCTTTATTATACTCAAAGATATCCTGAACCTCTAAGATGGCAAAAGGCTCTTTGTCTTCATTGATAATTGCAACTTCAGAACCAATGGTGAGTGATTTGACAATTTCACTATTACGTTGACCTGCTGGAGCAAAACTAAGCGGAGTCGGCCAAACTATCCCATTTTGCAACCTGCCAGAATACAACACAGATTTATAATCGGCTTCATTCATGAACCCTTCGTTCGGAGAGAGAACACCGGTTGCGATCATTTCTATAGTAATTGCCGCTTCTTGATCAACCATTATTTTGGGCAATGCTTGAGCCTTCTCCATTTCCTGAGCTAATTGATCTTCGGGAACGACCCGGTTTACTAACTTACCACCATGTGGCTGTTGTGGATAATTTGAAAACATTTATTACTCCCTCCTCAAAATACTTAAAAAAACTTCCGAGTCTACTAATTTAAGTCTAGAAAAAACAGACAATTTACGCAAAGAAAAAAGAATGAATTGCCAAAAACAACTGGCTAACTGTTAAATATACTACTTGAACGGTTTATCTACCGCCAACCGAATCTTACGGAACGGCCGAAAACTGAGCCAGGCTAGTAAGGATGCTAGACCATAAAACCACAATGCCGACATGTAGCTGCCAGTTCGAGTAAAGACCATGGAAATAGCCATCGGACCCAGTACTCCGGCTACACCATATGCGGAAAAAACTAAAGCGTAATTACGACCTAATTGAGCATCACCAAAATACTTGCTAGTCAAGGCGGGCATCAATGCTAAAACCCCACCAAAGCTGAAGGCGGCTGTCAATAAACCTAAACTCAGTAGCCACTGGTTTGCTGCCAACTGCAGCACCACTAATAAATCGAGGGTAAACAAAACAAAAATAACTGCGATGGTTCGTTCGTACCCGAATTTGTCCGCAACAAAACCCCACAGTAAGCGGCCCAAACCGTTGGTCAGTGCCAGTAACCCAACTATGCTAGCAGCTTCGACAGCAGACAGCCCTGCTAATTCTTGAGCTAACGGAGCCGCTTGCGAAATAACCATCAATCCGGCCCCGGCTCCAACTAAAAAGTATAACCATAAACGCCAAAATCTCCCTGTTTGCCAAATCGGTTGGTTGTGATCAAATCCGATGGCTTTTCGGGCTTCTATCGGCCTTGGCAAAGATAAGAACTGCGCCGCTGCTGAGACAATAAATAAGAAAGCTACTCCAACCAAAGTCAAGGTCGTATTGACCCCATAGAGTCCGATCAGATACGTGGCCGTAGGTGCTAAGACTAACGGGCCGGCGCCAAATCCGAAGACGGCCAAGCCACTCATCAGCGCTTTGCGTTCCGGAAACCACTGAACCAGGGTACTGATTGGTGCTACATAACCAAAACCGATCCCAGCTCCGGCCATTACCCCATAAGCCAGGTAAAAACCGATTAAGCTACTGGTTAGCCCGGACCAGATCAAACCAAAGCCCAATAATAATCCGCCGATTGTGGCTGTTAGTCTCGGGCCTTTCTGGTCTTGAACTCGGCCAGCCACATTCATAAAGATGGTAAATGAAGCTAGACAGATGGTAAATGCTAATGAAACCTGATTTAAAGACCAGCCCATTGTTTCTCTTAAAGGGTTAACAAAAACACTAAAAGCATAAACTGTACCCAAACAAACTTGGATCAATATGGCTGCAACTACAAGGAGTTTTCTTTTCAGCTGGTTTTCCTGCTTCTCCATGGTTACCCACCCTTTCGACAGTGTTTACCAGAGATTATATACAAGATCAACCATTGTTGGTCAAAATTTTCAGTCAATTGCCGAATTTCGGGAGTCATTGGTCCAAATGGCAGTTTGAGCTGCTCAGCCTAGTGCAGGAATCTGCCGGGCAGTAGAGGAATATACATTTTACTTCATCAAGGAGGTCTGTGAGATTGCGCCAGCGAAAATTCTTAATTTTATTTGCGCTTACTATAGGACAGCTGAGCATACTGCTGCTCTTTGGCATAGAGTTGATTACTGCCCTTCAAATCGTGGGGATTCTCCTCGGGCTAAACTGGATTGTGGTGTATACTATAAGTAAATCCCAGCCCCAGCAAAAGATCGATGTAGCAACCCAGCCACGCCCCACCACCGTGGAGAATTCTTTGGAAGCCGGTAAAACTCTCCAAATTGCCTGCGCCACCTTGCCTTTTCTGCGTCAAGGCCTTAATCGTCTTACCGCGCAAAAAATTGCCGAGATAATTAAGCAGATCAGCGATGTTGCAGCAGTTGCAATTACCGATCGTGAACATGTCCTCTCGTTCATCGGTGCTGGTTGTGAAATGCATCGTCCAGGCGATAATATTCTCACGGAAGCAACGAAAAAATGTATATCTACCAGTACTACCCAGATTATTAAGAACCAACGCGAGCTGAATTGTCCTCGCGCGGACAACTGTGAATGTCCGCTCGACGGCGCGGTTATCGTGCCACTGAAATGTCGTGATGAAGTAGTTGGTAGTTTGAAACTATATGAAAATAAAGCTGGAGGACCACCCGAGCAAACGATCCGGTTAGCCGACGGATTAGGGCAACTGCTTAATATGCAGATTGAATTGGCTGAGCTCGACCGGCAAACTCAGCTAACAACCAAAGCCGAACTTGATGCCTTAAGGGCGCAAATTAACCCTCATTTCCTGTTCAACACCCTGAATACGATCATCATGTTTAGTCGCGTAGAGCCAGCCAAAGCCCGTGAAATGTTGATTAAGCTTTCTGATTTCTTCCGCTTGGCTCTAAAAAAACCTGGCCATTTTCATACCTTTGCCGATGAGCTAGCCTTTGTGCAAAGCTATTTATATCTCGAAGAGCATCGTTTCAGAGATCGCCTAAAAATCACCTATAATATAAGTCCAGAGGTTAAGGATCTCCCATTTCCCGAGCTGACCTTGCAACCCTTAGTCGAAAATGCGATCAGGCATGGACTCTCACCGAAAGTAGGTTCCGGGCATTTGCAGATTAGCGCAAGATTAAGAGAAAATCTGTTGGAAGTGGAAGTGACTGATGATGGTGTGGGAATGGATGAAAGAACTAAGGCTGCCGCGTTAATATCCGGACAAGGCTCTGGCTTTGGAGTAGGGCTGAGCAATGTATATGAGCGGCTTAAACGTTTATACGGCCAGGAGCTGAATTTCGTGATTAACTCGGCACCACAAGCAGGGACACGCATAACAATATCTTTTCCCTGGAACAAAGCACGGATCGGAGGTATAGCAAGTGAAATTGCGAGCATTGATTCTCGATGACGAATACCCTGCACGCGCCGAACTTCGGTATTTATTATCTAAGACCAAGACTAAAGTAGAGGTTGTCGGTGAGGCCACCCATGCGGAAGAAGCTTTGCACCTTTTGAGGGCAATCCCCTATGACTTGATCTTCTTGGATATCGAGCTGCCAGGACTAGATGGGATTGCACTTGCTGAAGAAATTAGACAACTAAAGAAGCCTCCGGTAGTTATCTTTGTAACGGCATATGAGCAATATGCGTTAAAGGCTTTTGACGTAAACGCTGTCGATTATTTACTTAAACCGGTAAGCGAAGAACGCTTGGAAAAAGCGTTAAGCAAAATCAGCAGGCAGCAAGCGGATAGTGAAACCGCCCCAACTGAAGGCGCCACGTTAGCCAAACTAGTGGCCGAGCGCAAAGGAAAAACGGTCCTGATCAACCCGAATGAAGTTTATTTTGCGGTTGTTAAGGATAATACCGTGCTGCTAAAGTTATCTAAAGAGCTCTTGATTACCAGGTATACGCTTAAAGAATTAGAGGATAAGCTGCAAGCGCTCGGAACCAATTTCTTTCGTGCTCACCGAGGCCACCTGGTAAACCTGGAGCACGTTAAGGAGATTATTTCGTATATTAATGGGGCGTATTCTCTGATTATGGCTGATGAAGCCCAAACAGAGATTCCGGTCAGCCGGGGGCAGTCAAAAAGACTACGCGAGCTGTTACAGCTATAGCTCCGCTAATTCTAGAGCCTTAGCCAAGATAGAACGATCAAGCTCGAAGGTTAACCGGTTGTAGGCCTCATCAGGATCAAACCAGTCGGCTTTCACTATGCCTTCGCTTTCTTGCGGATGAACTTCGCCGTTCAGCGGGGTTGCCAGAAACCAGGTAACTTGCTTATGCACCGTATTATTATCCCTGCGAAACTCGTAACGCGTTACTCCTAACTCAGCTTGTAAGATACACTCAAGTCCTGTTTCTTCGCGGATTTCGCGGATAGCAGCTTCAGCAGGAGTTTCTGTCCCCTCTAAATGCCCTTTTGGCATTACCCATTCACCCCGAATATGCTCTATCAGCAGGACCTGCCCCTCCTTATTGATTACAACTCCTCCGGCAGAATGTTCCGAGACCACTTTGTTATCCATAAATCTACTCCCTATTATGACTCAACTCATCGATAACTGCTTGGAGTCGTGACATCGTACGACCATACGCACTCCAATCCCCATCGGCTAAGTCTTGCTGAGCTTGGTTAAAGAGGCGAACAACCTCATTAATCAGTTGGTTCAAGTTGGCGTCCGAATCATCTAGCGGAAGCAGATCTTCAGGAGTAGGTCGCTGCTGTGGAGCCAGACCAACATCACCGGCAATTTCCCGCAAGGCATCATCGAGGCTAGGAGCCATCACAACCTGATTCCCGTAGGCTACAATTACCCTAGCCAACTCGGGTAGTTCGCTCTGTGCTGACCGTAAATACAGTGGCTCGACATACAGGATGGTTCCTTTAATTGGGATAACCAAAAGGTTTCCTCTGATTACTGAAGAACCACGCGAATTCCACAAGGTTAACTGACGGCTGATCTCAGAATCTTGGTCGATCCTGGCCTCAATCTGCATTGGCCCAAAAGTAAGAGCCTGTTTAGGGAACTTGTACAAGAGCAACTCGCCATAGCCATCCGTGTAACCTGGGCGAGCGGCCAACCAAGCAATCATGTTATTTTTGCGGCTCGGAGTAAAGGGCCTGATCAGAATGAATTCTTCTCCCCCATTATCTCCGAGATCAGAAACCAGGTAAAACGGCTCCATTTCAATTTCCCTGTCCTGATAGATTTCGCTGGGAATATTCCACATGTCTTCATTGTTGTAAAACACAGTGGGATCGGTCATGTGGTATCGCGCGAGAATCCTAGATTGAAGGTCAAAGAGATCCTCCGGATAACGCAGATGATTTATTAGCCCAATCGGCATCTCAGTAATCGGTTTAAAGAGTGCCGGAAAAATCTTCGCATAGACTTTCGCAATCGGCTCCTCAGGGTCAACCAAATAGTAAGTAACCTCTCCCGAATAGGCATCGATCACGATCTTGACCGAATTGCGAACATAATTGCCCCATCCAGCTACCGGTTGAGAATAGGGGTAGAGCCGACTGGTTACATAAGCATCTTGGATCCAGTAAAGTTTCCCTTCATTGATAACCAAATAAGGATCTTGGTCATATCTGAGAAATGGGGCTATCCGCCGCACACGCTCATGAATATTTCGGTAAAACATCACTCGGCTCTCGGAGGTTATTTCATTAGACAACATTATTTTGAGAGTTTTAAAACGAAAAGCCGTAGCAGCTTTAACGAAAATATTAGAAAGTTGGATCCCGCCGGTGCCGGCATACTTGACATAGGCATTCTGGTCACCAACTGGATAATCAAATTCACCCGCTTGGGTGTTAACAATAACATAGCCATCCTGCGACTCACCATAGTAAATAGCAGGTTGAGTGATCTCCAGCTCCGGATAACTACTAATCGGAGGAATATTCTTCACCCAAAAATTTGGCATGCCTTCGGCATTGACCTCATTAACCGGACTAACTACCGCACCATAACCATGTGTATAAATTAGCTTCTGGTTGATCCAGGTTCTGGCTTGTTCGGCAAGACCGCGGTTATTCATTTCCCGAGCGGAAATTGCCACCTGGCGCAGTGTGCCGTCAATCCAATAACGGTCGATATCTACCTGCAGAAAATCATAATAAAGCCGCATCTCTTGCAATTGACTGTAACTAGCTAGTAACGGTCGATAATCCCAAAGGCGAATATTGTCGATCAAGCCTTTTTCCTGCTTTAAGGCTGCATAGCCCAGCTCAGGCCCTAACTCGAACTCACGTTCTTCGATTTGGTCTAGCCCATACGCTTTCAGGGTCGACTCAATATTATACTTCACATATGGTGCCTCTTTGACCAGTTCATTTGGCTCAACAACGAAATTCTGAATCAGGTTCGGATAAATGCCTCCGATAAGCAGAGAGCCTGCGACCAGCAGAAAAACGCTTGCAACCATATAGCGAGCTTTGCGGATAATTGCGGCCACGATCATCAATATCGCGGTCAAGATCGCCAACCAAAACAGGATCTTAAAACCGGGAATAGATACCGTTACATCGGTATAACTTGCGCCGGAAACTACCCCTCGGGTTGAATAAACCAAATTATACATAGCGACCCGGTAGCCAAAGCCTTTGACTATAAACAACAGGGCGGTCAGGATCGCTAAATGATAACGGGCCTGGCCTTTAATAATGACTTTGAAATTGGCAAAGCCGAAGGATCCGAAGATAAAATAAATGAAACCGACCGGAAGTAAGGTCATAACCAGCAAGCTCATTGCGAGCTCATAAAAATACCCGTAAAACGGCAATTTAAAAAGATAAAATCCGATATCTCGGCCAAAAAGGGGATCTACCTCACCGGTAGTCGCAGCATGCAAAAAGTTCTGCAGCAATTCCCAATTGCCACCCGCTGCCACACTACCCATAACCGCCAGAACTAACGCAACCAAAACAAAGACAGTTGAAACACGTTTGGAGGTAAGTATCTGA
>CAZAAT010000089.1:0-7145 GCA_964483175.1 uncultured Bacilli bacterium
TTCTTATTCCTCCGCCAAACCATACTCTACTATAGTTTTTCGGCATTTTTTGACAATTCCCTGTTCCTGCCAAATAAAGAAACGGAAGGCACTATGCCTTCCGTCAATGCGGCAGCCTTAAGTTATGAGTTGGTTGGCGGAGTCAAATAACAGTGTAGACCCTAAAAGTCAAAAAACTGTATCACCATAGTGTAAATGTTAATCCAAATAAAGAGCACTCCTCTGGATCTACATACTGTTGGGGTAATCAACCAAGGCCGCCACAGGTTGATCACCCATATTATTACATAAACAACTTTTTTTAGGAGGTGTCAAATGTCCCATTTTGCCCGAAAATTTCTGCGTACCGCGTAAGCTGCCGCCTCCGCCCTGTTTGACAAACCTAGTTTTCCTAAAATATTGCTGACATAATTACGGACCGTCTTCTCACTCAGATAGATCTCCTCGGCAATCTGCCTATTAGTTTTACCTTCAGCCAACAAAGATAGAATTCGGTCCTCTTGTTCGGTCAGCTCAGACTCCCGACTAAAACTATCAACCCGCTGTCTGATGCCCCTAATAGCCTCGGCAATTTGGGCCGGTGCCAAGATGGATTCTCCATTATAAGCCTTGCGAATGTTGTTGACCAGCTCATCTGCACCGATTTCCTTGAGCACATAGCCCGCTGCTCCTGCTAAAATCGAACTCTCAAGTGCTTCACGGTCAGCATACGAAGTTAACATTAGCACCTTAATATTCTCATCGTTACTGCGGATCTGGCGACAAGCTTCAATCCCACCGCCACCTGGCATGCGAACATCTAAGACCGCAACATCCGGTTTTGTTTCCTCCGCCTGCCTGATAGCCTCCTCGCCAGATGCAGCTTCTGCAACCACGTCTAAGTCAGGATACCTGGCTAATAGCGTCTTTAGACCCAAGCGGACAACCTCATGATCATCAGCGAGCAGTATACGAATAGGTCTGGCCACCGCATCCACCACAGGTTATTCCCCCTCCACATCCTTGGTTTAAGCCTTGTCTGGGCAAATACAGGCTTACTTTCGTCCCTTTACCAGGACTGCTGCGCACCTCAAGTTCACCGCCAAGCAGTTTTGCCCGATCGCGCATATTAATTATGCCTTGGTGTCCCAAGGTAAATTTGGCCATTAGCAGGTTAGGCTGCTTAAAACCTTTCCCATTATCTGAAACCTGCAGCCATAACCCATGTTTGCCGTACTGAGCTTCGATCAAAACTTCAGAAGCCTCGGAGTGCCGGGCTACATTGTTAAGCGCCTCCTTGATCACCCCGATAATTTGATCGGTTATCTTAGGGCAAATTCGTACCTCTTCAAGGCTGCTTAAATCAGCCTGAACTACAACCTGGTTTCTGGCGTCAAATTCCTCTACGAGCTCTTGAAGCCGGGTGTATAGGGTAGTTTCTTCAGTATTATCTACCCGTAACTCGCCGATGAAGTCGCGAATTTCTGCGATCAATTGATTGAAATCGCATATAGTCTGGGCAATTTCCGTTTTGGCTTTCTCTAAATCGCTCTCTAACGTATGCTTTACATTTTCACACCGCAGCCCCATTGCATAAACAGATTGCAAGATCCCATCATGAAGATCACGACTAATACGGAGGCGTTCATTTACCACCGAATACTGACATTCAGCCCACTCAAGACGACCAACGAGTTCATCCTCAAAGTACTCAAAAAGATTAAAAATATAGTAGATCATAAAAAAGATGATAATAATGCGGAAAAGCTCTACCGGCATGTTTAGCAGGTCATGAAAAACAGCTTCATTAAACATGTTGGCCGGAAAAAAATCGCCGCCCGGTACAATAACCCCGCTAAAAAAAGCAAAGAAATAAAAGAGTACCGAAACATACATGGCGGTGCCACGAGCTTTGGCCAATTTCGGGCCAAGAAAGTCCCTACTATGTCTGGCTAGGCCTAGACCGGCCAAAACCGCCCCAGGCAAAGCAAAGAAGTATTTACCTAAACTATCCGCATTTGTCAGATACCGGTGGGCATTAGGCTCGTCCACCAAAATGAAACCACCGAAAAAAGCAATTGTCCAAAGCAAAAACAAGAGTCCGGGTATGATTTGGGCCAGTTTCTTCCCGCGCATTTCTTCGTCGACAATAAGGTTAACCCCAAACTGAACTAAGATCACAAAAGACAGAATATGGAGAAAAACTTGGCCTGCCTTAATCCATAAGGCAAAACCAGGGGAAAGCGATACAACTTGAATCGGGATAAAAACGTGACCCCACTCAGCTAGACCATGGAACAGTCCGAAGAAAGCAAGAACCCAGAGATTGCGGATTAGTTTTAGATTGCTTTGAGAACGGTATTGAATCGCAGCGGCCAAACCGAGCATAAAAAAGCCTAGCCCATAGAGAAAATAAAGCAGAGGCATATTTTGGTCAACAAACTGGTGAATAGTATCCATTGTCCTCCACCATTAACTATTTTTTATTAAATTCATTCATTGCCCGGTCAATACCTGCCCGTATGAAAGCCAAAGCAGCCTCTTCGGCAGTTTCCAAAGCTTGCCTAAGTGTAGCCAGTTCCTCCTGACGAAAGGGTGCTAATACATAATTGGCCCAATCTCCTACGGGCGGCCTATCGATTCCCACCCGCAAACGTGCAAACTCTTCTGAACCCAAACAATTGATGATCGAACGCATTCCATTATGGGTTCCGGCCCCACCTTTATACCGTAGGCGAATTTTACCTACCGGTAAATCCATGTCGTCATAGATTACCAACAGATCTTGCAGCTCGACTCGGAAGTAGCGAACCAAAGCCGCAACCGCCTCTCCGCTATTGTTCATAAAAGTTTGCGGTTTAACTAAGACCACTTTATCTGCTGCTAGTCGAGCTTCTCCGATCAATGCTTTGTTCTGCAGCTTGCGGACGCTAATTCCCAATCGATCCGCTAAGCGATCGACTACTACAAAGCCCACATTGTGTCGGGAAGCAGCGTACTGTCGGCCTGGATTTCCCAGCCCAACAATCATCTTCATCGTCCACACTCCAAAAAAGCGCAGTCAAGTTGACTGCGCTCATTAATCCTAGCAAAACCAATAGATAATCTACTCCGCGTCGTCTGCGGTTTCGCCGTCCTCAGCAGTTTCTTCTTCCTCAACTTGCTTGGCCGGAGCAGAAACCGTAACTACGACCTCATCAGGACTGGTTGTCACCTCGACACCCTCTGGCGTCACTAAATCGGCTACTCGCAGTGAATCAAGCATCTTGAGCCCGGCAACATCAACCTCAATGAACTCAGGAATCTGTGTTGGCAAACAGGTTACTTCGACCTCTCTCAGAATATGTTCGAGAATACCCCCATCGTTTTCGCGTTGATCCTCATTTATTAAGGTCAACGGTACCAAGGTGGCGATTGGTTGGTCCAGACTAACCTGCATCAAGTCTACATGCAATAATTGATTGCTTACCGGGTCTTTTTGTACCTCTTTAATAATGACCGGACGAGCTTTGCTCTCCCCTTCGATCATTACATCAATTAAACTGGCACTAAGTAGTCTGTTCATTGCCTTTTCGGGAACAACTAAATTAATGTCTTGCTTCGTATCACCGTATAAGACAGCTGGAACCAAACCCTGTGCACGCAATTTACGTGCAGCTCCCTTGCCGGAAAGGGCTCGCACCTGTGCTGTTAAGGCGAAATCTGCCATGTATGGTTACCTCCTCTATATACTCCCTATAATTACCGAGACACGGAGTTATTATATCACCCGTCCTAATCCACGTCAAACGTCAAGACTTTGGTTTGCGAGAAGCCGCCCAGTCCTCTTTGTTAACTTGCCGACTACGCGCAACTCCAAGCGCACCATCTGGGATATCCTTGGTTATTGTGGACCCTGCGGCAATGTAGGCACCTTGTCCGATAGTTACAGGTGCCACCAAATTGGTGTTGCTTCCGATGAAAGCACCATCATTAATAACGGTCCGGTGCTTCTGTTGACCATCGTAGTTACAGGTGATCGTACCAGCGCCGATGTTTGCTCCTGAGCCGATTACCGTATCCCCGATATAACTATGGTGGGGTACTTTGCTGCCAGTTCCCACTACAGAGTTTTTAATCTCCACAAAGTCGCCAACTTTTACGCCATCAGCGAGGCGGGTACCCGGACGCAGGTAAGCAAAGGGTCCAACTTGACATCCAGAACCGATCACGACATTTTCTGCCACCATCACCCCCGGATAAATGATCGTATCCGGACCAATCTGGGTCTCCGGATGGATATAAGCCGTATCCGGGTCCAAAATGGTAACACCTTCACTCATTAATTCGTAGGCTTTACGTCTCCATAATATTTTGCCGGCTTGGGCCAGCTCATATCGGGTATTAATCCCCATTACCTCAGTCGGGTCACCCGCAACATAAGCCCCTACCAGATAGTTTCTCTGACGCAAAATCTTAATTACATCCGTAAGGTAGTACTCTCCCTGCTTATTATCTGCCGAAATTTCACCAAGGCACTCCATTAGTATCGGTGTATCGAAGCAGTAAATCGAAGAGTTAATCTCCTTGATTAATCGCTCTTCGTCACTAGCATCCTTCTCTTCAACAATCCCAATAACATCACCGCCGGGATTACGAATAATCCGTCCATACCCGGTTGGCAGATCGACAACTGTTGTTAAAATGGTAGCACTATAGCCGCCTGATTGATGGTGATCCAAAAGACCACGCAAGGTTGCGGCCGAAATAAGCGGGGCATCCCCTGGTAAAACCAGCAGAATGCCCGAGAAATCTTGGAGTAGTTCGTTGGCCTGCAAAACAGCATGCCCGGTGCCTAACTGCTCCCGTTGTAGCACAAAATCGAGCGGAACCAGATGCTGCTCCTTCTCGACCGTACTTTGCACCAGTTCGGCCTGGTGCCCGATTACCAGATGGATTCTTTCGGGACCAAGCTCAGCTACGGTTTGCAATATATAATTAACCACCGGGCGACCCAATAAGGGATGGAGCACTTTGGGCAGATCCGATTTCATGCGGGTACCCTTCCCGGCGGCAAGGATTAACGAACGAAATTTCAATAAGAACACCTCCCGGTTTTAGTATACGTTTTCCCGGAAGATTATCCTTTATTTGTTAGTGGTGTGTCCCCTCGACAATCGCTACCCCTTTGGCCTCGATACTTTGTTTAATGGCATCCAGATGCGGGCATTTCGGGTAATCTCCTTCAAGCAACATGCACGATGAAAGATGCACGGTATCAAGCCCATATTTTTTCAATTTTTCGACCATGCGTGAAACCCGCCGCCCCGAACACCCGCCACAAGTAATCATCGCGATTAATTCATCATCCGGGCCATATCCCTTAAAATGAATCCTTTTCTTATTCCAAGCCATCATACAGGCGATTCCGGGACAGGTCTCCGAGGTAATCTCACAGCGGATGATCGCAATCTTACGCCCCTTTGTTTCCGCAGCTTTGGCTACCGACTTGTCCTCGCCACATTCCGAGCAGCCGTCCTCTTTACAGCTGTGTCCCGCGGATTTCTGCTCCTTCGTCTTTGTTGCTTTATTACCAAAAAGACTCGTAAAATATTTATCCTTAACCTCCTGAACTAAAGCAGGCGTAACTTCCTCAATCCCCCGCTTGCAGGCCTCGTCTTCGACGGCTTTTTTAGCCATGCCCCGCACAAAACCCGGCACACCGCTAAGTGCCGCTTCGGCTTCCTGGCTCCACCGCATGAACCTACCTCCTCAGATACTAACTCTTTTAGTGATATATAACGCAAAAAAGAAAGGAGGAGTTCCAAGCGGGGCAAAAGGGGCTATCTCCTGCGTAATCTGGCCATAAAGCGAGTTGGCGAGACCGGTTTAAGGGTATCCACGAGATTATGCACAAAATTGGAACCTCTGGCTACAATTAATCCCGTTAACAAATAGTCTACGATCGGTGGATCCAGTGGCATCTCAGCCAGCTTGAAAAAGCCTGTTTGGGTGCCTAGACAGATCGACATCCCAAAGATCGCCGCGACTAAGTTGCTCCAAATGCCGGTGATATCCGGAAAAATATTTTTTGTCATATTGGTCAAGACTTCGGTAAATAAAGCCAGCGCGAGGAGGTTAAACGCAACGGCATTCATTTATGCACACTCCCTTCGCCATCAAATATATCTGCGACCGCCTGGCCAATATGCCAAAGGGGCAAGCTGTGAGCCTGCCCCTTTTTCCTTCAACTTGTCCATTTATCCGGTAAAATCCTTAGCGGAGATCGATCTGCGGCGGACCGATCCGGCGATCAAAGACATCAGATTCGCCAACTAAAGAGCTAACAATAACTACCCTTGATACGATCACGCGCAAATCCACCACGGTTTTTTCCCGCCACAGGGTTGTAGGTAATTCTCCTACCGGTTCTAGAACCGGAACTACTCTGAGAATAAAGTTTTCGACATCTACTTCATCACTAGGTGTAACTGGAGCTTCGATAAAGGCTTCAAACGGGATCGTCTCCCTATGGAATAGAACAGTTCCATCGGTTCCTGTTGGGACAAATTTGATGATCTTGTGCACTCTAAACTGCTTGATTACCTTACCAGAAATCACATGGTCGGAAAGAAACTCCACCTGCGTGTGTACTGATTGAATAAAGGTAGCAGGCGTAGGTAGAGTAATCTCGCGTACATCATGTAACTGAAGGTTTTTGTCTGCTACTACCTGCAGCTTTTTAAAACGCCGCCGGACTAATTTGCCTTGAAAAATAGGCTTCGGGCAGATCTTAGGTTCCTTTGGATCCTTTCTCACGGTTCTTTCCTCCTTTACGCAGTCAGTGAAATGACTTCCTGCGCTAATATCATATTGACCTAGTAGGCAAGAAGAACCGTGGCAAAGGCATAATCACGCGGGCTAAAGGAACATTATCGCTGAAACTAAAGGTTTTTGAAAGAAAAAAAGCCCCTCAAAACCATGAGGAGCTGTGTACTCAAAAAAATGGCTGGGGCGGCTGGACTCGAACCAGCGGAATGTCGGCTCCAAAGGCCGATGCCTTACCGACTTGGCTACGCCCCAATCTTGTTTCGGCAAGTTATAATTTTAGCAGAGAAAGTCCCGTCTGTCAAGGGGTTAGGAGGCACTAGATAAGCGTTTTTGATACTCTGCCAGGACCATTTTTT
>CAZAAT010000090.1:0-6406 GCA_964483175.1 uncultured Bacilli bacterium
CGTATGGATTTGCGAGAATCTTTGATCGTTGCGAACTGGAAAATGCACAAAACTGTCGCTGAGGCGGTAGAGCTAGTAGACGGTCTAATTAAGACCGAACTGTCAGCAGCGCCGATTGAGGTTTTAGTCTGTCCACCGTTTACTGCGCTCTCTGAGGTGGCTAAACTAGTGGCGCAGACCAAGGTTAAACTGGGTGCTCAGAACCTGCATTGGGAAGAGCAAGGTGCTTTTACCGGCGAAATTTCCCCGGTAATGCTGGCTGAGATAGGTTGTGAGTATGTAATAATCGGCCATTCTGAGCGTCGGCAGTATTTTGGTGAAACGAACCAGGATGTCAACCGCAAAGTCAAAGCTGCTCTTGGCCATGGGATCAAGCCGATCATTTGTGTTGGGGAGAGCTTGGCCGAGCGCGAAGCTGGAGTAACCGAAGAGTTGATTCAAGGCCAGGTTCGGGCGGCCCTAGAGGAGCTATCTGCTGCCGAGTTAGCCTCGATAGTGATCGCCTATGAGCCGATCTGGGCAATTGGTACCGGTAAAACCGCTGATGGGCCGGAGGCCAACCGGATTTGCCGGCTGATTCGGGAGACTATTGCCGAACAAGACTCTGCTGCCGCCGCTGTAGTCCGGATCTTATATGGCGGGAGCGTAAAACCGGAGAACTTCGCTGAATTTATTAGCCAACCCGATATTGATGGGGCTTTAGTTGGCGGGGCAAGCCTCAAGGCAGATCAGTTTGCCGCGATTGCAAAGGTGGCCGGAGCATGAGTGAATGCGATACACGACCTGTCGCCCTGATCATTCTTGATGGCTTTGGCCTTAGTGATGACGAGGATGGCAATGCGATCAAACATGCCCATACACCCTATCTCGACCATTTGTTTGCGGTTTATCCTCACGCGCGGCTAGAAGCTTCAGGGGAGGCGGTCGGGGTGATGCCCGGACAGATGGGCGACTCCAATATCGGGCATCTTAATCTGGGGGCAGGGCGAATAGTCTATCAAGATCTTGTGCGGATTAACAAATCCATTAGTGAGCGTGATTTCTTTTCTAATCCCGTCATCCAAGGGGCAATGCGATATGCGCGGGACAAAGGGACCAAGCTCCATCTTATGGGTTTGGTCTCTCCGGGGGGCGTACATAGTCATACCGATCATTTGTATGCGCTTGTGCAGATGGCGGCCGATTATGGGCTCCAGGATGTTTTTATCCATGCCTTTCTAGACGGCCGAGATGTTCCGCCTGCCAGTGCCGGCGAGTATCTTTCTGCTTTAAAGGCCAAAATAGATCAGATCGGAATTGGCAAGATCGCGACAGTATCAGGGCGTTATTATGCGATGGATCGCGATAAGCGCTGGGATAGAGTTGAACAAGCCTATCTGGCTCTGACCTACGGTAAGGGCAGAATGGCCGAGTCAGCGCGGGAAGCTGTTGAACTTGCTTACGCAGCAGGGGAGACCGATGAGTTTGTAATCCCGACGGTTATTTATCAAGATGGGCATCCGGTTGCTACGATCGACCCAGATGATGCGGTGATTTTCTTTAATTTCCGCTATGATCGTGCTCGGCAATTGACCCAAGCCTTCATCAGCCAAAATTTTGCTCATTTTCCGCGTAAGGAGCTGCCAGGACTCTATTATGTTTGTATGACTCGGTATGACGAGAGTATTCAAGCTCCCGTGGCTTTTCCAGCGGTCGATTTGACCAACACCTTAGGAGAGTTGCTCAGCAATGCCGGGCTGAGGCAGCTGAGGATTGCAGAAACCGAAAAATACGCCCATGTCACATTTTTCTTCAATGGGGGTAAGGAAGAGCCTTACCCTGGAGAAGACAGGGTGCTGATTCCTTCACCGCAAGTAGCAACTTATGATCTGCAACCCGAGATGAGTGCGCCCGGAATTACCGAGCGGGTATTGACAGAGATCGAGACCGGCAAGTATGACGTAATCATTATGAACTATGCCAACCTTGATATGGTCGGGCATACAGGCGATTTCGGCGCAGCGGTGCGAGCGGTTGAGACCGTCGACTCCTGTTTGGCACAGGTAGTCGAAAAAATCGTTGAGATTGGCGGAGCGGTTTTGATAACCGGGGATCATGGCAATGCGGAGAAAATGGTTGATGCATTGACCGGCCAACCCCATACTGCTCATACAGCTAACAGGGTCCCCTTTATTTGTGTTAGCAAGCGCCAAGTTAGCTTGCGTGACGGCATACTCGCTGATGTGGCTCCAACATTGTTAGAACTTTTAGGTCTGCCCAAGCCGGCAGAGATGACCGGAAGATCTTTAATTACATCCATTCAATAAGAGTAGGGGGTTTTTCAATGGAGATTGCCGAGGTTTATGGTAGACAGATCCTTGATTCGCGCGGTAATCCAACCATCGAGGTGGAGGTCTGGACCGAAGCAGGTGCTCATGGGAGAGCAGCTGTTCCTTCTGGGGCATCGACAGGAGCTTTTGAGGCGGTCGAACTTCGAGATGGCGATCAAGCGTTTTATAATGGTAAGAGTGTTTTGCAAGCGGTTAAGAATGTTAATGAGGTGCTGGGTCCGGCTATTTTAGGCATGGAGGTTACCGACCAGCCAGGAATCGATCAGGCACTTATCGAGCTAGATGGGACGCCAAATAAAGGCAAACTGGGGGCCAATGCAATCCTCGGTATTTCCCTGGCGGTTGCCAAAGCGGCAGCCCACGAGAACGGACTGTCCCTCTATCAATATCTTGGCGGGGTTAACGCGAAGACTCTGCCGGTGCCAATGATGAACATCTTAAACGGCGGCAAACACGCTGATAACAATGTAGACATCCAAGAGTTCATGATTATGCCGGTTGGCGCAGAGACGTTTAGTGATGGTCTCCGTATGGGAGTCGAAGTTTTTCACGCGCTTAAATCCGTCTTACACAGTCGGGGACTTAGCACTGCAGTCGGCGATGAGGGCGGATTTGCTCCGAACCTTGCCTCGAATGAAGAGGCTTTGGAGGTAATTATCTCCGCAATTCAAAAGGCCGGGTATACGCCGGGAACCGACATTGCGCTGGCTTTAGATGTGGCGGCAACCGAGATGTTCAGTGATGGCAAGTATAATTTTGCCGGTGAGGGCAAGGTCTTAAGCGGCCCGGAGGTCATCGAGTTTTACTCCCGGTTGGTGGAGAAATATCCGATTGTCTCCATCGAAGACGGTTTGAGTGAGGATGAGTGGTCAGATTGGCAAGTGCTAACCGAGACACTCGGTGATAAGGTTCAACTAGTCGGCGATGATCTTTTTGTCACCAACACTGAACGTTTGGCTAAGGGTATCGAAGAACGGGTTGGTAATGCTATTTTGATCAAGGTGAACCAAATCGGGACCTTAACTGAGACTTTTGATGCAATCGAAATGGCCAAGCGGGCTGGTTATACGGCAGTAATTTCCCATCGGAGCGGCGAAACCGAAGACACCACAATAGCCGATATTGCCGTGGCCACCAATGCCGGACAAATAAAGACCGGGGCACCTTCACGTACCGATCGGGTGGCCAAATATAATCAGTTACTCAGAATCGAAGATGAGCTAGATACCGTAGCAAGCTACCTCGGCTGGAAGGCCTTTTATAACCTCAGCCTATAACGAAGCTAAGCTGGTTTTCTTGGCAGTAGTCGCCAAGTATGATATACTAACCTGAGAAATGTTGATTGAGGAGGATGCCGCGCCATGGAAACTTTCATGTACGTTTTCCAAATACTAGTTTCACTCGGTTTAATTGCGGTCGTAACCGTACAGTCAAGTAAGGGAGAAGGTTTGGGATCGATTGGCGGCGGAGCCCAATTATTCTTCAATAAAGAAAAAGGGCTTGATGCGGTTCTAACTAAAGCCACTACGATTTTAGCTATAGTTTTCATGCTATCATCGCTCTTAGTTGCTTTTATCAGCTGATTCTCGGTTATTCTGGCAGGATTAATGCGCCTATTGGCGCATTTTTTCTCTAAGGGTATTATGTTTTAATGGAGGAATTACAGTGATCGCAAGGGAAGAGGCTTTAGCCGCTGTCCAACGGAATGTGAAAAACAAAAATCTTTTGAAACACATGTACGCTGTTGAAGCGATCATGCGGGCTTTGGCAGTTCATTTTGTTGAAAATCCCGACCGCTGGGGCTTGGCAGGTCTGGTGCACGATATCGATTATGACCAGACCGCAAAGGATCCACATGCTCATAGTCTGGTAGCCGCTGAAATACTTGAGGCGATGGGGGTAGACCGTGATATTATTTATGCGGTCAAATGTCATAATCCGGCGCATGGATTGCCCCGTAATCGTAAGATTGATAAGGCTTTGTACGCTGCTGATCCTTTAAGCGGATTGATTGTTGCGGCAGCCTTAATTCATCCAGACAAGAAATTGAGCTCCATTGATACTCAATTTGTTGTCAACCGATTCGGCGAAAAGGGCTTTGCCAGAGGGGCTAACCGGGAGCAAATCAGTTCATGTTCAGAGTTAGGTCTGGACTTGGAGCAATTTATCGAGATTGGTCTGGTAGGGATGCAGGCAATCAGTGATGAACTAGGCCTTTAAAGGGGGACGATTGGGTGGCGAAGGATGCAAAAACGCTCGCTACTAACCGTAAGGCTCGCCATGAATATCATATTCTGGAGACCATCGAAGCCGGTATCGTGCTCAAGGGCACTGAAATAAAGTCGGTTCGCAATGGACGCGTAAACCTCAAGGATAGCTTTGCCCGGGTTGAGCGGGGTGAAGTGATCGTGTATAACCTGCATATCAGCCCATATGATTTCGGTAACCGCGAAAACCATGATCCCCTTAGACCACGCAAGCTTCTGTTGCACCGCGATGAAATTAGACGCCTGGTCGGAAAAACTCAGGAGAAAGGGATGACCCTGATCCCGCTTTCGATTTACATTCGTAATGGGTATGCCAAGGTAGAACTGGCCCTGGCTAAAGGCAAAAAACTCTACGATAAACGCGATGACCTCAAGGAACGCGAAATGAACCGAGAGATTGAGCGAGCCTTTCGCGAACGCACCAAAATGCTATAACTCAGATTAAAGAACCGGGCAATTGCCCGGTCTATTTTGGTGATCATTTATTTGTCGTGACAGTCCCGGCATAGTTGCCCTTGGTCCATCTGATCGCGTAGGAAATATGGATAACCTTTGGCATTATGGGTATCATGGCAAGAAGTGCAGCCGATGAGGTTGTCTTTCCCATAAAAGATTATTCCTTTAGCTTTGGCCTCCTCAATTGAAACGAAGCCGGGATGATCGACCGGCATCGGAACATCAACCGGGTGATGGAAGGTAAAATCCTGAATAAACTTGCGATCTACTTTGTCTTCAGATATATTACACGCCCCTGAATGGCAGGCCAGGCAGACAAGGGATGCCTTGACCTGGACCGGCTCCCCATTGATTGTCGCTTGTGGGGGAGAATTAACATATATGTGACAGGGTGTGCACGGTTTACCGGACTCTTTGAAAGGGTTATCAGGATCTTGTCTGGAAAAATCGTGCTTTGTACCCGGCAATCCGGCGGCCAATACAAGAGCACTGCATACCTGCAGCAAAAGAATTACCACCATCACAGTTTTTAGTAGCAGTGACCTGGACATTGATTCACCTCCTTTGTTAGCGACAACTCATATCTATTCCATAGTTTAGAGGTAAATTCAATATAGATTGCGCTATAACCTTTTTCTGGAAGCCGATTTTTCCCATTTGTTGGTTGAATAAAGCCGCAACTAATGGTAAAATATAGAACATAATACCATATCTTGGAGGGGAACAGAGTTATGCGCAAAATTGGTCTAATTTCTTTTCTTACTCTGGTCACGTTGTTCAGTCTAGGAGCAACAGTGCTAGGAGCCGGAGCCCATGATTATGTCGGTTGTACAGGGTGTCACAACATCCACTATGCGGTCGCCGAGAAAGCTTTTGCCGTCGATAATACAACGGTTCAAAATCCACGTGATGGCATGATCGAAGGAGTTTCGGCCTTGTGCTTAGGATGTCACGAAACGCCTGAGCGGGGCGGGCAGGGATTTATGCCGATCTTTTTGACCACAACTCACCCGGTCGGGGTAGTGCCGAATAAGCAGATCGCTAACTTTTCCGATAATCTGTTAGTCAACGGGAGCTTCGAGTGCACTAGCTGCCATGAGCCACATCCTTCTAACCCATATTACAAGTACCTTCGGGTAGACACCGAGCGTGGCGCCGATATGGATAAGTTTTGTGCGCTATGTCATCCAGCTAAGGTCGATATGATGGGTAATTACGGGATTACTCAGCAAGATCTGATGGTATTCTCGAGCATGAACGAGCTTGCCGGTGCGGGAGACTTTACCCAAGACGAGGTTGTCGTTCATAACGAAACACCCAACTACATTGTTCCACAGTCGGGACTGTAATAAA
>CAZAAT010000091.1:0-6357 GCA_964483175.1 uncultured Bacilli bacterium
GAGCTTGGCAGCAAGCAGAAGCCGTCAGTCGGCCGCAGCTTGCTAGACTGGAAGGCTTGACGGGGAGTGAAGACAGTTGCGTAGTACTTTTATGGGGCTAGAAACAGCTAGACGGGCGTTGATGGCCCAGCAAATGGGGCTGGAGACGACCGCACATAACATTGCTAATGCCAATACACCGGGGTATTCGCGTCAGGTCGTACAAATCCAGGCTACTACCCCGTTTAGCCCGCCGAGTTGGATTTCCCCGGCTATTGCTGGTCAAATTGGCACCGGAGTTGAAGTGGCTGCGATCCAACGGATGCGCGATGCTTTTTTGGATAGCCAAATTCGGCAGGAGAATTCATCCAAAGGCAGATGGGAGACCCAGGGCGAGTTGTTGAACCAGATTGAGCTGATCTTTAACGAACCGTCCGAGTTCGGGATTCGCACCGCTCTCGATGATTTTTGGAAGTCGCTGCAGGATCTCAGTCTTAACCCGGAGAGCAGTTCTGCGCGGACGGTTGTGCTGCGTAAGGGCGAGGCCTTTGCTGATTTGCTAAACCACACATACCTTCAGCTTCAGGAGTTACAGCACTCTGTTAACAGCGATATTTCCGTGAAGGTTACTGAGATTAACACCTACGCCAACAGAATTGCGGCTTTGAACAAGCAGATCGTCGAGGCCTCTTCGGTGGGTGATAACCCCAATGACTTGATGGATCAGCGTGATCTGCTGATCACGGAGCTATCCGAGATAGTCGATATTAATGTGATTACGGACAAATTTAATGCCACTACGGTAACAATTGGTGGTGTGCCGATTGTCGAATGGGACCGGGCCCGTCAGCTTGAGGTCAGGGATGAAAATGGCGATACGATGTATGAGATCTATTGGAAAGGTTCGCCAAACAAAGTTCAGTTTACAGACGGCACGCTCAGAGGGCTGATGGAAATCAGGGATAATTTGATCCCAGCCCAGCTGGGGGCGCTCGATAATATTGTACATACCTTGATGACCAAGTTTAACACTCAGCATGAGGCAGGCTATGATTTTAATGGTGAGCCTGGTAAACCTTTCTTCGAATATATAGATCCTGGTCAAACTTTGATCAGGGTGGCGGTGACAGAAGATCAGATCGCTGCTTCATCAGATGGTACAGATGCCGACGGGGATGGCAAACTTGATCCTGTTGGTAATGGTGAAAACGCGAAGGCACTGGCCAATGTTTTACATGGCAAGATAACGATTAAGGATAAGGGTGACAACACGGTTGCTACTGATACGACGTTACGAGATTATTTTGTCGGTGCGATTTCCCAGCTCGGTATTGACACACAGCATGCGCTCCGGATGACCGAAAACCAGAATGTCTTAGTCAGTAGCTTGCAAGATCGGATGGAAGCGGTGGCCGGGGTCTCTTTGGACGAAGAGATGGTCAATATGATCAAGTTCCAGCATGCGTACAATGCTGCAGCTAGGGTTATCGCGACTATGGATCAGATTTACGATACGATCATTAATGGCTTGGGTGTGGGGAGGTAGCTGTAAATGCGAATTACTAACCGAATGATGAATGATAATGTTATGCGCAACTTACATGCAGGCCTAAAGCGTTTGGCCGACTTAAACCAGCAACTTTCCACAGGAAAGAAGATTTCTCGTCCACATCAGGATCCGGTGGTAGCTCGGAAATCGATGGGGTTTAACTCGAGCCTAACCCAGAACGAACAGTATATCCGTAATCTCGACCAAGGAATTTCGTGGCTGGAGACAACCGATACGGCGATTAACCAAGTAATCAACGTTTTACATAAGGCCAAGGCTCTGGCTGTTGGTGGAGCTAATGACACTTTAAATCCGGATGATATGAAAGCAATGGCCGAAGAGGTTGACCAGCTCCTACAGCATGCGCTTTCGCTGAGTAATACGCAGTATGATGATAAGTACATTTTTGCGGGAACAAATACCTTGACCAAAGCATTCGAGCTGGATGTAGATGGTAACATCAATTATCAAGGTAACGATGGTGAGATCGCCTATGAGATTGGCAAGGGTGTGGAGATCACGGTCAATATACATGGTGATGCCCTTTTTGATAAGGTTTTTGAAGCGTTGCAAAGTTTACGTGAGAACTTGGGTGCTGGTGAGCCCACGCTTATTGATGGCGATATCGGAATGATCGATGAAGCTTTGAATATCACGCTAAGGGAGCAGTCCAAGGTAGGAGCTGCGCAAAACCGATTTGAGTTTACCAAAGATCAGTTGGATAGTCAGAATTTGAGCGTGACGGAGTTACTCTCCAAATCAGAGGATGTTGATATTGCGGAAGTCATCATGCATCTTAATATGCAAGAGGCGGTGTATCGTACCGCGCTAGGCTCGGCCGCGCGGATCATCCAACCATCACTCATTGATTTCCTGCGCTAATTGTTTTGAGGATATCCGGTATACCGGTTTATACACGGATGTAAATATGTACTTGTTTGAAAGGGGTATATCTTGATGAAGCTCAGTTCGCAGAGGTTTGGTGAACTACAAATCCGTGAAGAGAAGATAATTACTTTCCCTGAGGGGCTTATTGGCTTGCCGGATCTCAAGAGATTTGCAATTCTGGAACATGATGGTGACGGACCATTAAACTGGTTATTAAGCATTGATGAGCCGGAGATTGCTTTTATCATCATTGATCCGACTGTGTTTCTGGGGGAATATAAGGTCGAATTGAGCAAGGTGGATGTGGAGAAACTACAGCTAGAGGATGATACCGAGACAGCGATCTTCACGCTGGTTGTTATCCCGGAAAATCCGGAAGAGATGACGGCTAATACCAAGGGGCCGCTAGTGATCAATGTGCCGGCGATGTTGGGTCACCAAGTTATCCAGGATAATCCGGCTTACCAGATCAAACATCGGATTTTGAGGGCACAGGCCTCTGCAAAGGGAAAGCAGCCAGCAAAGAAATCTCAACCTCAAGCTAAACAGCTGGCTAGAGCAGCGTTATAAGGTAAATCGTAGTCGTCGAGCCAGGGAGGGCACCGAATTATGCTGGTTTTAACTCGGAAGATAGACGAGAGCATCATTATTGGCGATAACATTAAAATTACGGTGGTGGATGTACGCAATGACCAAGTAAAGCTGGGCATTGATGCGCCACGTGAGATACCGGTACATAGGGAAGAAATCTATCTGGAGATCCAAGAGGAGAACCGGAGGGCTGCTGCTCAACGGATGGCTGATCTAGGTGAGATAAGCAAGCTATTATCCAATAAAGAGAATGATCAGTAGCGAAATATGTTAAGTAGCGCTTAAGTATCTAAGTTATATTGTCGAATAATATAGTAAGAATTATTAGTAGCCCAGATGGGACAAGCTTTTGAGGAAGGTGATGCCTGGAGGGTGTACAGATTGAGAAGAATTGGAACGTAGTTAGAGGCTAGCACCTGGTACGGATGCCGGGTCAAAACAAAAACACTTAAATTCAGGGAGGAAAAGAAAATGATTATTAACCACAATATTGCGGCTCTAAACACTTATCGGATGTTGTCTGCTAACAACTCTTCCGCATCGAAATCTCTGGAGAAACTATCTTCAGGTCTGCGGATTAATCGTGCTGGCGATGATGCTGCCGGCTTGGCCATCAGTGAGAAAATGCGGGGCCAGATTCGTGGTTTGGATCAGGCTACCAGGAATGCTCAGGATGGTATTTCGTTGATTCAGACTGCTGAGGGTGCTCTGAATGAGACACACGCTATTCTGCAACGTATGCGCGAACTTGCTGTTCAGGCTGCTAACGACACGAATAACGATAACGACCGTGCTGAGATGCAGAAGGAAATCTCACAGTTGATCTCAGAAATCGACCGTATCTCAACTGACACCGAGTTCAATACCAAGACGTTATTGGATGGTAGCCTTAGTGTTAGTGGCGCCGAGCTGATCTTCCACATCGGTGCTAATGAGGGACAAAACCTTAGTTTAGCAATTAGCGATATGGGCTCAGATGCACTTGGAGTCTCTGGAATTAACATTTCCACTCAGGCCGGTGCAGATTCGGCGATTACTACCATCCAAACTGCTATTGATAAAGTCTCTTCCGAACGCGCCAAACTTGGTGCTGTGCAGAACCGTTTAGAGCATACCATCAATAACCTCGGTACTTCTTCCGAGAACCTGACTGCAGCTGAGTCGCGTATCCGTGACGTAGACATGGCGAAGGAAATGATGGAGTTCACGAAGATGAGCATCCTCTCTCAAGCTGCTCAGGCTATGTTAGCTCAAGCTAATCAAGTGCCACAGGGAGTATTACAACTCCTACGGTAAGAGACAGATTGTTTACCTATGGCCCTGGAGCAATCCAGGGCCTGTTTATTATCAGTAACCACGAAATAAACGAACCTGTTAGTGACTGGTTTGAAGGCAATTGGTTAATCTAAGTCGAATGTTAGACAGAAATGTGATTAGGGGATTGTTATATGCGAATTGTAATTAATGGCAAGATACAGGACGTAGAAAATGAAAAGGGGTTAATTTCCGATCTAAATGCAATCTTTTCGGACTTAGTTTCTAATAATCGGATTATTGTCAACTGCCTAGTTGATGAACTTGTGTTAGATAGCCCTAATCAACTTGTTGAAGTAATCCAAGGCCAGCTTGCCGAGGGACGGTTGGCCAAAGAAGTGATAATTCAAACACAAGATAAAGATGAAGCCGTTGCTGAGTTATTAGATTCGATTCCCTTATTTATTGATCAGGCATTAGAATTTTTAGATAATTGCGTTGGCTTAATTCAGTCTGGCGGTGAATTAGCAATTAATCAGTGGGATCAGCTTATCTCAAGTATCGACTGGTTAGGTCAAGCCATTAGGGTGATCGCAAGACACTGTAGTGTTGATTTGGCAAACCAATTACTATTCAACATAAATGAAATTAATTCGGTATTACACCAGATCACCGAGGCATTAGAAAATAAAGACGCACTACTAGTGTCGGATTTGCTGGAATATGAACTTTCTGACAAATTCATTTTGCTTAAGCAGTTACTTAACACTAAATAGTTTAGGGAAAAGATCATATGAGCAACATTAAGTCTGCCAAAACTATATTAACGAAAAATTTACGACATCTAGCCAAACGTTTTCCGCAGTATGTGCGATCGATCGAGGATGCTGAAAAACCGTTTGACCGTGTTGTAGAGGTCGCGCGCGATGGGTCGAACACACTCTTCCAAATAGTGGCGGATGGTCGGGTGGCTCTGCATAGCACCTATCATCCGAAAAGAGAAGCCCGTCGTTGGGCTGAAGGGCTTGGCGCTGAATGGGATTTGTTAATTCTCTTCGGGGTTAGTTTGGGTTATCATCTAGAAGCTATTAATGAGCTTTATCCGGGCAAAAACATTATTGTTATTGAAAATAGTTATAGTAACCTTAAGTTGGCCATGGAACATGTTGATTTTTCGACAATTTTACCCGTAGCGCAAATCATTGTGTCGAACGACCCGGATCGTGTTGGCAGAGAAGTGAGTGCAGATCTTTTGCAAAACTTGCGTCGGAATGTCATTGTGAAGTCCCTCCCTGGGTATGAACGTGCATACCCCGAGTATTGGTCGGCTTTGCTACAGTATATAAACGACCAAATTGTGTTATTCAAGAGTAATCTTGGCGCAAATTTAGCCTTTGGTTCACGTTGGTTATCAAATTTTCAATCGAACTTTATCAAATATATGGAAGCACCAGGCGTAAATTTGCTCTATAACGCATTTCAGGGTGTGCCGATTATCATTGTCGCCTCCGGCCCTTCGCTGGAAAAAAATATCCATTTGTTACCGCCTGTTAGAAACAGGGCATTTATTCTAGGTGTTGGCTCGGCGATCGGACCGTTGTTAAAAAACGACATAATACCTGACTTGTTGGTATCGTACGACCCAACGGACGCAAACTACAAGCATTTTGCTGAAATACCGACCGAAAAAGTTCGGTTAGCCTATGCTTCTTCAATCAATCACCAAATCGTTTCCGCATACATGGGCCCTACTTTTTCTTTTAGTATTGATCGTTTTAGTTCATATTTTGAACAAGAAATCGGTCGAGTTAAGGGTTCATTAGATAGTGGCGCATCAGTTGCAGTATTGGGGCTAGACTTAGCCTTAAAAATGGGTGGCAACCCAATTATTTTCATTGGCCAGGATCTCGCTTTTACTAACTTAGTAAGTCATGCCAGCGGAAACAAAAGTTTTCGCACCATTTCTGAAGCAGATCAAGGTATATTTGCGACTCCAGGAATTAACGGTGAGGTATATACGAACAAGGTCTTTTGGGCAATGAAATTGCAACTCGAGAGAATCATCCAAGAACGTTGTGCGACTCGAAAGGTCATCG
>CAZAAT010000092.1:0-6040 GCA_964483175.1 uncultured Bacilli bacterium
GTCAAGGAGGGCATGACAACCTGTTTGCGTCCAGGGAGCGCAAGCGCCGTGATGGCTAGTACTAATGCCCAAAACCCGCTAACGACTGTTACACAATGGCGGGTCTTATGAAAATTTGCTAACCTCTGTTCTAACAAAGGCACAAGCGGGCCGTCATCAGTTATACGACCATTTTGGTGAGATAATCTGGAATACTTCAGGAAAGATTCAAAATCCGGCGATACTAGGTTCGATGTAGATCGAGGTTTATTAAAGAGTTTCTGTCCACCGAACAACGCCAGATCGGTGACTGCGTGCTTAGGTACTCTTTCCATATTCACTCAGAGTTTCCGTGTCAGTAGAACATCATAGCGGTAATGTGATGCGTAGAAATTTGTAGGCATCACAGAAAACTTTGCTTCCCAGCCATTTCTAAGTGCCAACGCAGAAAACTGTTCACGAGTACGCCATACTCCGATTTTACTATCATAGTCGAGCATCTCCGTTTCGACCGGTAAGCCATCCTTATAAAACAGATGCGCTAAATTTCGATCCGGTAGGTTACCAATGAATATTGACTCCAAGTTGACGAAGCGATGATTCAGAATCTTTAATAGTCCGTCGGGATCTGGAAAATACGAAAAACACCCGTAGCACAACGCCTTAGAGTAACGTGACGGTTCCTGCTCTCTTTGCACATACTCAAGCACATCCCCCAGGGAAAAGGTGAAACCCGGCTCGTTCTGAAAGTCGCGTTGAGCCACAGAAATCAGAAACTCGGAGTAGTCTACCCCATGAAAACCAGAGATTGAATCAAACAGCAATGCTGATAAAGCTCCATTTCCACATCCCAAATCCAATAATATATCTTGACCACCGATATTTAACCCTAACTCCCCCCGTATGGCCTGCACGATCATCATGATCTGCTCATCAGAAACCGGAACTCCATGCACTGTACGTTTAACCTGTCTCCAGTAGTCTTTCTCAGGCAAAGTCGACGGGTAGATCTTGAAATCAGATTCCATGACTACGATTTCCTTAGATATTAGTTATAAAAAACATTGTTCCAAAATTATAATTAACAGAGATGCTCATCAACATGGATTTCGAATTAAATTAGAAATATATTCTTGATCAGACTCTTCCAACGTCGGATACATTGGCAGGCAAATCACTTGAGAGGACGCACGATCAGCATTTGGGAGCAGCTCGATACGAGCTGACGGAAGATGACGATACATTTGCATACTACTGATAAGAGGAAAAAAGTAGCGTCGGCCAAAAATGTTATTCTTGCGCAACCTATTATATAGTTCGTCACGATTTAAAGGATAATCTGATTCCACGAGAATCGGAAAATAAGCGTAATTGGAAATATCCGAGTTTATTTCCATACACCTTATCCCTCGAATACCAGAAAGTAGATTTCGATATTGCGCATCCAGTCTGCGACGACTTTCTAGTGCCCTATTGATATATTTCAACTGCAGCAAGCCAAATGCCGCGCTGACTTCATTCATTTTCCCATTAATACCAGGTGCAACAATAGTGGTTTCGTTCGCAAAACCGAAGTTTTTTAAATAATCGATACGCTGTTTGACCTTAGCGTCTGGACAAATTATTGCTCCGCCTTCGAAAGTGTTAAAAACTTTCGTTGCATGAAAGCTAAGTATTGAAAGGTCTCCATGACGCAACAAACTACCACCTTCGTCCTGAACACCGAAACAATGCGCAGCATCATAGATCACTTTGAGATTGTAATTATCTGCAATCTCTTGGATCGCGGATACGTCACACGGTTGCCCATAGCAATGCACAGGAAGAATGGCAGTAGTTTGGGGTGTAATGGCTGCTTCGATCAGCGCCGGATCGAGATTGAAACCATTTGGCTCAATGTCAACAAACACCGGCTTCAGGTCATTCCAGAGCAGCGCATGCGCGGTCGCCACGAATGAGTACGGAGTCGTAATCACCTCCCCTGTAACTCTCAATGCCTGTAAGGCTGTAAGCAACGCTAAAGTGCCATTTGCAAATAGCGCAATATGATCGACACCAAGATAATCACACAGAGAGGCTTCCAATTCTTGATGGAACGGCCCACCGTTAGTAAGCTTCTTGTTGTGCCAGATGGACTCCAAATAGGGAATGAACTCTTCCAGCGGCGGCAAATAAGGCTGCGTGACGTAGATAGCCTCATCAGATCGAGGAGAGGGTTTCGTTGAGGCTGTCATAATTAATAGAGCCTGTAAAAATTAATCGATTTAGTTGTTTAAATAACTCCAAACAACTTTGACCCTAAATCAGAACTTTCATTATACTTATAACTTATTCAAGTTCACTGTCCGCCCTCCGGTGTTCAGTATCCACTTCAACCGTAAAACTCTCGGGGTTCTCACCGGCACACCAGCGCTCCCACATTGAACGTATCGCACTCTCGAAACCACGCGCTGCGAGCTGCTCGTCGTATAAGTCTGATTTTTTTATTTTTCCCCGTAAACCAAGACGGATCTCCGCAAGCTCATCAAAATTCTCAGCCCAATATTGAGCTTGCTGTATCAATTGGCTCTGAGAATCAGCTATCCACTCGGTTAAACCTGCACACCCAAGCAAACCGGCTGTCTGACGCGATGCTCTGGACTGCCCTCGCACTGTGAGCACTGGAACCCCCATCCACAACGCATGGTTAGTCGTTGTTCCCCCGGTATAAGGATAGGTATCAAGCAATATATCGACATCGTGATGATAACCAAGATACGTCTCTATCTTGGCACGAGGTTTAAAGACCAGTCGAGAAGCCTCCACACCATTTTCGACATAAAGGGCAATCAACTCTTTTTGTAACTCTCGTTCCGTCACATTTCCAATCAACATTCTTGAATCGGGAATACTCCGCATGACATCTGTCCAAAAACGAATGGTATTCTCCCCAATTTTATTGTAACGGTTGAAACTTCCGAAAGTCAGATACCCATTGCGTAAGGCTGGAAGCGTATTAGTTTCAGGGCTATCGTGATGAGGACGGAAGCTGGTATTGATAGGCATATAAACCAGGCTTTCCGTAAACTGATCGTCGAGTTCCCCGGGGCTCGCAGTATGCTTAGACATGAGATGGTAATCCATCCCAAGCAAACCTGTAGTGCCCGGGTAGCCCATCCAGCTTAGCTGTACGGGTGCAGGCTTACGAGCAAACACTCGCAAGCGGTTACCCCCGGTATGGCCAGAAAGATCGACCAAGACATCAATCCTATCCTCACGAATTTTTCTGGTTAATTTTTCATCACTGTACTTGAATACCCGTGTCCAGGAAGAAACCAGCTCCTGGATTTTCTTGCTGAAGTCGTCTTCGTTAGCCCATGTGTAATAAGCATGAACTTCTATAGCTGTGTGGTCAATATTTTCCAGAAATGGTATAAAAAAACTTGAAATAGCGTGATTTCTGAGATCCCCTGATACAACACCAACTTTTAATTTTTTACTTGGATCTTTTACATTCATATGCTCGGTAAAGGGTGTATTTATCTGGCTTTCTACCATACGCCCGAACTCTCGATGCGCTTCAAATAACTCCTGCGATGTCACGTTCTCGTTACGTGCCATGACGAACAAGCGAGCACCCATCGAGTAATGATTTGGATCAAGTTTTACGGCTTGATCGAACGCTGCCTGCGCTTCGGTATAACGGCCTTGCTCGGAGAGAACCGCTCCGATGTCACCCAGCGTGTCCGCTGATTCCGGCTTCAACGCCAATGCCCGACGATGTGCCTCCAGCGCAGGCTTCAGCGCAGCCCTATCTCTTAGGCATTGCCCCAACCGATTCCACACAGAACTATTGCTCGGAGCCAATAACAAGGAAATTCTATAACAAAATTCGACATCCCCAAGACGTTGAGACAAGCGCATTACATCAGCCATCGCGGTATAGCATTCAACCCGCAACGGAGCGAGGCGAATCGCAGTAATACACGCCAAAAACGCTTGCTCCGTATTACCCGCTTCCGCACGAAACTTTCCCAATTCAGAAAAAACCACAGGGTCACTTGAATATTTCTTGGTAAGTTTTAACGCCAGCGCCACTCCTTCATGGTATTTTTCTTCACTACGCAGCTTTGCGAACTGCTTTTTATCCGCCTCGCTGCAACCTAGGCTCTTCTTGTGCGAAGCAATATTCTTTAATGATACTTCCCGGTCTTCCGATAATAGTAGCTGCCGCAACATCACTAATGTTGAACCTGTCCATTGTGACATTTTGATTTCTGCAAGCTTATTCTTATGATATTCGCTTAGAGCAAGCCTGGAGCCAGACAACGCTCCGCAACGCAGCAATCGAATTTCCAATATATTCATGCTTCGCTCGACACTCGTACATAGCGCTTCTTTACTTTTTATACTTTTATCATCTGCCGTTAGCAGTTCTGCCCATTGACACTCTATCAGAGCATCTCTTGCCTCTTCAAGGGTTTCATAACTATAAAGCGCCTCCAGGGCATCACGCTGACGTGATTGAAACGGGATTTTTTCAACCCTGTCCCATGGTGTAATGAAGCACATATCCTGCGCCTCGTATTTCCCTTTCTTCAGCGCTACATAAGGCGCAAACTGGAGTTGATGGCTTGGCGCCTCTTTCCATTCACAACTGTATCGGACAATATTTGCTCGGAACAAATGTTCCAGGCAAGCCAATACTGCAACCTTATGCTCTTCATCAGTTGTGACCAGGGATGATGCGGGGAAAGCGGTTAAACGGATTAACTGCGGGAAGCTCAACGGCAATGGCCAGGAGGTCGTCAAAGTATCGATGACGGTATGCATGAGAGCGTCTGACGACACAAACTCCTTACCATCCTGACTAATAAACCGACGCGTGCCGTCAGAAATATCAGTCTCTTCTCGCTTGGCTGTCAAGAAGTATCCTGCCACCAGCATGGTTTTCAAGCGAGACAACTCTGGGGTAGCGGAAATTTGATCCTCACACTCGACATGCGTCAGCAGACACATGCGGGACTTTCTCCCTACCAATAGATCCAGATGTTGTTGACGTACGACCTTAGGCTGCCCCATATTGGAAAGCGTGCTGGATAACGCAACCTGGGGGCCGTAAGCTGTCACCAGTTCACTGTGTGGCTGTGCATCCCCCACGTAACACAAACGGTTTTCCATAGCCAGGGATACGAACTCCACCAGATACGTAGCCGTCGGCTGTTCTCCCAAGAGCCTTGCTGCGAATTCTGTGTCGTCCATGCTTGGAATGGATTCCAGTATCGGTCGGACGATTGAAGCAATTGGGTTGCTATTTTCCAGCCCATCCAGCCATTGGGCAGCTAAAACTCTGGAATGGGCTATTGCTTGCTGCGCATCACCAGGCACTGCCCGCATCCCCAGATATTCCCGAACAATATCCTGTGCCTTGCCTCCAGGCTGCGTTTCAAAACCTATGCAAGCCACACCCGATGGTGCAAGATGGTTGCGGCAAAGTTGTAGCAATGCAGTACGCATTGTCGAAGGCAGTAAGGTGAATAACTCTGGAATCACGATGTAATCGAATAAGCCCCAATCATCAGTGACCTCTTCCAACCCCACAGCACGCAGGCTGAAATTCGACCCCACTTTCAACTCGGCAGCCAATTCCAGCAGTACTTCGCTATTCTCTGGTTTCCATTCTACCGTGATGACTTCGGCTTCCGCATGGTTGACCGCATGTACCAACCCCACCCCCCCACTGCCATAAGCCAGGACAAGTACACGAGACTGCCCTAAAGCAGCGGTGTTAAGACCGTACAGACGACTGGCAGCCTGAAGCCTTGCCGGTGCATAACCGCTATCAATATCAAGTACCAAGCCCTTGACTAAGGGATCAGGCAAAACCGGTTGCGAACTGGAAACGTGGGAGCCCAAGATCAACTCTCTCAAAAAAAGTCGAATCAAAATAAAAAGGGCTACGCACGCGTGCAGTAGCCCTTGGGATCGGTGTAACTGTCTCCCGGATACCGGGAGACAGTTTGCATCACCTTGCGAATTAACGCAGCAGCGACAGCACAGTCTGCGGAACCTGGTTGGCTTG
>CAZAAT010000093.1:0-5877 GCA_964483175.1 uncultured Bacilli bacterium
ATTGTCCGTTTAAGCATCCGACTCACAGCAGAAACCCCTTTCTCTCAGCTTCGGCATTGGCCTGCCGAATCTGCCCAAGAGCTTCTACCGGCACAGCGGCGGTATCGCTCCGGCATAGAAAGATCACCTCGCCGTTTGGAGATCTAACCGAGCGACCACACCTACCAGCCATCTGCACCAACGAAGATTCTTGAAAATTGGGATGGTCCGCCCAAAAAACCAGTACCGAACATGGACTAACCGTTAATCCACGCTCCAAAACCGTCGTAGCGATAGCAATCGGTGCGTCTCCGGAACGAAACTGCTCTAATTTTTGCTGAAACTCCGCTAACCCGGCATAAAGCAGATTACATCCATTACCACAATATCCATTCTTTGTCAAATAAGAAAAAACCTCTTTGCCTATCATTTTTGTCGGTACGAAAATGTACACCCGCATCTCGGGATTTTCCCGCCAGCGCTTTACCAGATGCCCTGTTATTTCGAGGCTCCGTTCTCTGCTCCTAGAGACCTGGATAATTGGCTCCGGCAGTGGCTTGCCGTGAAATCGGACCGGTAAAGATAACCGCCTAAACCTGTGGCAAAACTCCGGTAATGCCTGGGGTGTCGCCGTAAAGAGCACCAGCCTCGGGTTTTCGGTCAGCACTCGCTTGATCACACCCCAGTACATCCAATCGCGGCCCAGGGGAAAAGCATCTGCTTCATCGATTATTGCCAAGTCAAAGACTTGCGTAAACCTGTATAACTGGGGTAGTGTCGCCAGAGTAACCGCAGCTGCGGGGCGAAACTCGTGGCGACCGGCACCTAGTATGGAGAGATTGTGCTCCCCCAGTACTTGACCGAAGCGCTCACCCCATTCGTCAATCACGCTGCGCCGCGGAGTGCTGACGAGTATCTTCTGCCCGCTGTAGGGTTTTAACAAACGACGTAGCAACTCCAACAGCATATATCCTTTGCCTGAGCCGCAAACCGAATCAACCAGACAATCTTCACCCCCTGGGGGGATAAGTTTTAGCAACTCGCAGACCAAGGCCTCCTGGCCGTCGGTGAAATCTAGCGGTGTGTCAAGTCCAGACGAAGCTACTACAGTAGCCCGGCCCCGCACCGGATTGGAAAAGAGCGGGGTACATCCCCTAATTAGTCCGATCGAAGCACAATCTTCGCAAACCAGGCAATCTGCTGAACCACAATGAGCGCAAGGAGCCGTCGTGATCCGCCGTCCCCCGCAACGATTGCAGGAAGGCCTGCGACCCGCAGCCACCCTAATACCAGGGCGGACGTGAATTCGATTGGAGAGGATCGCCTGCTGCAACCCGCATTCAAATCCAGGCGGGATCGGGCAGCCTCGGCCGAAGATCGCCTCCGCCAACTCCCGCAAAGTCAATACCCTACCCTCAATCAGCTTCGTCTCAATAGGCGGTGGTGCGAAGTTGACTTCAGACCCAAAAGCGCTTACCTTAGCCAGGCGAGTTTTGGGCGGCAAACCAAACTCACGCAAGAGGGAACGCACTCGGTGAGTCAGCAACCACTTACCCAGCCGAGCACCGGCTGGCAGCTGATTGAGATAATCAACGACAGCCCAAGCATAAGCAGTTGGTAGCGGATAGGTAACCGTCCACAACGCCGTCTCCGAACCAAAAAACCCCTGATCATAAGCTGGGTCAGGCGAACAACCAGCAATAAATCGGGGGCCTTGACTGCGAATATAGGGGATCCAGAACACTTGCCATCACCTTACCTGTTGTTTCGGCGCTGGTTCGTCCTTCTCCTCCCATAATTTTCCATTTTTATCATCATTTTCAATCAACGCTAATCGATCACCCGGCAGGGTACGCGAAGCCAGGACTGTACCAGCGGGAAGCTCCAAGACTTCTTTGGCCTCACGGACGATCCCGCTTACTCGATTTGGCGGCATTTGACACCAGGCATCAACGATTACACCTTGCTCATCCAAAAAAAGCACATCAATCGTAAAACGCATTCCAAAAGTGTGGACGCTATTGCAGGGTCTGATGACCAAGCCCTCTCCGGGAGGCAGCTCCTTATGTTTCAACAGCCCAATCAGGCGAGCCGAAAAAGATGAGGCCACTCGCACCTCGCTGGCAAGCTCACGACCTCTGGTAAGATTGACGACCCGGTACGTTTTCTCCTCCACCGGCTAAAACCTCCCTACCAAGTGCTCATGACCCTGATCGCTGCTGGGCCGAGTAGAATGATAAAGATGGTCGGAAAGATGAAGATGATCAAAGGAAACAACATCTTCACCGGTGCTTTCATCGCCATCTCCTCCGCCCGTTGACGCCGGCGATTTCGCATTTGTTCCGACTGAACCCGCAACACTTTGGCGATCGATACTCCCAACTGGTCGGCTTGGATCAGTGCGGTCACAAACGAATTAACATCATCGACTTTGGTCCGGTCCGCAAGATCTCGCAAGGCTGTACGCCGCGGTTTGCCTAACCGCATATCTTGCAGGGTCCGGGCAAACTCGCCGATCAGAGGCCCTTCCATTTTTTCAACAACCTTAGCCAGCGCCGAATCAAACCCTAAACCGGCCTCGACCGAAACAGTCAGCAGATCAATCACATCCGGCAAAGTCTTTTGAATCATTTTCTGACGCTGAGCAACCGCATTTCTTAACAGAAAGTCCGGTCCAAGGTAACCAAGAATTCCGGCACCTAGAGAAGCCGAGAGCACCTGCGCCGGGATGACCTCTTTTAGCAGCAGATAGCCTAAGACCGCCAGACTCACAGCCAGGATTGCTTTGACCGCCAGAAAATCCGAGACCTGTAACCCGGCCGGATATCCCGCTAAGGAGAGCTGATTGCGGAGCCGTTCCCGCTGCTCTTGCGGCGCTAATTTCGTAGCGATGCGCGCTACCCGGCCCAAGGCTGGCCTGATGATCCTCTTAGCGAGAGGTTCGGTCAACAAGCGATCCCGCTCGGAATAGTCCTTGCCGGGGGTGACGGCTAACCGACGCAGACGATCATTAACCTCCTGATTACGCTCCTGGCTAGATAAATAGAGAAAAATAACCAGTGAGGCGACAAAGGCAAAGACCAAAATCGGCAGTAAGATAGACATCGGCTACACCTCGATGTTGACAATCCGCCTGACCAGCAGAATGCCGATTATTTGCGAAGCTACGGCAAACAGCAACATAGACCGGCCTGCCGTAGTAGTAAAGAGCAAACCCAAATATTCAGGGTTGGTCAAATATAAAAATCCGCCCAAAGCCACCGGGAGCATTGAAACAACGAGCCCGGAGATCCGTCCCTGCGCGGTAAGTGTTCTAATCTCACCTTTAATTCTAATCCGCTCCCGGATCGTAGTCGCGATTGTATCTAAGATCTCCGCTAGGTTTCCCCCGACCTGGCGTTGGATCTGTACTACGGTGATAACCAAGTCCAAATCCTCGCTGTTGGCCCGGGTAGCCATAGCCTTCAGAGCGGTGTCTACATCGGTACCGAGACTGATTTCTTTAACCGTCCGGGCAAATTCTGGCGCGATCGGGGGCGGCATTTCGCGACTGACAGTATCCATCGCCTGCAGAAAGCTGTAGCCCGCCTTTAATGAGTTGGAAAGCAGGGTAATCGTATCCGCGATCTGGCTGGCCAGTAATTGCGAGCGCTTGCGGATGCGCCGATCGAGCACGATTTTGGGGGACAACCAGCCGCTGCCAACCCCGACTAGCAGTAGTTCGTTCCGGCCGGAAACCCAAAAAGCCCAGCCGCCCAGCAAAGCCAAGGCTGCTCGTAAGAGAATAAATTCAGAACCTTTTAGCGAGATCCCGGCCTGATCTAGTTGGGCATCAAGAGCTTTTCCGACCCCTCTTGCCTCTAGCTTGGCCGCAATTTTTTTTGCTAAGCTAGTTAAGGGGGTCCGGCGCACCGGCTCATCTTGGTCAGCCGAGGCAGAAACCTCCGGCTGCAATACAAAACGTTCCAGCCGAGCAGCTATTACCGGATCACTTTCCTCACCAGAGGCAAAGAAATAATAGCACAATGATCCAACTGTTAAAAAGACTAAGACTGCTGACAATGCCAGCATAACCAGTTCCCCCTAATAAATAGCAAACAAATCCGGCGGCAGGTTTATTCCGGCCGTCTCAAATTTCTCCCAGAATTTGGGCCTGATCCCGGTGGAGCGCAATTCACCGATAATTTTGCCCTCTTCGGTCACCGCTTTTTGTTCGAAGACGAACAGATCCTGGAGTACAATTACATCCCCTTCCATCCCCTGGACCTCCGTAATATGCGTAATCCGCCGACTACCATCTTTAAGCCGCGACTGTTGAATAATCAGATCCACAGCGGAGGCGATCTGCTCGCGGATCGCCCGCACCGGCAGTTCCATCCCTGACATCAGCACCATCGTCTCCAAACGCGCCAACATATCGCGCGGTGAGTTGGCATGGCCAGTAGTGAGGGAACCGTCATGTCCGGTATTCATCGCCTGCAGCATATCCAGGGCCTCGCCGCCCCTGACTTCGCCGACTACGATCCGATCCGGCCGCATGCGCAGGCAGTTTTTGACCAGATCGCGAATGGAGATTTCTCCTTTACCCTCAATATTGGCCGGACGAGCCTCCAGAGAAACAACATGTTCCTGCCGGAGCTGAACTTCGGCGGCATCCTCCACTGTGACAATCCGCTCATCAGGTGGGATAAATGAAGAGAGGACATTAAGGGTTGTAGTCTTGCCTGAGCCTGTCCCACCGGAGACGACGATATTCAGCCTGATTTTTACGCAGGCCTCTAAAAATTCGGCCATCTGCTCGTTGATGGTACCGAAGCGAATTAAGTCATTAACTGTGAGCGGATCGCGGGAAAACTTACGGATAGTAATGGTGGGGCCGTTTAGCGCCAGCGGGGGTATAATCGCGTTAACCCGTGAACCATCTGGCAGACGGGCATCGACCATCGGTGAGCTCTCATCGATGCGCCGTCCTAACGGCGACACGATCTTATCAATGATTTGCAGCACATGCGCATCATCGCGAAAGGTGACATCGGTTAATTCAAGCTTGCCATTGCGCTCGACAAAAACCTGTTTCGGCCCATTGACCATAACCTCCGATATCGAATCATCCTCGAGCAAGCCGGTTATTGGGCCAAAGCCGAGAACTTCGCTGATCACTTCGTCACTTAACTTGCTGCGCTGGGCTCGCGTGAGATCGGGAAACTCCTCTTTGCTCACACCAGCTACCGCCTCTTCAACCAGGGCTTTAATCTGGTCAGCGTTTTCCTGATCCTCGCTGTCTTTTAAAAGCTCTGGATCGATGGTCTCGACCAGTCGTTCATGAACCTTAGCCTTAAACTGAATTAACGGATCGACCGTCCGCCGTCGGAGTTTGGTCTCCGCCATTTCGCCCCGGTTGACCGCAACAACTTTCTTCTCCTTTTCCAGCCGTTCCAGCAGCGACACCCTAGTTCGCCCTCCTCAACCCAGTCAATAACCGAGAGACCAGCCCTTTATTCTCAGGCTGCACTTTCTGCTCTCCAGCACCTATTTGAGCAGCCAGATCTCTGATTGCCAGAGAAACGGGGGCTTTGGGATTGGTCAGAATAAAGGGCACACCCTTATTGACCGCCTCTACAACTACCCGACCATCGCTGGGGATTTTGCCCGCGATAGGAACGCCTAAATTCTGCTCATATTCGTCTACCGAGATCCCGATATCAGTCGCATACCGGTTAATAATCACTTTAATCTTGTCCTGGGGGTACTGGAGCGAAAGCATTGTCTCCAAAGACAACTTAACATTCTTAAATGCCGGCAATTCTAGCGTGGTCAGCAACAGAATTTGATCTGACAAATCTAAAGCTGTCAGGATAGTCGCCAGAAATGCTGGAGCAGTATCGACGATTACAAAGT
>CAZAAT010000094.1:0-5404 GCA_964483175.1 uncultured Bacilli bacterium
TGAGTTCATCACGGTTGGCGTTATCAAGGAGCAGTTTCTGCTTCTGGTCACGAAGGTGGTGAATCTCATCGCCAACCTTATCATAATTCCCGTTGGAGGTAGCCAGCTTCAAAAGCTCTGTTTGCAGTTCCTTCAGACGCTTATCGATATCCGGCAAAGCCTTGTCGCTTTCGCGTTTAATAAAAGGCGCGCCAATTCAACTCTTGAAAGCGTAATGTATCTATTGGAATTAGGAATGGATCCCACAGAGCCAGTACTAAAAGAAGCGGCTGAACTTATACTCAGTATCCGGCAGGAGGACGGCCGTTTTAAGTTGTATCCTACTGGCTCCATTTACCCATGCCAAACCATCCATGCTGTGAATGTGCTTTGCCACATGGGGTATGCGTCCGATATCAGACTGCAAAAAACTTTCCGGCATTTACTGGATACACAACAGGCAGATGGAGGGTGGCGCTGTAATAAATTTAGTTTTGGCCGGGGGGCTGGAAACTGACTATTCGAATCCGTTACCAACGCTTACCGCCCTGGATGCATTTCGCTTCAGCGGCTATTTCAATAAAGAACCTGCGCTTGACAAGGCTGTAGATTTATTGCTGGCTCATTGGACAATCAGGAAACCTATCGGTCCATGCCATTATGGAATTGGGACATTGTTCATGCAGGTTGAATACCCCTTAAGAAACTACAATCTTTTTGTGTATGTTTATGTCCTGTCCTTTTACAACAAAGCCAAAAATGACGAAAGATATCTCGAAGCTTTAGAAACGTTGAAATCCAAAACACCATACCTTCGTGTCCCAGACATTCAACCTTTTTCGAGGCTATTCTGTCTGAGGTAATAACTACATTAAAAAAATGGAGAGATTATAAATGGAGTTATTAGTAAGAATTGCAAAACCTAGACCGGTTGGAACTGTTCAAAACCAGGAGATTACTGACTTTATTGAATCATACTTAGAGAGCCTAGGATATGAGATGAGGAGGATACCCTTTAGCTGTAAAGTGTGGGAATCAAAAGAATCTTTTTTAGTGATTGATGGGAACAAGTTGACATTACAGGCAAGCCCTTATTCACAGCCGTTTACCGGGACAAGAACCGCCGTTGTTGTAAGAAATCTGGAAGAACTTAAAAGAATAGAGTGCGAAGACAGAATACTATTTTTGACAGAGGATTTGACACAAGAACCATTGCAGCCCAAGAATTATCCATTCTACTATCCAGATGAGCACGAAGCGATTATTGATTGCCTGGAGGCCAAAAAGCCTAGTGCGATTATAGCCATTACAAGTAGAACGTGTATGAGTGGTCTTGAGCCGTTCCATCTAATTGAAGATGGGAATTTTCATATTCCTGTAGCTTGTCTTGATAAAGAGACTTTCTCAGAAATAGAAGACAAAGTATTAGGAAAAGAGATGGAACTATCTGTTGTTTCGCAGAATTATGATAGAATTGCACATCAGCTGATAGCATCAAAAAGGGTTGCGAATCCCAAAGGAACAATTGTCGTCTGTGCCCACATGGACAGCAAGTACAATACGGATGGTGCCCTTGATAATGCATCTGGGGTTGCGACAATGCTCTATGCCGCAAAGGGAATTGAAACAGACAGGTATAACATTGATATTGTTCCGTTTAACTCTGAAGAATACTATGACCCACAAGGGGAACTTATCTATTTAAAAGAACTTGAGAAAAGCAACAAAAAAGTATCGCTTCTGATAAATATTGACACAGTAGCACATGTTGGATCTAAAGTGGCCGTTGCATCTTTTAATTTTGATGAGAAAGAGCTCTTGGAATTAGATAACGTAATGAATAGTTGCACTAACATCGTTAGTGGTCGACCGTGGTACGCCGGGGATCATGCAGTTTTTGCTTTAGGTGGAACAAAATGCATTCTAGTATTTGCATCAGATTTGTTTGAAGGATGTTTATCCTATACACATTGTCCGAAAGATACACTCGACTTGATTGATGAACAATTAATTGAGAATGCAGCCAAGTTTGTATGTAAAGTAGTAAATGATTATAAATAATTTGATGATTTGTCTTAGTACAACACCAGCAAGATCTGAGGGGTGCTGCTATGAACACATCAAAAACATTGCTTAGTCTTTATCTGGTTCTTGCAGTTATATTAACTCAGTTTTTCGCCGCCTATTTCTTTTCAAAGGGCAGAACTAGCTATCGAAAGGCATTCTCTGCCATGGTTTTTTGTATCAGTGTTTATTTGTTTGGTTATTTAATGATTATTAACAGTAACAATCTGCAAGAAATGATTTTTTGGAATCAGATTCAATACTTGGGATTACCCTTTATTTCTGTACTATGGCTGGTGGTGGCTCTTCTTCATACAAAAACCATCTGTTCCCTAAAAATCCGGATGGCGCTTTTACTCTTTGCTGTGCCTGTAATAACCTTTTTTGTGCGACTCACCAATTCCTGGCACCATCTTTTCTATACAAAATGGGAAGTGAGGCAGTTTTTTGGCTACTATTTCTTATATATGGAAAGAGGTTTCTGGTACTATGTTAACATTTTTTATACCATATTGTGCCTGCTTCTTACCGTTATCATTTATTTTAAAGAATACCGAAAAAATAAGGTCGACTATACCAAATCCCACTTTTTTGTTTTCCTATTTGCCTCATTACTAAATCTCCTTGGTATAGTGCTGATTCTTTTCGCGTTCGAAGAGCGGAGCATTGATTATACTGCTTTATTGATGCCTGTTTCTCTACTTATTATTAGTTATGGTATTTTAAAATTCGATTTTTTGGAAATACGAACACTGGCTAGGGAAACGATCTTTGAGAACAACCCTGCCGGTATGGTAGTATTGGGCCCAGGTAAAAGAATAATAGACTACAATAAGTCCGCCGAGAAGTTCTTTGAAGCGATAAACATTTCATTGAATAATTATCCCATAGAGCAAATCCTTGACCGAGAGCCAAAGTTACTGGAAATTTTCGAGAGTGAGGCTAGCCGTGATTTTTCTTTGGTGATAGATGGGGAAGAACGATTTTTTGAGATTGACGTGGTGCCGTTGGGAGATCCCCGTGACGGAAACACGAGAATGCTTAAATCTATCCGTGATGTTACAGAAAAAAGGAAAATACAGGAGAAACTGAAGTTTTTGGCTACCACAGATTCTTTAAGCGGCCTGTATAATCGGGCAGAATTTATGAATTTGGCCAAAAGAGAGTTTGCTTGGGCCAAAAGGAATGATGAGGAACTATCCTTCTTGATTATGGATTTGGATAATTTCAAGTTCATTAATGACACCTTTGGACATGCGGCAGGAGATGAAATGATTCGTGAAATTGGAAGCATTATAATGACCAGTTTCCGAAAAACCGATATTGCCGGGCGCATAGGAGGAGAAGAATTTGCTGTGGTTTTAAAGAATGCTTCTTTGGAAGAAGCGAAAAAGGTAGCGGAAAAGTTTCGAGAGACTGTCTCCAGGAGAAAAGTGATTTACGGGGAGCAGGAAATTAGTTTTACGGTAAGAATTGGAGTGGCAACAATCCGTGGTCACACCGATGATATCAACGATATTGAAGATATTTTAAAAATGGCAGATGATGCCCTGTATAAGGCAAAAGCTAAGGGACGAAATTGTGTTGCAACTTAAATCCAACCGGATAGCCTTGGCCGGCGGGACTGTAACAAGCTCAGCCCTTCGCCGGCTCATTAACCTGTAGGTGTTAATGCCGGTGTAAGATTACCTTAAATCGCCGGAATAAAAGTTCCACATCCCTGACTGTCGAATTTATGCACCAAAACCCGGACAAGGTGGAGGTGCAATTGAATCTTGATCAAGGATGTGGAAATTTTGGACATTAAACAAAAGCGCAAGAATGGAATGAGTATCGCTGATATCGCCTTAGAAACCGGCTACTGCCAAAAAACTATCAGCAAATGGCTCAAACATGATGGGCCTCCTCGTCACAGTCGAGCTAAGAGGCCAAGTAAACTCGATCCATACAAAGAGTATATCATGAAACGCATGGCCGATGGAGTATTTAATTGTGAAGTTTTGTTTAGAGAAATCAAGCAGCAAGGATATTCTGGTGGCAAGACAATCTTAAAGGACTTTGTGCTCCCATTTAGGCGACAGTTCAATGTGCAAGCTGTTAGAAGATTTGAAACGCCACCTGGTCGACAAGCTCAAGTGGATTGGGGTTATCTAGGCACATTTGACCTCGACGGGCGTAAACGGAAGGTATGGGCCTTTGTGATGGTTCTTGGGTATTCCCGTTACATGGCCGTTCATTGCACAACGGCAATGGACTTGGAGACCTTACTATTGTGCCACCAAAAATGTTTTGAGGGTTTAGGCGGGGTAACTGAGCAGATAGTCTATGACAACATGAAAACGGTAACCTTAGGCCGAGATGTTGATAATCGGCCATTGTGGCAAAACCGTTTTATTGATTTTGCACTCTATTATGGTTTTCAGCCGGTTGCCTGTACTCCGTATAAACCCAGGAGTAAAGGAAAAGTTGAATCTGCATCGGCTACATAAAGGACAACTTTTGCTCTGGCCGACAGTTTGCCGACATTACTGACTTGAACAGGCAATTAGAGATATGGCTGAACACAGTAGCTAATGTCCGTGTCCACGGAACTACCTATGAGCGGCCGGTGGACAGGTTAATTAGAGAGACACTATCCCCAGTGCCTCGCATGCCGTTTCCAACATTTACTCGCTTTGCGCGTAAAGTCAGTCGTGATGGATTCTTTTCTTACGAAGGGGTGCTTTACTCTGTTCCCTGGCAATACGCAGGTGCACAAGTTGAGGTGGAAGAGCGAGTAGGTTCTGAGATTTTAGTGTGGTGGCATAGCCAGCTTGTGGCTGAACACGTGATACCGCAGGACGGGTTGCGAAGAGTCTGCAATCCCATGCATATGGCCGGCTTGCCAATTGCCCAACGGCTTAATCGGTCTAGCGGGTTAAAGCAATGCTATCCTGAGGTGCAAGAGCGGCCTCTATCTGTCTACGACAGATTGGTGGAGGTCTCCTAATGAACCTTGAAATTGTACAGAGTATGCTCAACGAACTTGGGTTGACCCAGGCGGCAATAGTTCTCGATAGCCGGGCAGAGCAAGCCGTAAAGTTAACTGGTTCTATATCGAGTTTGCCGAAAAGCTTTTTACTGAAGAGCTGGCAGCCAAAAAAGCTCGCTCATTAAAGGCCCGGACCAGGTTGGCTAGAATTCCCGCCATTAAGACCCTCTCGGATTTCGATTTTGACGCTCAGCCGGGAGTCGATCGGCAGATAGTCAACGAACTGGCTACATTGACATTTATTGATCGAGCCGACAATGTCTGTTTTTTAGGACCACCAGGAGTGGGCAAATCTCACTTGGCTATCGGACTAGCTATGCGTGCTTTAGA
>CAZAAT010000095.1:0-5299 GCA_964483175.1 uncultured Bacilli bacterium
TATGGGCCCAATTCCGGAACCCACCAGAAGAAAAAGGGTGATATTTACGAAGTTGGCCAGGCTTTAGCTGAGTCTTTGCGTAAAAATGGTGCCGAGGCCGTAGTGGCAGAGGAAAACCATAGTCCCCGTGATGCTAACTCCTACAACCGGTCGCGGCCGACAGCAATTAATCTGTTAAAACAACGGCCGGCAATTTTAGTCGACTTGCACCGAGATGGGATCCCTGACCCCGATTACTACAATAAAACTGTCAAAGGAGAGCAAATCGCCCAACTGCGGATAGTTGTCGGTAAACAGAATGCTAATCGCTCAGTCAATTTCGATTTTGCCAAATCTTTAAAGGCCAAAGCCAATAAGATGTATCCGGGATTGGTTAAGGAGATTTTTTGGGCCAAAGGCAACTACAATCAAGACCTCGCTCCGCGTGCGATTTTGATAGAGTTTGGGACCCACACGAACAGCCTGCAACGGGCGAAGAAAGCTGCGGTAATGATGGGTGATGTACTAGCGTCAATGGCCGGTGCGCCGGCTCCCCAACAAGAAGGAGCTGGAACCCAAAGACAGCAACAACAGCAGCCCACCGGACGTCAGGTCGCTAGAAATACCGCCGAGGCAGGAGATCAGAGCGGAGGCTGGAGTTCGGCATTGTGGTTGTTAGCCATTGTTGTGGTTGGGTTCATCGCCTATGCCTTAATTAACTCTAAGGGCCCTGGCGGTATCAAGTACATGTTAGACAAGTTTAGATCTAAGGAACTTTCCGGTTTTTTCGGAAAAATACCTAAGTCTGAGACCAAAGAGGTCATCAAAATCCCCCCTGAAGAACAGAAAGATAAGTCTGAAGAAGACTAATCATCTTAGCAGTTGTGAGCCCCAGATTAATTTTGGGGCTCATAGCATTTTACCCACCCTTTATTTATGGCATAAAATGGATAATAATATAATTAGCGGCGCATATCTTTGAAAAAGGGTGGTAAGCGTGCAAAATAGGGCAGAGCCAAAGCTGGCAGTCGTTTTATCCGGTGGGGGATTACGCTCGGCTGCGCAAATTGGAGTTATTGAAGTATTAGAAGAATACGGACTACGGCCTCAATGTATTGTGGGTACCTCTGGCGGGGCGATCGTAGCCTCTTTATATGCCTCCGGACTGCGGCCGAGGGAAATTGCCCAACTTTATCAGTCGATTATCGGTCATGAACACAAGTTCATTGATTTAGCCTTGAGCCAGTTTTGGCAGGCCTTTATTTCCTGGGATCTTTCTAAGGTTAAAGGGCTGATCAAGGGCGAGCGCATCCGAAAATATTTGCACAAACAGTTTCGCTATGTAAAAAAGTTTGCTGATTTTAACAGCTTACCGCCTGAACTTCGCGAGCAAGTGGTAGAACTCTTTCTGACCGGTGTTGACATCAATGATGGGAGCGAAGTGGTCTTCTGCACTCCCAGTCAAGAGTTGTCAGCAAAGTATACAGAGTCTTTTGAGAAAGTTCGCTTGCGCGGCGATATCTCTCTGGCCGATGCGGTCCGATCTTCCCTCGGGATACCTGGGATTTTCGTTCCTTTTGCTTCTGCCGGAACCCATTACGTTGATGGTGGTCTGCGCGATAATCTGCCACTGATGGTTGCAGTGAAATTAGGCGGTGCCGATGTCGTGCTCGGAGTTGACCTGGGTTATGCCGGTTTGCGCCAGGAAGAATTGGTGGACAAAGGGATTGTGGAGATTCTCTCGCAAAGCATTGATATCATGAGCATGGATCAACTTACTGCAGATATCCGTGATAAGGAGCTATCTAAGGTTCCGATGGTTATTCTTAATCCGATGATTTATGATATCGGGCTATTGGATACGGAGTATATCCCAGAAATGATCAAACGAGGTAGGTTGCTAGCAGAGAGGTTCTTCGCTCGCCAGGGCCTAGAGCGGCAGAAGAGTCCGGCAGAAAACCTCAGACTATTGTTTGCGGGGATCCATGAACCGACCTTGTTCCCGACCAAGGAGCATCAAGAGTATCCGCTTTTCCGCCAGCAGTTAACTGCCACCCGACCCGTCTCAGCCCCGAAATCAACGCTATTTAACAAGGTTGGCGATTTTTTTGACCACCTGCGCGAAAGGATGGTTCTAGCCCTAGGGGTTATACTAGTGGCCTTTGGGATGATCTTAGTATGGGGTGATCCACTCCAGGTGCAGGGAGTTGGCATTGGCCTTATAATCGTCGGTTTGGTAGTTGTGTATCGTAATACCTTTGGCGTGAAACAACAATAAATAATGGAGGTTTTTGGTACAATTTAGCGAACATGGTACTTGAATGGCGAGAGTGGTGAGTACCGTGTTTGTGACAGAGTTTAAGCGCAACCTTATTCACCGAGCCTTTCTCATCAGTGGGCTTGCGGTTTATCTTATTGCGGCCGCATTTATTTGGTTTTCCCACGCATCTCCAGATGTTTATCCAGCCCAAGGGATCATTGTTGTTATCTTGGGATTAATTCATAGTGCATTTCTAATGGGCATCTCTCCTGATGGCAGCGGTTTAAAACGTATTGAACGCCGTTTTGAAGTCCACATCTGTATTCACGTGATCTTAGTTTTTGGCCTAATTGTCGTTACCGGTGGTGCAATGAGCCCCTTTAAACTGTATCTGCCTTTTGCGGTAACTCTGGTATCCTATGCTTTCGGGAACATTTTCTCGGCAGTCAGCCTAATCGGAATAATGGTCGCGTATACACTCCTTACTTATACTGCGCCTAGCAGTGATATGTATCGGATACTCCTGCCTCATCTGTCGTTTTTCGCCATCGCTGCCTGGATAGGTTATTATTTGGCGCGTATTCAGAACCAAGCGAATTTACGTATTGCCAAGGCATTGCTAAATTTGGAGGATGCTGTAGCAGCTGAGCAAGCCTTCCACGAAGCGGGAAAGGCGCTGGTGAGCAATATTGGACTGGCCGAGACCCTACAGATCATTTTAAACTATGCGATCAAACTAGTTGATGGGTCTTCAGGTTGTATCGGTACCTGGGACGTGGAAAAAGCTAAAGGCACCTACGCTACAATCTCCGGCCTCCCAGTGTTGGAAGGGATGTCTTTTGATGCTTCAACCGGAGTCTTTGGCCGGGTGGCGGTAACCGCTGAACCAATATTAATCGAAGATTATCTAACTTGTCCTTATCGGCTGGACTTTTTTGAACAGTATCAGGTTGGATCATTCATTGCCATTCCGCTGCAGTTTGGCGGACAGCTCTTAGGTGTCTTGGGCATCTTTAATCGGCCAGGGGACAAACCGTTTGGTCAACAACACCTATTGTTGTTACAAACCTTTGCTGATTTGGCGGCGTCCGCCATTAACCGGGCCCATTTGTATCAGGAAGTTTCAACCAAGTCGGAACAGCTAGCCGCGTTGTTGACGATTTCCCAGCAGATCGCTTGCTCGCTTGACCAGAATGATATCTTGCAGACGGTCTTAAATACAGCCCTTAAACATTCTTTGGCCAAGGACGGTTTTATTTGTTTAATCTCCGATGATGGCACTCAGATCCAAAAAGTTGCGACGATTAATTCTCAGGAACAGCCAGCCCATCAGATGCCGGTTTCTTTGAACGACAACCCGATTCTAGCCCAACTAATAAATAGCAAGGAAATGATGGAGCTTAACATTCCAGATGATGCAGAACGACCAAGCTGCCTCAAAGGGTTAGATGCCCAAAATGTAATTTTAGTTCCACTGCTAGGCCGGGAGCGGGTTATGGGGGCTTTGGTTTGCGGGAAGGACAGCGATGAAGGCTTTGACCAATCGGCCAAAGATTTTCTGGTGCAGTTGGCTTTGTCAGCGGCGATCGCTATTGATAATGCCCGCTTGTATCAGAAGATCCATACCATGGCGATCTGTGATCCGTTGACCGGTTTATTCAATCGGCGCTTACTCTTTAAAGATTTAGAACGAGAGTCCAAACTTAGTCTACGCAGGAACTCTTGTCTGACCTTTATGATGATGGATATTGATGATTTTAAGCTGTTCAATGATCTCCATGGACATCAGGCCGGCGATTACATTCTGCGTAGCTTCGCCGAGATTCTGCGCGGTGAGTTGCGTGAAACCGACCTGATCTACCGGTATGGTGGCGAGGAGTTTTGCCTCATCTTATCAGGTATTGGTAAACAGGAGGCTAATGCTATTGCTAACAGGATTCACGCGGCCTTGACCAGAGAAGAGCTAGGCATTACCGTCTCCATCGGCTTGGCGACCTTCCCCGAGGATAGTGAATCGATCCAGGAACTGATTAGCATCGCTGACTCGGCGATGTACCGGGCGAAAAAAGCCGGTAAGAATAACACGTCTGCTTAACATTATCCATAGCCTGCCGGAGTAAATCTGTTGTAGGTGGTTTGCCGATGAACGCTCCTACAACGAACTTAGTCGTATGGTATTTTACGGCAGCGCTGGTTAATTTTATTGGTGCTTTAACCCTCGAGGGAATTTCCATAGCACTTGGCCTTGAGCAGCAGGGCCTTTTTCAGCTATGGCTTTATTTTTTTACTGCTTTATTTGCCTTTCTGGTCTTTTTTTATCTCGGTGCCGGAGTTAAATCATCCCGGGTTGACCAGACAATATTCGGGGTTTTAATCTTAATGCTCGGTCTGGTTTTTTCGGGAGCTGATGGACTGTTGCTACCGTTTGGGCTGATCAGCTGTGCCATCTCGAGTTGGTTGCTATACCGATCCGGTGATCTAGTATTTCAGGTAGGCTTGGCGGGGATAGCAGCGCTCGGGATATATCTGGTTATTAGCAGCCTTACCGGTGGCGGTGCAAAGATCGTGGCTGGTCACGTTTTGCTTGATGGGGCAAGTATGTTGCTCTGGATGAGCGTGTACAGTTGGTATTTAGCAGATAGCGGCCGGGTTGGTATGGAACAGGTGAGACGATTTCTGCGCCAAATCACTGGCCTCGCCCTGGCCGGTGGGGTGATCTGGTGGTTCTGTCCGCGCATGGCTCCACTAATCAAAGTAGCGCTAGTGACCCCGCTATTAGTATTGTGGGGGAGTTGTTACCAACACCGGGTTGACCGATTTTGGGAAGTAGTATTACTGTCTTTGGTGTGCAGCGGGTTGTTAACCAGCCCGTCCACCCCTTTTTACTGGCGGACTCTGGTCTGGCCGTTGTTTATCGTCGCTTTAATCCTGATCCCCCGGCGCTACCGGCGGCGATTACTGAATATGGCTCCAATTGCCGGTGATTCACCCAGTGAGCTGGTGTTAAAGATTGGCATAACTCTCTTTTTAGGCGGATTGTGGGCGAGGGTGACGGGGATC
>CAZAAT010000096.1:0-5141 GCA_964483175.1 uncultured Bacilli bacterium
TCTTTGACCAAAGCATCTTCATTAAGGCTCAGTGTTTCTAGGGCATGACTGATAATAAACCCGTCAAGACAGACCATGACCGGCAGTTGAACATCCGGATGCTCGGCAATTTTGACCGCCTGAATTAGATTATCATACGCCTCCTGGGCATTTTCTGAATATAGCTGAATCCAGCCAGAATCTCGTTCACCCATAGTATCAGAGTGATCACAGTGGATATTAATTGGGCCTGATAGCGCCCTGTTAGCTACGGCCATGACAATTGGCAACCGCATGGAAGCGGCGATATAGACGACCTCATGCATATATGCTAAGCCCTGGCTTGAAGTCGCAGTCATCGCTCTTGCCCCAGCAGCGCTGGCACCGATAACCGCCGACATGGCACTATGCTCGCTCTCTACCGTGACGAACTCGGTATCCACCAGCCCGTCCGCCACGAAGGTCGAATAAATTTGGACAATCTCAGTTTGTGGGGTAATAGGATATGCCGCTATAACATCCGGGTTAATCTGCTTCATCCCATGTGCTATAGCCTCATTACCGGTATATGCAACGGTTTTACTCACCATTTATCCTCCTTTCGCTCGCTAGTCGCGGAATTTGCTTTCTGGGACCATTTCAATTGCTTTATGGCGTTCTTTGGTCTCCCGATCAATCTTACCCGGGCACTCAGTAGCGCAAATACCGCAACCCTTGCAGTGGGCCAGATCAAATCCGGTAACCTTGCCCCCTTCTACCCGCACTGCGTTATCAGGGCAATAGACCCAACAAAATAGACACTGAATACAATTGGGCTCCCGCCACACCGGGCGCAGCACCCGCCAATCACCGGTCTGAAACTGAATGGCATTTCCGGCCTCGGTGATCATTCCTGCCGGCAGTAGATCTTGCCAACCTGGAAGTTCCTTAGCATGAGCCGCTACATTCGCTGTCTTTTTGGCCTCGCTATCCATTAACCCTGCACCTCCTCATAAGCACGCTGGATTGCTTGCAGGTTTCCAGCGATAACCTCCGGTTTATTGCGGAACTTTTTCTCCAGTTTGCGCTTGGTATCTTCGATGACATCATCGATGTTTAACAGTTTGGTTGCTCCAATCAAAGCGCCCATCATCGGAGTGTTGGGGATTGCCCTGCCGATTGTGTCGAGCGCGATCCGGGTTGCGTCAATGGTACAAACCCTGATACCGCTCTCCTCTAAGCCCAGTTTCTTCCGCATCTCGCTGGGATCTTTGTCAGTATTGATGACCAATACGCCATCCTCAGGCACCCCATCGGTGAAATCAACCGAGCCCACAAAGGTGGAATCTAGAACTACAACGTACTTCGGCTCCTTGACATGGCAGTGTACGGTGATCGGATTATCGCTAATCCGGTTATAAGCAACTACCGGGGCTCCCATCCGTTCCGGCCCGTACTCCGGAAACGCCTGGATGTACTTGCCCGCTGCCGAAGCAGATTCGCCTAATAGTAAAGCAGCGGTTTTGGCTCCTTGGCCGCCTCGGCCATGCCAACGTATTTCCAAGTATTGAGCCATCTTTAAACCTCCTTTAAACTATATAGTGTGCTTATTGTTGATACAATCTGCAAAGATCAGCAACTTCTTCCTTAGCCCGAATCAGAGCCTCCTCACCCGGCTCGGCAACCAAAACTTTATCCATGATCTCTGCGATCCGCACCATCTCGTCCGGGCCCAACCCTTTAGTGGTAGCCGCTGGGGTACCAATTCTAATGCCACTGGTAACAAAGGGGCTACGGGTTTCGAAGGGGATCGTATTTTTATTTACGGTGATCCCGATCGAATCCAGAACATGTTCCGCATCTTTGCCGGTAATATCACGGTTAGTTAAATCGATTAGAATCAGATGATTATCGGTCCCACCGGAAATCAGCCGGAACCCGCGGGCGAGCAAAGCTTCTGCCAATGATTTGGCATTATTTACTACTTTCTGCTGATAGTCTTTAAAATCCTGGCTTAATGCCTCTCTAAATGACACAGCCTTTCCGGCAATTACATGCATTAATGGTCCACCCTGAATGCCCGGGAAAATTGCTTTGTCAATTGCTTTAGCAAACTCCTTGGTCGTCAAAATCATACCCCCACGTGGGCCGCGCAAGGTTTTATGGGTGGTTGTCGTCACAAAAGTAGCATGCGGCACCGGGCTGGGATGTAATCCTGCAGCGACTAGTCCGGCTATATGAGCCATATCCACCATAAGATATGCGCCAACTTCATTGGCGATCTCCGCAAAAGTCTTGAAATCAATAATTCGGGGGTAAGCACTGGCCCCGGCGACAATGAGTTTCGGTTTGTTCTCCTTGGCAAGCCGTCTCACCAGATCATAGTCGATACGCTCGGTTTTTTCGCTAACCCCGTAAAAGACCATCTTGTAGGTCTTACCGGAGAAGTTGACCGGGCTGCCATGGGTTAGGTGTCCGCCATGGGTGAGATCCATGCCCATTACAGTATCCCCGGGTTCGAGCACGGTATTGTAGACCGCCATGTTAGCCTGGGATCCGGAATGAGGCTGTACGTTGGCATGCTCTGCGCCGAACAGTTCCCTAGCTCGATCGCGGGCCAAATCTTCAACTAGATCTACGTACTCACATCCACCATAGTAGCGTTTTCCGGGGTAGCCTTCAGCGTATTTGTTGGTTAGCACCGAGCCTTGTGCGGCTCGAACCGCATCACTAACAAAATTCTCTGAGGCGATCAGCTCAATCTTCTCAGATTGGCGATCCTCCTCAAGCCTGATCGCGTCGGCGACTTCCGGGTCTACTGACCTGACTAACTGGTTTAATATTTCATTAAACTGATTCTGCATGACAAGGTCTCCTCCACTCATTATTAGCTTGAAATAGAAAAAACGCCCCAGGGAAACAGAGGGCTGGGGCGATGTTTGCTACAATTATTTCTCTGCTATCTGATGAACAAAATACTCATACACGCGGTAATATTTCTGTTACCAGCCGCGTTTCTGAATCCTTTCCTCATCTTTGAGTGATCCGGCAAAAATACCCCGCATCGCTTCGCCGATGCCGCGTGACACTTTGGCAATAACATCCGGATCATCGTAGTGGGCGGTGGCCTCAACTATCGCCTTGGCCCGCTCTGGAGGGTTAGCCGATTTAAAGATTCCGGAGCCGACGAAGATCCCGTCAGCACCTAGTTGCATCATCAACGCTGCGTCGGCAGGGGTAGCAATCCCGCCGGCCGCAAAGTTAACCACCGGCAGCCGTCCGGCCTCCCGCACAGCCTTGATCAGTTCATAGGGGGCTCCCATCTCCTTTGCGATCGTCATCAGTTCTTCCTCGGGAGCGTTAAGAACCCGCCTAATATCATTATTTACCTGACGCAGATGGCGAACCGCCTCGACAACGTCACCGGTGCCGGCCTCACCTTTGGTGCGCATCATTGCTGCACCTTCACCAATCCGGCGCAAGGCCTCACCGAGATTTCGGGCCCCACAGACAAAGGGAACTTTAAACTCGTGCTTGTCAATATGGTAATCTTCATCAGCGGGGGTTAGCACTTCGCTTTCATCAATATAGTCTATCCCTAGGGCCTCTAAAACTTGGGCTTCAACAAAATGACCAATCCGGGCTTTCGCCATGACAGGTATGCTGACCGCCTTTTGAATCTTTTCAATAACCAGCGGATCCGCCATTCTCGCCACGCCACCGGCTGCCCGAATATCCGCAGGAACCCGCTCTAGGGCCATAACCGCAACCGCACCGGCATCTTCGGCAATTTTAGCCTGCTCAGGGGTTGTAACATCCATAATGACGCCGCCCTTTAAGGTCTGAGCGAGCCCCACTTTATTTTCCCAAGTCGCTTTCTCATGTGTCATTGAAAGCTTCTCCTCCATTTCCAAAAAGTGTTTTGTATCTGTTCAACTTAGCTGTCAAAATTCCTTCCGGAATTAGAAAAACCTATACATTAAACCTAAAATTAACAATATCCCCATCCTGAAGGATATAATCGGCCGGCTCGAGTCTGACCAGTCCTTCTTTCTGAGCTGCATCCATCGAGCCAGCAGCGATAAAGTCGTGATAACTAATAACCTCCGCCCGAATAAACCCACGTTCGATGTCGGAGTGGATCTTGCCGGCACCTTTGCGCGCATTGGTGCCTCTTCTGATTGGCCAGGCTCTCACCTCATCTTTCCCTGAGGTAAGAAAAGAAATCAGACCTAGCCGCTCATAGGCAGCTTGGGTAACCTTAACCAAGCCGGACTCGGTAATCCCCAGCTCCTCCATGAAAGTGTTTCGATCTTCTTCATCCATAGCGCTGATCTCTGCCTCGATCTTGGCCGAGACGACGACCAGCGGTGCGTGATGGGCCTCGGCGTACTTGCGTACTTCGGCGCTTTTCGCGAAATCCCCGCTTACCAAAGCATCTTCATCGGTATTGACTACAATCATCATCGGTTTTACTGTCAGAAAAGATAACGAGTATACTGCCGCCTTTTCCTGGTCTGTTAGCTCCACGGTACTTAACGGGCGTTCCTCGTTCAGCGCACTCTGATATTTTTCCAGAGCGGACCGTTCAAAGGCTTCTTCGGGGCGCGGCTTTTTATTCTTAGCAATCCGTTCTAACCTGGTTTCAACCAAGGTCAAGTCGGCCAAGAGTAGTTCGGTATGTATCTGCTCCAAGTCCCGGATTGGGTCGATCTCCTCGTAGATAAAAGGAACGCTTGGATCGCCAAAAGCCCGAACTACATGCACTAACGCCTCTGCATCCTGTACATAATCCAAAAATTTGCGATTGGCCTCTTTACCACTGCTTGGGTTCAGCCCTGGAATATCAGAAAACTCTACCGTCGCATAGGTCGTCTTCTTCGGTTGGTAAATCTCGCTAAGCTTGTCAATGCGCTGATCTGGAACCGGCGCCTTACCAAGGTTGGCTTCACGACCTTCACCAAATAACACACCCGTCTCGGCAGATGCCCCGGTCAGTAGATTAAACAGCGTGGTTTTACCCACGGTTGGCAAACCGATAATGCCGATCTTCATCTCGATAATCCCTCCAGACTACCAGGGTATTATACCATAACCTGGGCTTACTGGAAACCGCCACAACCCCCGGAGTACCTGTAAAGGTTTAGTAGGTCAAAAGAAAACCTCGCAGCTATCTATACTAA
>CAZAAT010000097.1:0-5102 GCA_964483175.1 uncultured Bacilli bacterium
GCGGAACTCTCACCATCCCGTCAGCCTTGACCATCGACATAATCAGGCCGGCGCCGCGGGCGATCGGGATGGCCATAACCTGGTCACCGACTTGACCCACCCGTACCCGGACAAATTCCTCGGCCCCCGGAGAAGAGACCAGCTTTTTGGTCAGCGTCGCCGTCATCTTCGGGTAACTCGGCGGTTCCCAATTTTGGAGCGCTCCCACCGCAGCCTTAATAAAAATCTCTGCGGCCACAATCGCCGAGACGGGATAGCCGGGCAATCCGACCACGCCAACACCCTGGACCATTCCGAGAATCACCGGTTTGCCAGGCTTAATCGCGGCCCCGTGGGCTAATAGCTCACCCAACTCCTCAATCACATCAGCGGTGTAATCTTTTGAACCGGCAGACGAGCCAGCATTAATAATCACCAAGTCATTTTCTGCTATTGCAGTAAGCAAGGCCTGTTTGATCAGGCCGGGCTCGTCCGGCACAACCGGATAAACCTTGCTCGTACAACCCCACTCATGCAAGAAGCCGGTGATCACCCGGGAGTTGAACTCAACGATTTCACCCGGGGCCAGATCCACCTTATCCGGGTATTGGGTAATATCCATGATCTCCGAACCAGAAGGGATAAAACCGACCCGTGGCCGCACAAAGACCGGAACTCGCAAGATTCCGGAGGCCAACAGCGCACCCAAATCCACCGGAGTTATCCGGTGATGCTGCGGCAAAATCATCTCGCCAAAGACGATGTCTTCACCAACCGGTCGAACATTCTCCCATGGTGCAACAGCCTTAATGATCTCCAGACCTTCGGATGTCTCATGCACATCTTCGATCATGACCACCGCATCTTTTCCTCTTGGCAGCGGTTGGCCGGTATTGACCGGAATAGCATCAGCTATAGGAAGAACAACCGGGGTGGCCTCGGATGCCCCAAAGGTAGCTTCGGAACGCACCGCATACCCGTCCATCGCCGACGCATGGTAATGCGGTGAACTGATTTTGGCCCGCAACGCTTCAGCGGTAATCCGTCCTAAGGCTTCGGTGGTGGGGATAACTTCTACGCCAATCCGCGTAGACTCGCGAATTCGCTCGATAAAAAGAGGCTGCAACTCCTCCCAAGGGCGCTGTGTTAGATAAACGCGTCTAGTCATCGTATCTCTCCCTCATCCCAGGCTAATAATTCCACAAGCTCACCGGCTTTAACCCCTTCGCTACCAAGAGGAATTCGGGCTAAAGCCTGGCCTCTGAGGAGCGTAGAAACCAACCCGGACTTGCCAAGCACCGGGTCAGCCCAAAAACCGTCATCTTGCTCAACGATCCGGACCCGAACGTATTCCTCGCGACCAGCAGGCGAAGCGAGACTGCGGGTTATCGGCAAGCGCAAAATCCTGCGGGGATGGATCTCAACCTCTCCCTGCAGGTAACGAATGATCGGCTCCACGAAAACCTTATATACTACCAGCGCACTAGCTGGATGGCCCGGCAAGCCGATTACGGGAACCTGGTCGACTACACCGGCCAAAGTAGGCTTACCCGGTTTGATGGTAACCCCGTGGAAAATCACTCTCCGAGACCCGAGTTGCTCGATTACATCAATGGTGTGATCTCGCATCCCAACCGAACTGCCCCCTGAAATCAGCACCAGATCGCTTGCATCCACCAGACGCTGGACCGCAGTTACCAGCTGATCAAAGTTGTCAGGCATAATCCCGCCCAAGACAACCTCACACCCCAAGCGGTTGAGGTTGGCGGCCAAGGCCCACGAATTAACATCCCTAATCTGACCGGGTTTCAGCGGATCTGTCTCGATCGGCACGATCTCATCACCGGTAGAGAGCAACCCGACCTTCAAGCGGCGATAAACCTGAACCGTAGTAATACCACAAGCGGCTAAAGCCCCGATATCCTGGGCCCGCACCCGAGACCCAAGGGGTAAAATTGTCTCCCCTTGGCGCAGATCTTCGTCGGGGGCGACCATGTTCTCGCCCGGGGAGACCCCTTCGTATACCTCTAGGATCTCACCGGTCCGTTCAACATGCTCGACCATCACTACGCTATCGGCACCAGCCGGCAGCATTCCACCGGTTGGTACTTCAACTGCTTCTCCGGCCCCGATAGTCAAGGTGTTGACCTCACCCATCCGTACGCCGCCGATCACAGTAAAAAGACCGGGAATGCTCTGGGACGCTCCAAAGCTATCCTTGGCCCTGATCGCATAACCGTCAACTGTAGACCGGGCAAATCCTGGAATATCGGCTCTGGCCGTAATCTCCGCGGCGACGATGCGTCCCAAAGCGGCCAAGAGCGGCACCTCTTCGGTTTGCGTGAGGCGGCTGATCGACTTCAACAGAGCTTGACTGGCATCATCAACTGTTAACAGATCATAGAACTCGCGAGAAGTGGACATCACAGGCTCCTATTTAAAACAGCCGAGCTGACAACCGGCGAGTTTAATCTTCAACTCGTTAGCCGCATCTCCAACTTTACGGGGAGCAACATCGAACTCAGCAGCAATTTGAAAGGCAACCCGGCAAGCCAGTTTGCCATCCTTAGCCACTTCCTTAACCCGTTCTTTAATTTTGTCCATCTCAGTAGTCATAATAACCCTCCTTTAGCATTCTTTACATATTTAGCGCCATCGATACGGTGGCCTGCCAAGCCTCAGCCTGGTTGGCAGCAGCCAAATTGAGGCTAAAAGCGCCTAGCCTCAGACTTAGTCCGCCGGTATACGTCGGTTCCTGTTCTGGCTCGATAATCCCGCCAACTCTGATCGTAAACAGCCGCCAGAAGTCTTTGGCCAAGCCGATACGGTAGCGGCGTAGATCTGCTTCATCCCATTCCCAATCAAAGGCAGCCCGCAGGCTCCGACCGTCCCAGCCGAGTCCGGCCTGATATGTTGGGGTGACCGGTTGAACTCGGCTAACGAAATCATCCCGCCCCCACTCAAATGTACCCCCGATATCGCGAGCGACCAAGCCCAAGCGCAAGTTGCCCGCCAAATCTATTTGGGCGCCGACATCAAACGAGCGCCCGGCACCGACATAAGTTGAGGTAGAATCAACGTCCGCAAAGTCAGCGGTGAGCCCGGCTTCGTACTTATGGGCGCTGTAATAATTGAAAGTGGTACCCAGTGCCAAGGTCCGTCCTAATATCGGTAGCGGCCAAGCCATACTAACTTTGGAGTTGTACACCAAGGCAGCTTCGGATTGATACGGCGTTTCACCTACCGCCGGGGTTGTCACTCCCAAGGCTTGTCCCGCCATATTAAAGGCAAAGCGCGGGGTCGCAAAGCCAACGATCCCGCCGGCTTCAAAGTGCAGAGGATCCGCCGGCAACTCAGCACCGTTGAGGTAATCTCTATACTCCCCGAGAACTTCGGGCTGAGTAGTAAAGAAAGAGAGGTTCGGCTCGATCGAAAAGCGATTTACTCGCGCCAGGCCGGCCGGGTTCCAAACAGCCGCATAGACATCCTTGATCAGTGCGACGCCCGCACCACCCATTCCGGTAAGCTCGGTGCCGAAACTTAAATTAGCAGCATTGATCGGAACAGCTACCACTAAACAACATAAAATACCTAGTACGAACATGCACCGCATAACCATCATTAGCCACCTTATCCAGATATCGTTAACTTTATGGCGATTCGACGGGCGAGGCTGAGAATCCTGTAGCCAGGATCCTCAATTGCCGAATTGTAAGCCGGGTATGGCATTGAGCGACAACTCAGAGCGTTCTCCGGCCGCCAAACGGTGAAAGCCTGCAGCGGCAATCATCGCAGCATTATCAGTCGTATAATCAAAAGGCGGCGCAAAGAACTGGCCTCCGCGCAGCTCGGTTGAGCGCTGTAAGCGTTCCCGCAACGCACGATTGGCCGCTACTCCGCCTGATAGGGCAACCTGGTTGATGCCTGTCCGTTCCATGGCAAAGATAACCTTTTCCTCCAGAGCATCGATGATCGCTGCCTGAAACGAGGCGGCAATATCCGCTATTTCACCTGGAACCAGCCCGGCTACCCCGACTTTTTGGCGTCGTTGATTAAGGTGATTCAACACCGCCGTTTTCAGCCCGCTAAAGCTAAAATCCAAGGTCGTCTCGCCTGATAGCGCTCGGGGAAAGTCGTAGGCTTCCGGATCTCCCTCGCGCGCCACCCGCTCCACCTCAGGACCGCCAGGGTAGCCGAGGCCCAGAACACGAGCAATTTTATCAAAAGCCTCTCCGGCAGCATCATCTCTGGTCTGGCCGAGCATTTCGTATTGGCCGAGTTGCTGGACTGCGAAGAGTGCGGTATGCCCCCCGGAAACGGTCAGACAGATCAATGGTGGCTTTAATTCAGGGAAGGCCAAAAAATTGGCATAAATATGACCTTCGACGTGGTTGACCCCGATCAGAGGAATCTGCAGGGCAAAAGCGACCGCTTTAGCAACGGATACGCCAACAAGCAAACTACCTACTAAACCGGGCCCATGCGTCACTGCTACAGCGTCTATCTGGGATAAGCCCACCCCAGCTAAGCTGATTGCCTCATCGATCACAGGCAGGATCCGTTCCAAATGGTTCCGGGATGCTACCTCCGGCACCACCCCACCATACTTTTGGTGCAGGTCGACTTGGGAGGAGATGACGCTGGAAAGCACCTCTCTACCCCCGCGTACTACGGCCGCTGCGGTCTCGTCGCAGCTGGTTTCGATACCCAATACTAGGGCATCCGGATTCATATCTTTCATTATAGCTGGTCCTTCCACATTATTATGGCATCTTCATTATTATCACGATAGTAACCTGGCCGGATCCCGACCGGGACAAAACCTTCACTCCGGTAGAGCTGATAGGCCCGGTGGTTGGATTTGCGGACCTCAAGGGTCATGCGCAGTATGCCTCGGCTTTTCCCAATTTCAGTTAGCTTTCGCAGCAACAAGCGCCCTACCCCTTTTCTCCGCTCGGAAGGATCTACCGCCAACGTAGTAATGTGGCCTTCGTCAAAAATCACCCACATGCCGGTATAACCGATCACCCGATCTCCCCGCTTAGCCACGATATAGACCGCCTTGTCATTCTCGGAAATCTCGGAGAGGTAGGCCAAGCGCGACCAGGGACTAGGAAACGACT
>CAZAAT010000098.1:0-5062 GCA_964483175.1 uncultured Bacilli bacterium
CCTACTAACGGTTTAGCAAACCGTCCCCTTCAACCTGCTTGGGTATCTCTCCGCAGCTGCTGCTTACATATAATATCAAATTTACGGTCGGTTGACAAGAGATTCACCAACTTCAGCAAACAAATTGACCATTTATTAACTGGCTGTCATGGCAAATTCTGCATCAGACCAGGATTACTTGGATGACGTAGCCAATCCTTTTATTAAATAGTCTAGCGAGGCGGTGTTTATAATGGATGTTTTTGAGGCTATCATCAACCGTTACTCTGTACGGGGGTTTCGCCCTGACCCGATCCCAACAGAGATAATTGAGAAACTTCTCGAAGCTGCCCGGCAGGCACCATCGGCCGGCAATCTCCAACCCTGGTTTTTTTACGTGGTTCAAGACCAGACCAAACGCGAGCAACTCGCCCAGGCTGCCAAGGGACAACGCTTCGTGGCTGAAGCTCCTCTAGACATTGTCATCTGCGTCGAACCAGAGGTTTCGGCTACTCGCTACCACGAGCGTGGCGCCAACTTATATTGCCTGCAAGATACGGCAATAGCAGCTCAAAACATTATCCTGACTGCTACAGCGGAAGGTCTAGGTTCGTGTTGGGTAGGTTCTTTTGACGAAGACCAAGCTAGCCAGATTCTGGACATCCCCAGCGGACGTCGACCGATCGCCATTATCGCCCTAGGATATCCGGCGGCCCAGCCCAGGGGTACTAAACGCAAAGAATTGGCCGAAATTACCGAGTGGGTGTAAAAAATAAAAACCCCTTTACGCCCAGGGGTTTCGCAGCATTTAAAATGGCGGAGAGGGTGGGATTCGAACCCACGGAGGCTTGCACCTCAACGGTTTTCAAGACCGCCGCAATCAACCGCTCTGCCACCTCTCCGCGAACCGCACTATTAAATATACCAGATAAATAAAGTAGCGTCAACGATAGTTAACCTGAAGGCTTGCTGACCAGTTCACAACATCTTTCGTTTGGTCATCATATAAGTAGCACCCGCCACAAGCAGCCCCGAAAACACCAATGTACCTACAAAAGCATATGGTGAGCGTTGAAAAGGCAGGGCCACGTTCATCCCGTAAAAGCTAGCTACCATCGTCGGTAGGGCCATAATAATGGTCACCGAAGCCAGAAATTTCATCACTGTGTTTTGGTTGTTAGAAATAATCGTAGCAAAAGCATCCATCGTCCCAGCAAGAATACTGCTGTAAACCTCAGCCATCTCAATAGCCTGCTTATTCTCGGTGATAACATCCTCTAACAGATCCTCATCTTCCTCATACATCTTGAGGATTCGCGAGGTGACCTGGGCATCCTCATCGCCTACTTTGACCAATTTTGACTTGAGCAATTTCTCCAATACAATCTCATTGGAACGCAAAGAGGTCGTAAAATAGGTCAAGCTCTTGCCGAGGTTGAGTAGTCTAATCAACTCCTCATTTTTGGTCGAACCATGCAGCACCCGCTCAATTTCATTACTCTTGCGGTCAATGAGCCGCAAGTATTTAAGAAAAAGAGCAGCGTTATAGAACAGGATCTGTAGCAAAAACCGTGTTTTTTTCTGGGTATGGATACCTTTGGCAACCCGCAAGGAGTGCAATTCGGCATAGAGAGGATTTTCCCGGAGGCAGACGGTTACCACGACATGATCATTGATAACGATGCCTAGCGGAATCGTGTCATAATTGTAATCACCATTGTCTCCATGGGAAAATGGGATGTTGATCACGATGAGAACCTGCCCCTCATCAGTCTCGATGCGGGGACGTTCCTCTTCGTCTAACGCAGCTTTTAAAAACTCCGGCAATAGGTTTGTCGCCTCAGCCACTTGTACTATCTCGTTTTCGGTCGGATTAACCAACTCCACCCACAAGCCCTTGCCATCGATGGATTCAACCTGATGAAGTTCGTCGCCGACCGTCTGGTAGATCTTTAGCATCACAATCCCTCCTAAATAAAGAGCTCAGGCCATTTCCATGCCTGAGCTCACCTATCCTAGGAGCGATGATGCCGGGAGCTAAGAGGAAAATGGCCAGTAAGCATGTTGCGCGACTTACCGTCGCTGGCGTCCATTTCCTCACCTCCACAAAAATCAGCAGTCTAGTTATATTATAGACCCCGACCTTGTCTTTTGTCTATTCCGGCTTGATAAAATCGGTTCCCATATACTGACGCAGCGCTTCTGGAACTTCGATCGTCCCATCGGCCTGTTGGAAGTTTTCGATAATTGCTGCTACTGTCCGTCCGACGGCCAAGCCTGATCCATTAAGAGTATGAACATACTCAGGTTTGGCTCCGACTTCACGCCTAAACCGAATATTCGCCCGTCTGGCCTGGTAATCAGTAAAGTTGGAGCAGCTGGAAATCTCGACGTACCGACCATAACTAGGCATCCAGACTTCTAAGTCGTACTGCTTAGCATTGGAAAATCCCATATCACCAGTGCAGATCAGTACTTTCCGGTAGGGTAAATTTAATAACTGCAAAACTGCCTCGGCGTCGGTCACCAATTTCTCCAATTCCTCAAAGGAGGTTTCCGGCAGCACAAATTTGACTAATTCAACCTTATTAAACTGATGAACCCTGATTAAACCTCTGGTATCACGCCCGGCCGCCCCGGCTTCGGCTCTAAAGCATGGGGTGTACGCACAGTGGTAAATCGGCAGCTGACTGGCATCCAAAATCTCATCCCGATACAGGTTAGTTACCGGAACCTCCGCCGTCGGAGCCAGATACAAGTCATAGTTTTCGCACTTAAACATATCCTCAGCGAACTTCGGTAGCTGCCCGGTCCCGGTCATTGAGGCCGAATTCATCAGAACCGGCGGGAAAACTTCCCGATACCCATGTTTAGCCGTATGTAGATCAAGCATTAGGTTAACTAGAGACCGCTCCAAACGCGCGCCTAACCCCTTGTTCACTACAAACCGGGATCCGGAGATTTTGACCGCCCGCTCAAAATCAAGGACATCAAGGTTAACCCCTAAATCCCAATGGGCCAACGGCTCGAAGGGAAAATCACGCGGCTCACCCCAGCGGCTGACCTCCACATTATCGTCACTTGTCGCACCCTCTGGCACACTATCATCAGGAATATTCGGAATCGACAACAGAATCTCGTGCATTCTAACCTCGATCTGCGCGAGTTCTTCATCTCGGGCCTTGATTTCCTGACCAATCGCTCTGGTGCGCTCAATGAGGCTAGACGCATCCTGCCCTGACTTTTTGCATTCCGCAACCGCCTTAGAGTTCTCATTGCGTTCCGCCTTGAGCTGTTCAACCTCAAAGAGGTTTTTCCGACGGCGCTCGTCTAACTCTAACAGTTCATCAAGGGGTGCATCCACCCGTTTCAGGCGCAAGCCTTCCCTCACCGCCTCGGGGTTGCTGCGTACAAACCGCAAATCCAGCATCGGCCCTCAGCTCCTTTGTTTACTAGTATTTCCATGACTATCGGTGTTAATCTTAAGCCTCAACGCGAGCGAGCAACTGCTCCCAGCGTTTGTCTACGTCTGCCTGGAGCTCCGCCAAGATCTCCGTCTTCGGCTCCGGTTTAAACAGATGTCTAAACCTGGCCTGGCGCTTCATCCAATCGATAAACGAGGTTTTCTGACGTGGTTTATAGGTCAGTTTCCAGACCCCGTCTACCACTTCATATAGCGGCCAGAAACAGCTTTCAACCGCTTCTCTGGCAACCTCAATGGTTTCTTCCGGAGGTGTGCCCCAGGTGAGCCGGCAAGGGCTCATCACATTGATAAAGGCTGGTCCGTCGGTGGCAAAAGCCTTTTCAACCTTACGCATTAAATCCATATAGTGGCTAACACTGGCCTGTGCGACATATGGAATATCATGAGCCACCATAATCGCAGTGAGATCTTTGCGCTGCTGTGGTTTCCCACCGATAACCCGACCTGCAGGCGAAGTAGTGGTGCTAGCACCACGTGGGGTTGCACTCGAGCGCTGGATGCCCGTATTAGCATAAGCTCCGTTATCATAGCAGATGTAAACTAGATCATGACCGCGTTCCATTGCCCCGGATAAGGACTGGAAACCAATATCATAGGTTCCGCCGTCCCCGCCGAAAGCAACAAACTTCATCGGTCGATCTGCAATTTTACCCTGCCTTTTCAGGGAACGATATGCGGACTCCACCCCGCTCAAAGTTGCCGCGGCATTCCCAAAGGCACAGTGAATATAGCTGCCTTTCCAGGCCGTAAACGGGTAGATCGTAGACGTCACTTCTAAACATCCGGTAGCATTCGCCGTAACCACAGGAATCTCCGGGTCCAAGGCCGCCATCACCTGGCGAACCGCAATCGGCGCAGCACATCCGGCACACGCCCGGTGGCCTCCGGTAAACCGGTCCGGCCGCTGGGCCAGTTCTTTTAAAGTAGCCAAGTTGTTTCCCTCCCCCAAACTCTGTGTGTTGCTCGAGACAATTACTCCCGAACACCAAGATATCTGATGATTTCACCGGTCTGGTTGTTCTTAACAATCTCCTCCAGATCCGCATAGACTTGGGCAATCTGGCTCATGTCACAATCACGTCCGCCAAGCCCAAAAATATAGTTAACCATCGCTGGGCGATTGGGCAAATCATACAAAGCCGCCCTAGTTTGCACGAACAATGGCGCACCAAAGGCATTAAAACTATCAGCACGATCCATCACGGCTATGGCCTTTAAGTGTTGAAGAGCCTGAGCCAACTCTGCATAAGGAAACGGCCGGAAGCTACGTAATTTCAAGAGGCCAACCTTCTGTCCTTGAGCGCGCAGCTCATCAACGACTGCCTTGGCCGTACCGGCGGTTGAGCTCATGACTACAATCGCAGTCTCCGCATCTTCTAATTTGTAGGTCTCAAATAGACCATAGCTGCGGCCGGTCTTCGCTCCGTATTCTTTGCCAACTGCTACAATAACATCTTGAGCCTTGCGCATCGCCTCAGCCTGATCTCGCTTATGTTCGAAATAAAAATCAAAGAGATCTAACGGACCCATCGTCACCGGGTTTTCGGGATCTAAGAGGTGGTGTTTGGGCTTGTAGGTTCCCACGAACTCTTTGACCAA
>CAZAAT010000099.1:0-4437 GCA_964483175.1 uncultured Bacilli bacterium
GGCCTTAGCGATACAAACACGAAGGTTCAATGAATTTTTATACATCGTCATTTCCGGATTAGTAATAATATTTTCCTTATCCTTCTTCATAAAATTTATTGACACTGTACCAGGACGGTGCTAATCTTTCGACAAAATATAAGGAGGGTGACATGGGCATTTTTTCCAATAAATTGGTGGTGGCTATCGTTTGTATAGTAGCAGGCTTTTTGATTCTGCCATTTTTAAGCCTTCCAACTATCATCTCCTGGATCATCGGCATTTTCCTGATTGTGTACGGCATTCTGGTGCTGATGGGCAAAAGCTAAATACTGTTGTCTTGGGCTTTAAAAAAAAGGAGGAGGAAAGGCTACTCCTCCTTTTTTTTATTTGCAATACTGGCAATAAATAAAGCTGCAACACAAGCCTCATCTGTATAATTTCAATATTCCCCACAAACTAACCACTATCTGAAAGCCATACCCATGCATACAGCCGCTCAATACTACTTCTTCGCCTTTCCATTCTTCCCCCACTGCTTCTTATTACCCTGCAACACCTGCAATCACTTGAAATAAAAACAAAACTGAGAATACAATTAACGAAGATACGGGGTATCGCTAATGTTCAAGGATTCCCAATACCTTACACAGAAGTTTTCAACAGGAGTCGGCATTTTTGGCAGCTATTGAGATAAATAATCTTAAAAAGTATTTCGGGCATATTAAAGCCGTTGATGGTATTTCCATTGAGGTTGAAAAAGGGGTGCTGTTCGGGTTCCTTGGACCTAATGGTGCTGGCAAAACTACCACCATTCGATGTATGATGAATTTTCTCCACCCTCTGGCAGGTTCTATCACCATACTCGGCAAGGACGCTCAAAAAGACTATGTTGAGTTAAAGAAACAAATAGGATATCTATCCAGCAACTCCCACCTGTACGGGGATTGGGACGGTCAGACGCACATCGATTTTATAAGGCGTTTTTATAAACACAAGGATAAGTCCGATCAACTCGTGCGCCGATTTGGTTTAGATACAAAAATAAAATCGAAGTATCTATCTTCCGGAAATAAACAAAAATTAAGTCTCGTTCTTGCATTTATGACCGAACCCGAGATGATTATTCTTGACGAACCAACTCAGGGGCTGGATCCACTGCTTCAGAATGAAGTATATGAACTACTGCAAGAACTTGCCCAACAAGGATCTACAGTTTTTATGTCCTCCCACAACCTGGCTGAAGTAGAAAGAGTGTGCGGCCGGGTAGGGATAATTAAGAAAGGTAAGATGGTAGCTTCACAGAGCATCGCCGTACTCAAAGAAAAGAAGCTAAATATTATAAATGCACAGTTCGAAGAACCGGTTGATAAACAGGAGTTTTTGGACGAAAATACAGAGCTGATAAAAGAATTTACAAACGGCTTACTGCTTAGGGTAAAAGGCGATATAAACCCGGCTTTGGCCAGGCTTGGCAAACACCGCCTAACTCATATTGAAATATCGCAGCCCTCACTGGAAGATATATTTCTGGAATACTATTCCAACTCGGAAGAATAATCATGTTAAATATTTTTTGGAGAACGATTAAAGACAGGAAAATTTCTTTTGCGGTTTATTCAATCACCGGCTTGATATTCATGTGGATGTACGTCGCGCTGTTTCCTTCCATGCAGAAAAATGCAGAAGCGTTTGAGAAAATGTTTGAATCATTCCCGGAGGCTTTCTATAAGGCGCTAGGTATTGAAAGCCTGGGTTTTTCTACTATAGAGCAGTTTCTGGCAATGGAGCATTTCAGCCTGGTGTGGCCTTTAATGGCTATTTTTCTGCTACTTTCTATTGCAGGTTCGGGTTTGGCTGGCGAAATAGAAAAGGGAACAGCAGAACTAATACTTTCAAAGCCGGTATCCAGGCTTAAACTGTTTCTGGGCAAATACACGGCAGGCCTTGTCTCATTGCTGGTATTTACGATAGTTTCCATATTTGCCATTGTCGCACTGGCCCCGATGCACGCAGTCAGCTATAACTTTGCCAATTTTGCGCTGGTAGCCGCAATATCCTTCCTGTTTGGATGGGCGATATTCAGTATGGGGATGCTGTTTTCGGCAATATTTTCTGAAAGAAGCCGGGTTTATATGGCCTGTGGTGGTATCCTTCTGGTGATGTATGTATTAAATGTTATGGCACTGCTAAGCGAAAATCTGGAATGGCTAAAATACGTTTCTTTTTTCCATTACTACGATTATAACGCCGCATTAGCTGATGGAAGTCTGGGGATTTTTAATGTTTTATTCTTTGGAATTACGATAGCTTTTTGTTCGGTTGCTGGAGCCTGGTGGTTTACAAAGCGGGATATTGCGGTTTAACCACCGGCTATTTTAAGGTAATCGTTTTACAAGCAAACTCGTCTTATTTACTCTATTTCGCCCTTCTTTCTTCGCTTGGTACATTGCCTGATCAGCCAGTTCTATTAGTTCAGCAGGCCTAACATCTCCATGAGGAACCATCGTTGCAACGCCCAAACTGGCAGTAATGGATGTATGCTTTCCATCATAATTAATAACTGAATTTTCTATTTTGCCCCTGGTTCCTTCAGCAAATCTCACCGCGCCGTCTTCCGTTGTATTAAACAAAACGACTACAAATTCTTCCCCACCAAAACGCGCTACCAAATCCGCCGGGCGTTGTGCTGCATCCCTGAGAATACCGGCAACGGTTTTCAGGATTTGATCGCCCACTAAATGCCCATAAGTATCGTTATATTCTTTAAAGTGGTCGATATCTAAAATTATTACAGATAATGGCTGTTTTTCTCTCAAGCTCATCTTCCAAGTTTTTTCATAAAGTTCATCAAAGCTTCGCCTGTTTAGAATATTGGTGAGACCATCTATCGTTGAAATTTGTTTTAATTGTTCGTTTGCTTCATGAAGTTCCCTTGTCCTCTCCTGCACTTTCGCCTCAAGTTGGCGATTCATTTTTTGAAGCCTGGTAATAATAAACAGAGCTCCGAGTAAAATTAACAGCAGGATACCACCAACTGTATATACAACAGTCTTTCTCAAACCTTCCTCAGTAATGTATACTATGTTTTTCCCACTCCAGCGATTCAATATTTGAGCCATAGTGCCATCATTTTTTATTTCTTCCAGACCTGCGTTAATTAGGTTTAGCAATTCGGTGTTGCCTTCTTTCACTGCAATGCGAGAGTAAAGACTTTCGATCGGATTATCTACAACCTGTATCCCACGAGTCCTGCTTTTAGCAAGTTCGTATTCCCCAATCCATCTATCCACAACTACGGCATCCAATTCGCCAGAGTTAATCATTTCAAAACCAGCAGCCCAGTTTAAGATGATTACAATCTCAACACCACCGAAATTCTGTAATAAATGATAAGGGTACCCTCCTGATTCTATCCCAACGTTTTTACCGCGTAAATCATATATGCTATTAATACTAATATTGTCTCTTCCCCTAAATATGGAGAACTCTGACTTTAATAACTCGGCGGAAAAGTCATAAATTATTTCTCTTTCCAAAGTCGAATTAATCTGAAGCAGCCCGTCGGCTTCTCCAGACAATACCCTCTCCTGGGCTTTATCCCAATTGGTAGCCTCAACTTCAATTCTGCGCCCAATTTTTTCACCTATTGCTTTCGCTATATCGACAGCTATTCCTTTTGCCACGCCGTTTTCCTGATAAACAATAGGGGCAAGTTTTTCATTACCCAAAAACAGAAGCGTGTCTTCTTCCGGGCTGCTTTCAACTGCATTTATCGGCACCGTCAAGAGAAATAACAGAACAGGTGCCAGAGAACATTTAATCAGAGTTTTAATAGTGTTATTGCCCAATGTTTTGTTTTTTAGCACCAGTAATTAAGTCCTACCCAAACGTACAAGCCAAGCATAGCTTCCTGTGATCCTTGTAACACGACAACCTGGCTTTTGCAGTACCGCTATGCATTGGTCGCCGGAAACCACTGGGAGTTTTGGCACTATACGACTACCTCTACCTGCTCTAAAGTATACTCGTATGGAATCGGTTCGCCTTCTTCAGCCATGCTTTCCAGGCAAAGACTGATAACTTCTTTTATGTTTTCAAGTGCTTCTTCCCTGGTTTCTCCCTGGGCAAAGCAGTTTTTTAACACTGGCACCTCAGCCAGGTAATAGCCATCTTCATCCCGAGTAATTACAACAGGCATCCTGATGTTTATCATATTTTCACCCCCCAGCCCTTATATGCGAATTATAACACACCGTTATATTAAGCATGGGGAATAATCTATACAGAGTTGATTATAGAAATGCTCTGTTACGACTGCAAAGGGACAGGTTGTTGCTAATTCTGAAAATGAAAACCCTATAGAGTACAAAAGAAGCTTTGAAAAATGGGGCTTTTTCGATTGGTAGAGCATGGTGTACAATATCTAGAACCTTTCGAACCGTTTTTTATTGAAAG
>CAZAAT010000100.1:0-4408 GCA_964483175.1 uncultured Bacilli bacterium
TTCTATCTCATTACTTATCTTCCTTGTTCACCTACTAAAACTTTACACTAACACCCCCGGAAAAAAGGTTGGCTAAACTTACGCCAGAGGCTGAAAAGCAACCGACAGCTCAAAAGATACCCGGCGGTTGCTTTCCTAAAGAGTAGTAAGTCACTTTTTATTCCACTTCATACCCCGCATCTTCAATCGCCCGAATTACATCTTCTTTGGAGACATCGGTGCCGGTTACGGTGACCATTCCGTCAGCCAGCGAGATATCGACACTGCTGACACCATTCACGGCACCAATCGCTTTCTTCACGGCCATTACACAGTGATTACAGGTCATGCCTTTTACCCGAAAAGTCTGAGTGGTCATCTTTGAGTACACCTCCTACCTTAATCGCACTTTTTTAGTGTTACTACCTTGGCTTGAATCTTTTTAGCCGCAGGGAATTGCTCACCACGCTCACCGAACTCATCGCCATGGCGGCCCCTGCTAACATCGGGGAAAGATACCCGAGCGCCGCTATGGGAATACCCGCACTATTATAGGCAAAGGCCCAGAACAGATTCTGCTTAACGATCCGCATCGTCTGTTTGCTCAGCCGAATCGAGTCGACAATCCCTCTCAGGTCACCACGCATTAAGGTAATGTCTGCCGCTGCCATCGCCACGTCGGTCCCGGTACCTATAGCCATCCCCACATCAGCCGCCGCCAAGGCCGGAGCATCGTTAATTCCATCACCAACCATCGCCACAACATCTCCTTGGGCTTGGAGTTTTTGCACTTCTTCGGCCTTATTCTCCGGCAACACCTCCGCCAAGATGTTCGTAATCCCCACCTGTTCGGCGATGGCTTGTGCCGTCCGACGGTTATCCCCGGTGATCATGTAAACCTCGATGCCCATCTGCTGTATTTCCTTAATAGCTTCAGCCGAAGTCTCCTTGATCGTGTCGGCGACCGCCACCACTCCCATAGCTCGCCCATCAACAGCCATGGTCATTACTGTTTTGCCTTGGCTTTCGAGCAGTTCAATTTGATCTTGGAGCATCCGGATATCGATCTTTGCATCCTGCATCAGCTTGTGATTACCGAATAATATCTCCCGTCCTTCGACAACTGCCCGCACACCATAGCCGGGGATGGCCTCAAAGGACTCGGGCTCGCCGAGCTCAAGCTCTTTGGCTTTGGCGCTTTCAACAATAGCTACTCCCAGCGGATGCTCAGATCCCCTTTCGGCTATCGCTCCTAACCGGAGCACCTCCTCATCGCTCCCCTGATCGACAGCGATAATATCTGTAACAGTGGGCTTACCTGTGGTAATCGTTCCGGTCTTATCAAGGACGACAGCGGTGATCTGATGTGCCTTTTCGAGGTACTCGCCGCCTTTAATCAGAATTCCGTGTTCAGCCCCTTTGCCCGTACCAACCATAATCGCTGTTGGCGTTGCCAACCCAAGCGCACACGGGCAAGCGATAACCAGAACCGCGGTAAAATTGATCAACGCGGTGGTAAAGTCCCCGCGGGAAAAGTACCAGGCCGCAAAGGTTAACAAGGCAAATCCGACCACCGCCGGCACAAAATAACCGGAGATAATATCTGCTAGGCGCTGAATAGGGGCTTTCGATCCCTGAGCATCTTCGACTAACTTGACGATCTGCGCCAAAGCTGTATCTTTGCCTACCTTAGTAGCTTCGAACTTAAAGGACCCATGTTTGTTGATCGTAGCGCCAATAACTTCATCACCCGGCCCTTTATCCACGGGAATGCTTTCACCGGTCAGCATCGACTCATCCACCGTTGAGGTACCGCTCTGGATAATGCCGTCTACCGGGACTTTTTCACCCGGACGCACCAAAATCAGATCGCCGACCAGAACTTGCTCGATGGGAATATCAACCTCTTGTCCCTCCCGAATGACACGCGCCGTTTTCGGCTGCAAACCCATCAACTTCTTGATCGCCTCGGAAGTCCGTCCCTTGGCTATCGCCTCCAATAGTTTTCCGAGCAGGATCAGGGTGATAATAACGGCGGCTGACTCGAAGTAAACCGGACCTTCGCCAAAAAACGTAATGGCCACGCTGTAGAAATAAGCCGCTGAGGTACCCATGGCGATCAAAACGTCCATGTTGGCGCTCTTGGCCTTGAGTGCGTGATAGGCACCGCGGTAAAACTGAAGGCCCGGAAAGAACTGGACCGGTGTGGCCAAAGCGAACTGAAAATATGGATTCATTAGTAATTCGGGCGGGTGAACCCCCAATAACTCGAAGAACATCACCGACAAGAGGGGCAGCGAAAACACTGCGGCAATAATAAATAGCATCGTCTGGCGACGAACCTCTTTTTCCCGCTCCTCTTTCTCCCGATCCACACTCTCCGTATCATCGGCCCGAACAGCCTTGTATCCCATATCAGAGACTACTTTTATCATCTCAGCGGGAGTAATTTGCGCCGGTATATATTCAACCGATACATTCTCAGCTGCAAAATTAACCACCGCACCGATCACCCCTGGCAACCCGGCCAATCTCTTTTCGATCCGATTGGCACAAGCGGCACAGGTCATGCCGTAAAGCTTAAGGGTAACCTTATCCGTACCCACACTGTAACCAAGGTTTGTAACCGTTTTGATGAAGTCGTCAAGCGAAACCCGCTTAGGGTCAAAACTTATCGTTGCCTTCTCGATCGCCAAGTTGACATTGGCTTGGGCAACCCCTGGGATTGCCGAAAGCGATTTTTCAATCCGATTAGCACAAGCCGCACAGCTCATACCATTTATTTTAAAAGCAACCTTTGCCGGTGCCTCGTTGGTATTGCCCATTTACTTCCCCACCTTTGTTGAGGTTATTACTTAGTGAATTTGGTCAACACGCTAATCAGCTCAGTAATCGTGTCATCACCTGATTCTTGTTTGATCGCATCAGACACACAGCCGCGAATATGGCTATCCAACAAGGCCAGCTGAACCTTGCCCAAAGCGGCTCTAGCGGCAGTTATCTGGTCGATGATGTCAACACAATACTTATCTTCATCCACCATGCGGTGAATGCCGCGCACCTGTCCCTCAATTCGCTTTAATCTTTTGAGGAGATCCTGCTTATTACGTTTTTGATATGGTGAATTCGAATCATGACCACAACACTCCACAAATCCACCTCCCTACTATACCCCGGTAGGGTATACATAAAGTATAAATCAACCTTACCCTATTGGTCAATCACGACTTCTAATTCTGCCCAGCGCAAACATGGATTTGCGCAACCGTTGGTCAGCCGCTGTGAGGGTCAAATAGAAATGCAGTGCCACGATGGCTGATAACACCACCGCCAAGAAGAAGTGTAAGGTCCGAGCTCTTTGCAATCCGCCCAAGACGCTCAAGGCCCACCGGAAATTATGTTTCAAATACAATGCTAACCCGGTAAAGGCCTGAAGCAGTAATAACGTAATGAGCGTATAATATGTAAATTTTTGCAGCGGATTATACTTACGCTGAATCGGCTTCTCCGGCCGGAGAAAGAAGTAATACTTAAGCCACTGCTTGGTCTGTGGCCAGTCCTCAGGTAGTAGTTTAAAATTTAGATAATCGCCGGTGCCAAAGGCATAATAAAGGCGGAAAACAAAGGTGGCATAGAAAAAAATCGCACTAACCGTGTGAGTAAAGCGGACCCATTTAAGTTCCGCAAAACCACTCAGAGCCAGCGGATTATGGATGAAAAAGCCGGATAGCGCGAGACCGAAAAAGGCGACAAGATGGATAAAATGGGTCAGACGAATTTCCGGGGGAAACCCCAATGTACTTGTCTTCAAAAGCCATAAACGTCCCCTTTCTCTACACTATCCTGAACGGTTCGAGTTTCCGCGTCGGGGTCAACACATGGACGGCACAAGCAGTACATGGATCAAAAGCCCGCACCACCCGGCCGATCTCAACCGGGTTTTCGACATCCTCGATCGGCGTGCCGACCAAGGCCTCTTCCAGCGGACTGAGGTTCTCAGCATCCACCCTGGGTCCCATATTCCACACCGAGGGGGTCACTATCGTATAATGCTTGATCTTTCCCCCTGCGATCTCCACCCAATGGCCTAAGGGGCCTCGCATCGCATCGAACAAGCCTTCTCCTTTGCCTGAATCAGGGGTTTCCCACTGACTGTAGCTCGGCTGATTTTCCTGCAGTTGGTTAATCCAGCGCTCCATCAATTCGATGGTTACCTCTGCCTCCCACTGCCTGGCCAAATGACGATCCCAAGTAGCATTTCCGCCTTGATAACCGCCATTGAGGTAAGCTCTAGCGATCGGCCCACCTTCACAGGCCTTGCCTTTGTAGCGAGCTGCCTTGATAAAGCTATAAGCACCAGCTTTTTTACGATCAGGTTCAGGCGGGGCATGATAAAATGGATCCTCCTCTACATCCTTAGAAGCGCTAT
>CAZAAT010000101.1:0-4331 GCA_964483175.1 uncultured Bacilli bacterium
CCCCAGAAAAGTATGCGCCAGCGTTCAAAGCAATCCGCGCCTCAAGATCGTGCCGAGCAACATTTTGCGCGGCCACGCTCAAGGCCTCCGCACTGATGTCACTAGCCCAGATTCGTAGTTTAGGCGCTTTCTTGGCGAGTGCGATAGATATGGCACCGGAGCCGACGCCGATCTCCGCCACCGGGATTTCCCCATCATCTGGCTCGCCGGTTGCGGATTCAAGATATTGTAACACCGCTTCGACAAGCAACTCCGTCTCCGGGCGGGGGATGAGAACCGCCGGGTTAACAATGAGGTCTAGGCCATAAAATTCCTTATGCCCCGTGATGTAGGCTAATGGCTCGCGCGAACCCCGCCTGGCGATTACCGCCCGGTAAGCATCGATCTCGCCGCTGGTAAGAGGGCGATCGTAATTAACATAAAGGCCGACCCGGTCAAGGCCTAAAACAAACGAGAGCAATAATTCGGCATCCAGCCGAGCTGAGGGAATACCTTTGGTGGTAAAATAGGTGGTGGTCTTTTCCAGAACAGCACCGATGGTTAAGCTCATGCCTCTAAATCCTTTAGCTTTTCAGCCTGGTCTGCAGTTGCCAGAGCTGAGATCATCTCACCAATTTCCCCATTGAGAAAGCTTTCGAGTTGGTAGATGGTCAAACCAATCCGATGGTCGGTAACCCGGCCTTGCGGGAAATTGTAGGTCCGGATGCGTTCACTACGGTCGCCGGTTCCGACCTGCCCTTTGCGGTTAGCCGCCAGCTTCGCCTGTTGCTCTTGAATGGCCAGATCTAACAGCCGAGCGCGCAAAATTCGCATCGCTTTCTCTTTATTTTTTAGCTGTGATTTCTCGTCCTGGCAGGTGACGACCATTCCTGAAGGCAGGTGCGTAATCCGCACCGCAGAGTCGGTGGTATTAACGCTCTGTCCGCCATGGCCAGAAGAACGATAAACATCAATGCGTAGATCATTGGGGTTAACTTCAATGTCGACCTCTTCTGCCTCTGGCAGCACGGCCACGGTCACAGTGGAGGTATGAATACGCCCACCCGACTCGGTAGTGGGGATCCGCTGCACCCGGTGCACCCCACTCTCATATTTCAGCCGAGAATAGGCGCCTTTACCATTGATCATGGCGATTACTTCTTTAAAGCCACCCAACTCGGTTGGATTGGCATCCATGATCTCAATCTTCCAACCCTGAGTTTCTGCAAACCGCGAGTACATCCGGAATAGATCTCCGGCAAACAAGGCAGCTTCATCGCCACCGGCCCCCCCGCGAATTTCTAGAATCACGTTTTTCTCATCATTGGGGTCTTTCGGTAGCAACAATATTTGTAGCTCGCTGACCAATTGCTCCAGCTTCTCGGTTAGCTCGGCTTTTTCTTGCTCTGCCATCGAGCAAAACTCCGGATCCGTTTCGGTCGCTAAAATCTCTTCTGCCTCAGCTATCCCTTGCTGAGCCTGTTTATACTCGCCAAATTTAGCTACAATCTCGCTGAGATCAGAATGGGTCTTCGCCAAGCGCTGAAACCGTTCTTGGTCGGCGATGACCTCCGGATCACTGAGTTCGCTGGTGATCTGATTGTATTTTTCCTCAATGCCCTGTAATTTGTCAAACACTCTCTGCCACTCCTGATTGTGGTTTAACCGCATTTTCTGCAGCCAATACTGCTTGTAATGATTTGATTGCGACCTCAACCTGATCATCGCTAGGCTCGCGGGTACTGAGCTTTTGCAGCCACAGACCCGGAACCGACAAAATCCGAAAGATTAACAACGGTTTTGGTTTGCCAGCTTGACGTAGCACCTCATATGAAAGCCCTGCCACTAATGGTAAAATTGCCAGATGAATCAAGATCCGTTGCAAAAATGGTGGGCGTCCGAAGAATGAAAAGACAAAGACACTAACCATCAACACAATGAAAATAAAAGCAGTTCCGCACCGGGGGTGTAACGTAGAATATTTCTGAACCACCTCCGGGGTCAGTTCGTCCCCGTTTTCGTAAGCATGGATCGTCTTATGTTCAGCACCATGATATTCGAATACCCGCCGAATATCGGGCATAAACCCGATGGCCGCAACATAGCCTAAGAAAATTGCGACCTTGATTAACCCTTCGACCAAGTTAAGTAGGACATTATTGGCGATCGCGGCTTGGACATATTTGATGGCCAAGGCCGGCAGCACTATAAAGAAGAGAATACTGATCCCAAAGGCTAATAAAATCATCAAAGCCATGTCTTTGGTGCTCAGCTCAACATCCTCTTCTTCGGCAAACTGACTGGCTGAAAAGGTCAAAGCTTTAACCCCGATAACCATCGCCTCTATCAAAGCAACAGAGCCACGAAAAATCGGATACTTCAGAATTGGAAAGCGCTTGCTCCATAGGGTAATCTCCCGCTGATCAATGATGATATCTCCCTCACTGCGACGAACCGCGGTGGCGATATGATGTTTGCCTTTCATCATCACGCCTTCAATAACCGCTTGCCCTCCATAGGTTGGGCAATTCTCTGCCATTATGCGTTATCCCCCTGTTGTTGGTGTTCTCCTTTAAGGAGCCTAGTTATCTCCGGCAAATTCTCCACCGGAGCCAAAATAAATACGCTATCACCGGGGTACAGGCTGTCTGAACCCTTGGGTAGCGATATCTTCCCCCCATCCCGGCCAATGGCCAAGATCCTGCTCTCGTACTTAGTTAACAAGTCTGTCTCCGCCAAAGACTTATGAGCAAAAGGAGAATTTGCCGAGACAACCACGTGTGCGGTCACTCGGCCTCTTTCCAATTCTATCACTTCTCTAAAGGGTTGTAAATCCAAGGGCAAACCATAGGCCGGCGAGTGTTTCGACCGATAACCCCGCGGCAAGAAGACCCTGGTCACCGATCCGGTTAGCGCACCGATGGCCATTCCTTCGATTAAAGCCAGGAAAGTGCCGCTTCCGGTAGTCCAGCCAATCCCGATAACCGTCTGGTAAAAGTTTGTGATATCGGTAATATCAGGTACAGCCAGCATCTTGTTGTAAACTGCCAAGGCGCCGATAAGGCCAACGAAAGCTGACATATTCCCAGGGGTATGTTCGGAGATCGTATAAGCTACCCCCATGGTCAAAACCGTGGTCAGAAAAACCGGAATACCTAACTTAGCCAGAAGTCCAAAGAGCAAACCGATGAGCAAAGACCGTAGTAATACTAGGCCGGTAGCGGCCGATTGCTCCAAGATTTGGCGCAACACCCGCTTTAGGTCTACTAGCCCTTTGGTCAGCCGCTCCATCGCGATAAAAGTATCGAACAATAAGACGCTGCCGAGGATAGCAATAAAAGCTGAGGTAACACCGGGAATATTTAATACGGTATAATAAGCTAGTCCGATCGTGAAAGCCCTCGCAGCAATAATCAGCCTGACCGGCCAGCGCTTGCCATCTCCCGGAACCCCGCCTAGCCTAACCCGAAATGACTCAATCCCTCGCCGCTGACTGCCGCCTCCACCTCTATATTGCGACAGGAAACCTGACAAGCTCAACACCTCGCCCCATAATTCTTTCTCGTCTATTCTTGAATCAGATATTGCTGGACCTTATCCATTAAGCGCTCTTCAATGATGACTTCTAGATAAGTTCCTTCGGCTCGGAACTCCTCCGCAACAACCTGAGCCAAGTTGTGCAATTGGTCGACGAGTGATCCATGGGTGTAAGGAATCAGCACCTTGAGGCGACGACGTCTGATGAAGATCTCTTGTTGCACAACTTCTAATAATTGCGACAGACCTTGGCCTGTTACCGCCGAGATGAGCACGGAACCAGGTAAATAGCTCTGCAATCCCTGGAGCACTGAAGAGGCTACCAGGTCAATTTTATTTAAAACAACGATGCTTTTCTTCTGACCCGCGCCAATCTGATCGAGAACTTCTTTGACCGCGGCAATCTGGGCAAAGGCACCGGGATCGGAAGCATCGACTACGTGAAGCAGCAGATCAGCCTCGACTACCTCTTCTAAAGTCGCATGAAACGCATTGATCAGGGTATGCGGCAGCTTCCGGATAAAACCGACCGTATCTGATAAGAGGACGACCATACCGGACGGAAGCTCCAAGCGACGAACAGTTGGGTCTAAGGTGGCAAAGAGTTTATCCTCTACTAGTACATCCGCCTGGGTTAGCCGATTAAACAGGGTGGATTTGCCAGCGTTAGTGTAACCAACGAGTGAAACTACCGGTAAACCGCGTCGCTGGCGCAGGCTGCGCTGGGCAGCTCGATCCACTTTGGCTTCGGCTAGTTCACGTTTGACTGCGCTGATCCGCTGTCTGATCCGGCGCCGATCAACCTCCAACTTCGT
>CAZAAT010000102.1:0-4259 GCA_964483175.1 uncultured Bacilli bacterium
ATCGGTGTCACCTCGGAATCTATTTTACCACATTTCTTTTTCCTCAAGGTTAACGTAATTAGTAGCATTTACTAAGAATGGTATAGATAAACTTGCAGTGCGGGAAAGGACGGGAGGTATCCGGCACTAAGGAGGCCTATTGATTGCGGATTGGGCTTTGCTTGTTTTGGCAAGATGTGCTAAAATTGGACCTGGTTAAATAAAATATTGAATTTTCCGAGATTTGTCTTCTACGGCTGGTCGCTATGAAGGCTTATCCGATAGGGTTTGAGGAGAAATTCTCATGCCTTCCAGTGTGAAAAGGAAAAGGTATTGATAGTTTAGAGAGATTATTAGCCAAAGACTTTTGCACTGGATGATGCAAAAGTCTTTTTTGTTTGCAGCAACTCCGTCTGAGGTCTTAACTTGCCTTGCTGAACAATTTATTTTCAGCGGTAAACGTTGTTCACAAGGAAGTTGAAAATAAACGGATATAGGAGTGAATTTTGCATGGAACGTAGGCAATTCGCGAAGTTGGTATTATGTACACTTTTGGGCTTGTTGGTTTTGACCGGGTCAGTATGTGCCCGACAGCGTGAGTTTGTAGACATGGTTGGGAATAAGGTGATAATCCCAACACCCGATAGCATTGAGAGAGTAGGCGTTTTAACCTCCCCGCAAGTTCAAATCATGTACATTATTGGTCATCAGGATAAGTTGGTGGCCATGACCCAAAGCCAATATCGTTTTAAACTCTTCGAAAAGTTCTATCCCGCACAAGCCAATATTGCTGCTCCGCGCAGACAAGCAGCAGATATGAATGTTGAAGCTTTGTTAGCAGCAAACCCCCAATTTTGCATTGGTTCAAGCATGGATATGGATTTAGTTGATAAAGCCACTAGGATTCCAACAGTAAGGATTGATACTCAAGGTGATCCGGCCAAAGTCTTTGAGACCAGAAAAGCTGAAGTCACCATGTTCGGTGAGATTTTTGGGGCTCAAGACAGAGCAAAGGCTTACTGCGATTATTTGGACATGACCATCAATAAACTGAAAGAGAGAACCGCATCAATTCCTGAGAACCAAAAATTGAAGGTCTACTTAGGTTTTAATCCAGACCATCTCACCACTTATGGCGGCGACACTTTTATGCAGTATCAGATTGAGGCAGCCGGCCTACGCAATGCTGCTGCAGAAGTCAAATCAGCGGGTGGCAGAGAGGGTGGCCTCGTTACTGTAAGTATGGAAAATATTCTGATGTGGAATCCGGATATCTTGGTCATTGACAGCGGTACCATAGAATCGGTCAAGAACGATCCGCACTGGGCAAATATTAATGCGGTGAAGAATAATAAGGTCTTTGTCCTACCCGTAGGCGGCTTTATCTGGAATCGACCCTCGTGTGAATCGGCGGTGCTCCTACCGATGTGGCTAGCGATTAATGCTTATCCAGAGCTTTTTGCAGACACTGATATCAGGACTGAAATAAAAAGATATTGGAAAGAGATTATCGGTTTTGAGTTATCCGATGCCGATGTCGAGGGGATTTTGCATCCATAACAAGAGAATGACGGTCTCAATAAGAGTGTGCTTAATCGGCGCACTCTTATTGAGATTAACTCTATAAAAAAAGGATTGACCATGAAAATAAGAAATTTGATTTTGCTTTTACTGTGTGTCGGTTCAATCTTCATTTCACTTTTTATCGGTAGCTATAAAGTTAGTCCCGGTGAGGTAGTTGATTTGCTATGGACTTGGCTAACGTCCGGAGATTTATCTAGATTTTCTCTTCTCTTGCAAACAGCTATCCTTGATATCAGGTTGCCTCGGATTACAGTAGTGTTTTTGGTTGGGATGACTTTGTCCGTTTCCGGAGTTGTTTACCAAGCCGCATTTCAGAATCCGTTAGTATCAGATCATGTCTTAGGAGTTTCAAATGGAGCAGCTTTTGGGGCAGCATTGGCGTTACTGTTTGGTTTTGAGATGATCGCGGTTCAGGTCTTTGCGTTCATTTTTGGGATCTTATCTGTGCTAATAACTTGGGGTATTAGTCGAACATATGCCAAGTCATCTAACTTGACTCTGGTACTGTCTGGAATCATTACCGGAGGTTTTTTTTCGGCGCTGGTATCTTTTATCAAAAGTGTGGCCGACCCCTTGGATAAAATGCCGGCTATTGTGTTTTGGCTGATGGGGAGCTTTGCCCGAGTATCAAAATCAGATTTGCTTTATTCGCTATTGTTAATGGGCTTGCCACTTCTGGTGCTTTTCTTAATTAGATGGCGGATTAATGTGCTTGCTATGGGTGAAGAAGATGCCAAGGCCTTGGGCATGAATACGACCCAGTTTCGTTTTGTTCTCATAATTCTCTGTACGGTCGCAACAGCTTGTGCAGTATCTGTTAGTGGAGTTGTTGCCTGGGTTGGCCTGGTTATTCCGCACATTGCCCGAATTATGGTCGGACCAGACCACAAAGATCTGGTACCGGCTTCTCTAGCTTTAGGCGGTTCTTATCTGCTAATAATGGATGATCTGGCGAAAAGCATAACTACCTCTGAAATATCGATCGGAATTTTAACATCATTAATTGGCGCGCCATTCTTTGCTTATCTATTGCGCAAGGGAACGGGGTGGAAATGATGCTAAGCATCCGTAATGCTACTTTTGCCTACAGCAAAAAAGCAGTATTTAGGGATCTTTGCCTTGAGACCGACGAGGGAGGCTTTTATTGTATTCTCGGGCCTAATGGATGTGGGAAGACTACCTTGCTTAAGTGTCTTGCGGGTATTCTGCCCCTGAATCAAGGCAGAGTATATTTAAACAATACTGATCTTAGTCAATTGCACCGAAACTCAATTGCTAAGCTGATCGGATATGTAATGCAAGAACAGGAGACAGTCTTTCCATTTACGGTACAGCAGATGGTTGCTGTAGGCAGAGCGCCTTATGTTGGCTTATGGGCATCTCCCTCTGCTGAAGATATGACCATTGTCGAAGAGGTAATCGAGCAAATCGGGTTGACCAAACTCAGGGACAAGAAGTATATCGAGTTAAGTGGTGGGGAAAAACAGTTAGTCATGATTGCTCGGGTTTTGGCCCAAAAGCCCAAAGTGCTGCTAATGGATGAGCCAGCTTCACATCTGGATTTCAAAAACCAAGAGAGGGTAATGCAGCTAGTTAAGAAGTTATCGTTAAGCGGAATTACCGTCATTATGACCACCCACTTTCCAAATCATGCGTTTGCGTATGCAGATAGAGTGGCAATTATTCATGAAGGAAATATTTTGGCGGATGGGCCGACCAAGTCGGTGATGACTGAGGAGAACCTTTCTACAGCCTACGAAATGCCGATCAGTATTCTCACCGTAAAAGGGCAGAACAACCAGGAACATAATTTTTGTGTTTCTACACAAAAAGCAGTAGGATAAGGAGGTAAAACATGATTATCGATGAGATTCAAGCGTTATTAGAGGAAAGGTTAACACAGATTCCGACAATCCAAAAAATTATTCTTAATTCCGGATTTTCTGGAGTATTGTTATCCGACGGAGCAATGGGCATCGCCATGAATGTTCGCTCGGGCTCTTATGCGAGCGACGAGATGGAACAGCTACTGTCGCAGTTGATTGGAACCGACGCCTTGGCGGCTACAGCCAGGTTAACTGTAGAACAAGAGCAGTCGGCGGAGCTAAAAGCAAAGCATTTGTTGCGGTCGGTGCTCATAGCTACCTACAATGCCCTCTCAAAACCATTTATGAATGATGATTATTTGGCCCGCTTTAATTACCGGTGTATTTATGGCAAAGAGCATGCACCGGCCGACGAAATAGTCGAGGGGGAAACGGTTACTTTGGTTGGCTTTGGCGGAATGGTTAGGACCTTGGCCCAAAAAGCACGGAAAGTATATGTTACCGAGCTTGAACCGGAGATTTTTCGCTCGCGAACATTTAGTGCGGAGGGAGTTGCGCACGGACCCAACTGCGCGGAGATTGTTCAAGCGGCGAATGCTCGTGAATACTTCGCTAAGTCCGATACCATTTTTGTCACTGGTTGTACACTGGTAACTGATACCATGGATGAGATTCTAAAGCTGTGTGAAGGTAGGAAAATAGTAGTCTACGGAGGTACTGCCGCTTTTATACCTGATGTGCTATTGACCAGAGGCGTTAGCTCTATCAGAACTACATTTATTCATGATTCAGCTTTAATGATTGACCTGCTAGAAAATTGTGCGGGTGCGGTGGAAAGATTTTTCCCACTAGCTAGTGAAAACATGGTTA
>CAZAAT010000103.1:0-4044 GCA_964483175.1 uncultured Bacilli bacterium
GGCGGTTTTTCACATAACGAAGAGATGCGCAAGCGTTACGGACATCTTCCCGGCAGTAGCTTACGCACATCGTCTAACCCCGGAGATACCGGCGAACTTATTGAGGAGGCCATTGGGCTAGGTGCAGTAATTGAATGTATGGGTGAAGCTATTTGGTCGATGATCTCGCTGGGGCCTGGAGAGTCGGTGCCACCCGGAGCAGAAGAGGAGGGGGCGCCACCAGTGCATTTTGCACACCACTTCGACATATCTTGCCCTCACAGTATTATCGTTGATCAACAGGGTCGGCGATTTGCAAATGAAGCCGGCAGCTATATGGAAATGGGGCAGAGGCTTCGAGATCGACATATGGAGACGGGAAAAGGGATCCCAGCCTGGGCGATAATAGATAGTCGCCATCGAAGCCGTTACGCGTGGGGACGTCATCTCGGCAAGGTGCCGCAAGAGTGGATCGATAGCGGGTACATGATCAAAGCCTCCAGCATTGCAGAGTTAGCCGACAAATGCGGCATTGACAAGGTTGTGCTAGAGGAGCAAATCGGTCGCTTTAACGGGTTTGCTAGAACAGGTAAAGATAAAGAATTTGGCCGGGGCGACGCTGCGTTTGATAAATCCCACGGAGACCCCACCCATAAACCAAACCCCTGTTTAGGAACGCTGGAAAAACCGCCCTTCTATGCAACGCGCATCTATCCGGGGGATGTTGGGACCGTTGGGGGTCTTGTAACGGATGAACATGCTCGCGTGTTGCGAGAAAACGGTGTGCCAATACCCGGATTGTACGCGGTCGGTAACACTGCTGCACCCATTTTCGGGAGCGCATATATTGGAGGTGGTGCAAGTATTGGCTCGTCAATGATCTTCGCATATCGAGCGGTAGTTAATGCGAGTTCAGCTGATTCGCATGAAATATTGTCTTCAGTTGATACAGCTTGCGATTAAGTGTAGCCGCCACGGGGTGCGGGAACCCGAACGGTACAAGGATTCTGGCTGTTTGATGGAGCTCTGCTCTTGCGTAAGCAGTCTGCTTGAGGGCGGAACTGCTTACTCCAGTTTCATATATAACGACTCCTGCAGCCTAATCGCATGGGCTTTCAGGGGGGCCCACATTTCTCCTTATTCGGTAGTGCCAACCCTTGTAGTGATCCAGCATAATTTCGAGCCGTTTCAGGTGCAATGCTGAAAGTATTGCGCTTCCCCATCGAATCCGCGATTATAGCGCTTGCGAGGACAGTAACTGAGACCGCGACCATGAATCAACAAGTCGGAGCAAAAGAAGCTCTAACGAGGCCCCATTACAAAATGTATCCTAATTACATTGAAACGATCAGAACCTAAAGGCACTACTGGATGTTGGCAGATGATAGATGGCAGTACGCTGCCGAGGTTAAAAGTGTGAAAGCTTTAGGAAAGTTGGTTTGCAATGTGCGAGGACATTCGATTCTCTTGTGTAATACACACAATGGTGTAGCAGCAGTAGAAAATCTATGCACACATCTGCGCAAACCCCTTGACAACGGAAGGCTCGTCGGCGGGCAGATAATATGCCCATTCCATGGCGCTTGCTTTGATTTGCAAACGGGCAAGGCGTTATCTGGACCAGCCGTTTTTCCCTTGCAGACCTATCCGGTTCACATTGATTCAGGGCGAATTTACGTCTCAGTGTCAGAAACAAAAACAGCTAGGGCTTGCTCTTTTTAAAAAAGCTTCAACCGTATCAGTTTAAGTTTAGTAGTATAGACTTGATCTGACAGTTACTGGTTTTCGGATGGTGTCTGTCAGATCAAATTCAACCTATAAAATTTTCCTTTCAGATCGTTTTCTTATCAGAGCTTGGTAGCTACTGCGATGTACCCCAGCCATCTGGTACATCCGCTTTCCGTTCACCCGAAAAGCTTGTCCATCATTGGCATGCTAACTTTTGAGCCAGCGGCCCAGTATGCTGATAGTGATCTGTAGACTTCGCACTGTCTCAGCGCAGCTATTGGTCTTGCTCAAGTAGCAGGCTGACCGCATCTTTCTTGACTTGTTTTAAAAAATGCTGTATGTGATCCGAGTCTGCCCTGGCGCCTTGAGTGGTTTCGTTAAGAACCGTGATGGAAGAGTACCTCGGAGGATGAGCGCGCGATTGTAGGGCTTTATGCTGCGGGGAATGGCAGTGTATATCATAGGTTGCAAGTGCTCAGACCTTTCTGTAGTATGTTCGTGCTAAATATGCGAGGCTATCCTTGGATAGCCTCGGTAGGATTGATGAACGAAGAGTATTTATCGAGTACTCTCATAAAGTTAAACTGGTGATGCCAATGACATATACGCCTAAGTATCGGTACGTAAATTATCCCAATGCTGACGAAAATGATCCAGGTGCACTTGCCCCATACCTTGATCATGGGTCAAACAGAATTGATCCAAGGAGGTATCGAGCAAGGGAAGAAGCTGAGCTCGAATGGGAGATGATGTGGACGAAGAGCTGGTCGTTTGCAGGGATTGCACAAGACATTCCCGAGGTGGGGGATTATTTCAGTTTTTCACTTGGCCCCGAGTCTTTCATTGTAGTTCGCACTGGCCCTGAGGAGCAGGATGTCGCTGCGTATTACAACGTTTGCCCTCACAGAGGAAACAGAATCGCTCATACGCCATTTGGAAGTGTTGGAGCTAATGGTTGCTTTCAGTGCGATTTTCATGGTTGGCAGTTTGGTATTGACGGTAAAAATATTAAAATACGGGATGAAGAATTATTCCGCCCTGAAGCTATAGCTCATCGCCCAGGTTTGAAGGCTGTAAGGTGTGCAGTGTGGAACAGTCTGATTTTTATCAGCATGGCCTCCGATGAGGAGGGGCTTTCTCTAGAAGAGCATTTGGATGTCTTGCCTGAGCACATGAAAGATTATCCTATAGACAAGTTCAGGGTAATTAGCGATGTCGAGGTTTGCTGGGACGCTAACTGGAAGACGGCAATGGATGCTTTCTTGGAATTCTATCATGCCGATGACGTGCACCCCGAAGTATTACCTTTTTCGGGAACAATCGATACGCAATATGATTTGTATCGCAATGGCATCAGCCGGATGATTGTCCCTTATGGCTTTGTCAATGAAAGACATACCGATCGTGACACAGTTAATGAGGCTCTTAAAGCCTATGTAAGATTGTTCGGTGGTGATCCTGACGATTATCCGGATATTAGCGGCAAGGACTACCGTCATGCTTTAGCTGATGCAAAACGAAAATGGGCTAAGCGTCACGGTCATGATCATTTTGACAAGTTTGATGATTTTAGAATTACTGATGACTGGAATTACTTTATATTTCCTAATATAACTATTAATTTTTTTATGGAAGCACTGCTTATCCAGATCTTTCGTCCACACCCTACAGATCCAAGTAAAAGCTTTTACCGATATATATCTATGAACCTGCCTGTTGCAAATGATAAAGAGGCTGTGGTAGATATTTCTGCCATTGGTCCTGAGGCGACATCAGAGCCAGGCTGGGATGGGTCGATTCGTCCTCCCATTTTGCATCCTGAAGGAATATCTGAGTTCGGAGCAGTTCTTGCACAAGATGCAAGGCGAGTTCCGGAAGTTCAAAAAGGTGTTAGCTCCCGGGCGTTCGATGGGTTTATTTTTGGGGAGGCTGAGGTCAGGATCAGACATTACCTTGCAGAGATAGATCGTTATTTGGGGCGTAGATAACTATCTTTCACATATTAGCGATGCATGTCATCGCAGATGATCGTTGAGGATGAGTGTTTTATATCGAAAAAAGAGCCATCAAACGATGGCTCTTTTTTAAGACAGGTTTCTTTTTGGTGTTGTTGAACAGCCAAGGCTGACCTTAAAGTAGTAAAAAAATAGACAGCTCAAGTCTTCTCTACTAAATTACAGATATAGACTTATAAGGGTATAATAATATGGAGTTTTGGCTTAGATATGATCTGCGCAGGCCTTCATTTTCGTCGGCCTGCACTGCTGATTTAATTGAAGAGACTTTGAAGCAGGTCGAATGGGCTGATTCATTAGGTTTTCACACGGTACAGCTTTC
>CAZAAT010000104.1:0-3752 GCA_964483175.1 uncultured Bacilli bacterium
CAAGTCCACGTGATTACGTTCGTCGTTTCTATTTCGACACGGTAACCTTCAGCGTTGACTATCTTCGTTTTATCATCAAGGCATTTGGAGCAGATAGTTTTCTTGCCGGCAGCGACGGTCCCAATGCAATTGGCCAACACGGGCTTGAAGCGTTCGTGATGGATGCCTGTGACGGTGATGTCGTCACGGCCGAGAAAGTCCTGTGGCGGAATGCAGTTCGGTTCTTCGCTCTCGACAATCTTGCCGCTGCTTGGGCACAGAGTTAGCAGCCTGAGAACGCCGGATTTCGTATTATCGCTGGCATAGTACTGCCATAAGTTATGGTAAGCGGTAGAGGGTAGTAATCCGCCGAAGTTCAAAAACCGTCAATACTACCACGCACGTTATTCAATCTTTCTGAGAGGTCATATGAAAGGAGAGATCCCTACTATTCTAGATTTTGGGGTTGGCATGGCAGCTGCTCTTGCCGCACAGATGCTAGTGCACTGCGGAATGCGCGTAATTCGTGTAGAACCACCAGGGGGTGACCCTTTTTGCGATATTTACAGCGCATATAATCTCTGGCGCAAAGGTGAGGAGACGTTAGAAACTGACGACTACGATACATTACTCGCGAACGCAGACGGCTGTATTGTTGGCGGTGAAGATTATCCGGGATTCTGTCATACCGTTAAGGCTGACGAATTAAGGAAGAAATATTCGCACCTTGTTATCCTTGATTTAACTGGATACATAACCAAAAACTTATCCGCTCGACCGGCCGTCGATATACTTGTGCAAGCGCGCACAGGAATTGTCAGTGAGCAGTCGGCTAAACGTCCAATTTATTTCGCCTTTCAGATGCCGTCTTATGGTGCTGCTTTACTTGGTGTGATAGCCTTTCAAGCCGCATTGTTTGAAGCTGAACGTAGTGGCAGTGGACAGGTAACAAGGATGTCTCTCCAGCAAGGCGCCTCAATGTGGATGGCTGCGCTCTGGTCCAATGCAGAGAAGCCTGACAAATCATTTCTTGCACGTACACCAAAAGATGTAAAACCACTGATCTTTCCCTGTGCTGACGGAAAAGATATCGTCATCTTGTTTGGTACACCTGGATCGCTCGCCAAAACATATAAGGTGCTTGGTATCGAAAAGGAGGTTGATCCGCAAGACCGTGGCCTGCCGGATTTATCCCGAGGGCCTGAAAATTATTTGGCTGATCGTGATTTTTTACGTCCTTTTTTTCTAAAAAAAGCACGAGTAGATTTTCTTGGTGACTTCTCGAGCTTGGGTGTGGCTGCCGATGAGGTTCTTCATCCCGGGGAGGCCTGGGATGAAGAACAAACTGAAATCAACAATATTATTGAGACTAATGATGAGGGTTGGCGATTTGTTGGAAAGCCCTTTGTGTCTCTAAACGTTTCCTCGTCGAGCCAGGTAAACGCTCCGATATCAGAAGCCTCTGGACTTCCTTTAGGAGGCGTGATGGTCGTCGATCTTGGTAACTGGGTTGCCGGGCCCTATGCCAGCAATCTGTTATGCGATCTGGGCGCGGATGTAGTTAAAATAGAGCCTCTGGAAGGCGATCCTCATCGTTCTTTATATACTAGCTTCGCCTCGTCAAATAGAGGGAAGCGGTCTATAGCGATTGACCTAAAAACTCCCGAGGGGCGTGATATTGTTCAACGCATCTGTTCTGGAGCAGATATCATCACTCATAACCTAAGGTTAGGCATTGCTGAAAAGTTGGGTATTGATTCCCAAACACTACATAAGCTTAACCCTGCTTTAATTTATCTACACACGACAGCTTATGGATTCCAGGGTCCGAAAGCTTATTACTCGGGATGGGATCCAATAATGCAACCTTATTGTGGGCACGCCATACGAGGAGGCGGCAAGGGTGACCCAATTTGGTATATCACGCCGATAGTTGATTATGGTACGGGAGCTTTAAACACGATTTCAGCACTTAGTGCTTTACTGGAGCGACGATTATCTAATAAAGGAAAACTGCTTCATACGAATTTACTTAATACAGGAATTTATCTAATGTCAGAGTTGGTCCAGTCACCGGATGGGAGCTGGAAAGGTGTAGATAAGCCAAATCCGGAACAGGTTGGCACTCATCCCGCGGAGCGCTTTTATCAGGCCAAGGATGGGTGGATCGCTATTGCGGCCAGGTCAGATGAAATGGCTAAGCGATTTGCGAAAATTTTTGGTTTTAACTTCGGACCAAGATTTAAATGGTCAGAGAAAGAAGCAAAACAGATCAGTGAAAAGATCGAAAATCTTAGCTTATCCTCGCTTCTTCAAACGCTTAGTCAGGCAGACGTGTGGGCAGAGCCTGTCATAGACAATGGCTTTAGTGAGCTTTGTGGTACAGATATGATTGCTAAAATTCACGATTCTAGCCTTGGCAAAGTGGAGGCATTGTCTCCTCTTTTCCGTATGTCGCGAACTGGATTGGATCATAAAAATTTGAAACCAGTGCCGTCGCTCGGTGAGCATACAGTGGAAATACTCAAGGCTTTGGAGTTTGATGACAATAAAATTGATGATCTTTATAAAAGAAAAATAGTTAGATAGACAAAGTGTTACGGATCTGGATTTATTTGACAATTGACTAAGAGCGAGCATATCCATGGAATTTGAGACTCTATTATTTGAAAAAATGATGAAATCGGCTTTTAACCCTAAATCGATTAGATAGAAGGCTGGATTGAACAATCAGATGCTCCTGGATCTAACGAACGGTTTCAATGCTCTTTACTACGATACTGATACCCGAGTGGTTATTCTCCCTGGTGCAGGCAATATTTTTAGTGCAGATTATGACCTGACAATGTTGCCGAAGACCTGAATACAGAGGGTATGGGAAAGCCGCAAGGAACTGCTATGAGATAAGGGTTCCTCGATGTGATATTGAGTATGCATCGTGCACCTCAGCCTATTATAGTTGCGGTACAAGCCAGCTATAGATGGTGCATTCAATTTGATGTAATAATAGATTTTCCGGAGCCAACGCTCGTGGGCATACATAAAGATAACTACCTTGATGAAATAAAAAGATACTGGCATATCTTGTTCGCTGCATTTGTTGCAGTTGGGGTTGGGGTTACAGCTCTGCCTTTCTATACAGCTGGTTTGTTCATGCGCTCCCTGGAGGCTGAGTTTGATTGGTCACGATCCATGTCTGCAGGAGGGGGCCTTGCCGTTTCTATAGGGGCGGCAATAGCTGCTCCGGTAGTCGGTAGGCTTCTTGACTTTTTCGGAACGAGAAAAGTTGCACTTATTTCTATGCTTTGCGTTGTTGCCGGGTATTTTTTCCTTTCAGTAATGAAAGGATCGTTTGTTTTTTTCTGAGTATATGGTTTTTGATGGGCTTGTTTGGTCTGGGGGGATCGGCAGTGGCAATGTCCAGGTTGATTGGTACCTGGTTCGAGAAATCACGGGGATTTGCTTTAGGGATAACCCTTGCAGGAGGAGGAATATCAGCGATTCTTGCGCCTATCGCAATAGGCGCCGTAATCGTTCATCTTGATTGGCGATCTGGATACCTTGTCTTGGGTTTGTCAGTGCTTATGGCAACACCGCTCGTATATTTGTTCAGGGAAGGCCCTCATCTTAGGGATGATGTGGAACTGCTTCAAGATAGTGCAATTGGAGGATCGTGGGGATTCCTTAAGGCGCCACTTCTTATCGCACTGTTTACAGCAATTTCATTATTGATAGCTGGATCTTTGGGACTTGCAGCTCATCTTGTCCCACTG
>CAZAAT010000105.1:0-3724 GCA_964483175.1 uncultured Bacilli bacterium
CGAGCCAGAAATGGACAGTGTTTTCATCGCCCATATCTGGGTTGCCGAGAGTTCCCTGCTCAATTTGAACTGTTGGAAGAAGGGGCTGGGCTACTGAAATCTATCTATTCGGGCAAAAAAGATTTAGGCTGGATGTTGCTGGACTTGGATTTCCAGGCCGGGATGCAACCACAGTTTTTCCGCGCAGTTATGGTTGACGGGATTATTACGGTTCCACCAATGCTGCATGAGGAGGTTGTATCGTGATTATTAATTCGCTTTACAAGCACTATCGGCTCCTTGCTGAACAGCCTGATATCGATATTCCTACTGCCGGGTTCAGCGTAGCGAGAGTGGCTTTTGCTTTTGTCCTTTCTGAGCAGGGTGATTTGTTAAACATCATCCCTCTAGCCCATCAAGAGGGGAAAAGGCAAGTTGCGATGGAGATGCAGGTGCCCGAACAGCTTAAACGTTCGAGCGGCATTGCGCCCAATTTTCTCTGTGATAACTGCACCTATGTTGTGGGGCTGGATGCCAAAGGCAAACCTGAGCGGACAAGACGTGCTTTTGAGGCTAGTAAAGAACTGCATTGCTCAATTCTTGAAGGCGTGGATGACCCTGGCGCTCGAGCGGTTGTAAACTATTTTGTCAGGTGGGATGTGACCAAAGGCGCGGATCATCCGGTCATAAAACCGCTACTAGAAGACCTGTTGGCCGGTGGAAACATTGTTTTTCGACTTGATGGCGAGTTGGGTTACATACACAACCGAGCTAAGATAAAAGAGGCATGGTTGTTGCATTACAATGAGTCGCGTTCAGAGGTCGTCGTCCAATGTTTAGTAAGCGGAGAGATCGGACCGATTGCCAGGCTGCATCCCAGCATCAAAGGGGTTCGCGGAGCCCAGTCCACAGGAGCTTCTTTAGTATCTTTTAATCTTGACGCCTTTACATCCTACGGAAAAACGCAAAGTTATAATGCGCCGATAAGTGAGGCGGTTGCCTTTGGTTACACAACAGTGTTGAACTATCTATTAGCAAGCAAAAGACAGCGTGTGCAACTGGACCCCAATACCACCGTTGTCTTTTGGTCCGAGCGCATCGGTGGCAATGTCGAAGAAGATTTATTGGCTGAGCTGCTCTGGCCTTCTAGTGGTAGCACCAAAACCGAGGATCGCACTAGTGATACTAAAACTACCCAGTTGATCCACGATATTTTGACTCGTATACGCAACGGACAACCTCTTGATCTCAGTACCACTGAAGTAGACGTCAATTCGCGTTTTGCGATTTTAGGGCTTTCGCCGAACGCCAGTAGACTATCTGTTCGGTTCTGGAGCCAAGACACATTTGGGAATTTGATAAATCGCATTGCCAGGCATTATCTCGATTTGTCCATCGTTGGCAGTTCTCGTGATGACAGTGTGCAGCTGATTTCTGTTAGCAGAATACTATTGGAAACAGCGCCGCAGGCGGATCCTGATCGGATACCTCCATTATTAGGAGGTGGTCTGATGCGAGCCATATTAGAAGGGCAGCGTTATCCAGAGGCATTGTATACGGCGGTTATTTCTCGGATCCGAGCCGATCAGAAAGTTAATATGGTCAGAGCGGCGATAATAAAGGCGTGTCTACTCAGAAAGTATCGTATTCAGGGCCAAAGAGATAAGGAGGTGAATATTACGGTGAGCCTTAATGAACAGAATACTGTAACAGCTTACAATTTAGGCAGGCTATTTGCTGTATTGGAGAAGGCGCAGCTAGATGCTAATCCAGGTTTAAATGCAACTATCCGCGATCGCTATTTCGGTGCGGCTTCAGCAACTCCGAAATCGGTATTCCCAATCCTACTGCGTTTGGCACAGCATCATATTTCCAAGGCCGAATACGGTCGTGTATCGGACAAGCGAATCGAGGAGATCATGGCACGCATCGATGAATTCCCTGCGCATTTAAATCTGGACGAACAGGGCCAGTTCATGCTGGGATATTATCACCAGCGACAGGCTTTTTACGAAAAATCAAGTGAGAAAGAGGGATCATGATGGCGGATGTGATTAAGCATCGTTATGAGTTTGTATTGTTGTTTGATGTCGAAAACGGTAATCCGAACGGAGATCCGGATGCCGGTAATCTTCCACGCATTGATCCGGAAACCAGTTTAGGTCTGGTAACAGATGTCTGCATTAAACGAAAGATTCGCAATTACGTAGACCTGGTAAAAAGAGGAGAAGAAGGCTACGACATTTATGTGCGTGAGGGAGCAGTTTTAAATGCGCAGCATCGCAAGGCTTACTCAGCACTCGGATTGACGCCTGTAGCTAAAAAACTACCAAAAGAGCAAGAAGATGCCCGCAGAATCGTTGATTTCATGTGCCGTCACTTTTTCGATATCCGCACTTTCGGTGCAGTTATGACTACCGAGGTGAATTGTGGCCAAGTGCGTGGGCCGGTACAGTTGGGCTTTTCTAGAAGCATCGACCCGATTGTGCAGCAGGAAATTACCATCACTCGGATGGCTGTGACTTCTGAGAGGGATGCGGAAAAGAAAGATCGGGAGATGGGAAGAAAGCATATCATCCCATATGCATTGTACCGGCTTGACGGTTATGTTTCTGCGGCCTTGGCTGAAAAGACCAGTTTTAGTGAAGACGATTTGGGCCTGCTCTGGGAAGCTTTGGTCAACATGTTTGAACATGACCGTTCTGCTGCAAGAGGTAAAATGGCGAGCCGGCGTCTTATTATCTTTGAGCATGATTCAAAATTCGGCAACACCCCGGCTCATAAGCTGTTTGAAGCAGTAAAGGTGGCACGGATTGATGAATCAAGACCACCCAGAGCGTATACCGATTACATGGTAGAAGTCGATTTAGATGCTATCCCCTCAGAGGTAAGAGTTATCGAAAGGATTTGAGAAAGTGCTGTATAGTGAAGAAGAGTTATTAGCTCTCTCTGGAATCCAGCATTTTGCTTTTTGTCCACGGCAATGGGCTTTAATTCACATTGAGCAACAATGGAGAGAGAATATCAGTACCGCAGAAGGTAGACTTCTTCACGAAAAAGTACACAGCCAACTAATAACTGAAGCACGGGGAGATGTGCTAATCACCCGCTCACTGCCGTTAGTTTCTTACCGCTTGGGATTGTTCGGGGTAGCTGATTCGGTAGAATTTTTGCGAATAGAACGGGATCAAGGCGGGATTTTGCTGAAAGGTCGCTCGGGATATTGGCTTCCCTATCCGGTCGAGTATAAACGTGGCCGAGTGAAGCCGGATGACCGTGACGAAGTTCAGCTGTGTGCTCAAGCGATGTGTTTAGAAGAGATGTTACACGTAACCATCAACTCCGGCAGCCTTTATTATGGGGCGATGCGACGACGCACTCAGATTGTCTTCACAACAGAACTCCGACAACGGGTGGAAAACTTGTCCATACAGATGCACGAGCTTTATTCTCAGGGAATAACTCCAAAGCCACCCAAAGGGGTTAAATGTAGCCTTTGTTCGCTTGAAGAAATATGTTTGCGTAAATTGTCGCGCCAGAGGAAAAACGTGTCTAAACACATTGCCACTTGGCTGACTTCTGATGAGAGTGGAGGTGAAGAATGCGCAAACTCCTGAATGTCCTATATGTTACCACCCCGGAAGCCTATCTTCTGCGAGATGGGGAAAATGTAGTAGTACGAGTTGAACAAGACGAGCGTTTTCGAGTTCCGATTCACATATTGGAGAGCATTGTTTGCTTTGGA
>CAZAAT010000106.1:0-3700 GCA_964483175.1 uncultured Bacilli bacterium
TATGGCATATGTCAATAACTTTTGAGTAATTTCATAAAAAATTTAAAAAGACTGCTACCCGAGAAATTAAGCCTTAGGAGCAGTCAATAAAGTGACTAAATTCATATGATCCGGTATTTAAATGTGACACTTCGTTTATAAATACATCTATCCTGACCACTTGACTATCAAAAAGTGCCTTTATGGACTTGTTTCCGCGAAGCGATATTTTCATGTTTTTCGCCTGGTGGGTTTCATACCCATGTGTGCTAAAACCCTTGATATATACGGCTTTTTCATTCACCTACTCTTTTATCCTTGACATCAATGTGACGCACTCAACATGACTCGTATGCGGAAACATGTCCACCGGCTGTATCTCTTGCACCGCATACCCACGCTCAGCGAGTAGCCGCAGATCCCGCGCCAATGTCGCAGGGTTGCAAGAGACATAGACCACCCGCTTGGCCTGGGTTACCGCGATCGCCTCCAGCACTTCCGGCGCCGCCCCCGCTCTTGGCGGATCCAGCACCACCACATCCCGCCGCTCTCCCTCGGCCACCAGCTGCGGCAAGACCACCTCAACCCGGCCAGCCACAAACTCGACGTTACCTATCCCATTCAGCGCTGCGTTCGCCCTGGCATCCTCGACCGCAGGCTTAACCTCTTCAATCCCGATCACCCGCTTGGCCTTTGCCGCCAAAAACAGGCTGATCGTTCCGATTCCGCAGTACAAATCATAAACGGTTTCAGTTCCGGTCAATCCTGCATACTCTAAGGCTTTGCCATATAACACTTCGGTTTGGGCTGAGTTAACTTGAAAAAAAGAATGTGGCGAAATCCGAAATTTATATGGGCCGACTTTATCAATCAGGTGCGGCTTACCCCAGATTAGCTTAGACTTATTCCCTAAAAATGGCCCATAAGTTTTGGGGTTAACATTATGATAAAGCGATACCACTTCCGGTACTGCAGACTTAATCTTTTCCACGATGCGACCGCTATGAAGTAACTCCCGCGCGCGAGTGACCAGAACCAGCATGGTTTCACCAGTAAGCCGACTTGAGCGTATCTGCATCCCCGTAATATTTATTCCTAGCTCAGCCAAAATCTCGCCCACAGCCTTGCCTACCTTATTCTGCGGCTCTTGCGGCAAGAAGCAGCCAGCCTCCGGCAGCGGCACCACCTCATTACTACCTTTCGTATAAAAGCCAAATGCAGCATAAGCCCCATGCAACTGTACATTGTTCCGGTAATACCGGGGATCGGCCATCCCCAAAGTCGGTCGGATCGGGGCCTCGGCAAATCCGCCGATCCGTTTCATGGCCTGCTTAACCTGGTTTCGCTTCCACTCTAACTGAGCGGGGTAATCCAACGAGCGGAGTTGACAGCCCCCACAGGTCTCAAAAGCAGGGCAGTCACTCTCCACTCGGCTAGGTGAAGGCTCAATCAGCCGAACCAGGCGACCCCTAGCAAAATTCTTCTTGACCTCGGTTATCTCTACCAACACCGTATCTCCCGGCAGGGCTCCTGCGATAAACAGAGCCAGCCCGTGAAGGCGGCCGACCCCCTCCCCGGCATGGCTCAGATCCTCAATCTTTATTTCATGGCGCTCGCCCACATCAATTCGCTGCAGTTGCCTCTCCTCCAAAAAAATGAGCCTCATGAATGTTGCTCTGGTTGATCCAGGGTTGACCACCCCAGTAGATCCAAGACAAATCAGTAACCGATCAGGCCCTCAAAAGCCATTACCCCTCCGAGTGCCGCAGAAATTGCCGATGCTCCGGGTGACCAACGTAAGTAGACCGGCGCTGAAACCAATGCTATCCCTACGATGACCCGCACCACCCGATCAATCGGACCTACATTCTTTTTAAGATATAACGATTCGTTCTCCATCGGCAATTGCTCCTCCTATGCGCTTTGTGGTGAATTCATCATTAATATACCCTCACAATAACCACTATCCCACTTGACAGGGGTCTCTTCTCTTTCGCAACTGAATCAGTGGTATCTGGGCAGACTCACAGGGTTAAATTTTCTATTTATCCTTGACTTTTCGGAATTATCTGCTATACTCGCAGTATATATAGAGTAATTTTACGCAATTCGTACTAATTTGTGAGGTGTTGAAATGTTTGCGTATCTGATGATCGCCGGTTACCTATTACTTCTGCTTGGTGTTACCGTCGTCGCCAACAAAAAGACCAAAACCCTTGATGATTTCTTTTTAGGCGGTAGGGGTATTGGCCCATGGATGTCGGCGATGGCTTATGGGACTACCTATTTTTCAGCGGTGCTCTTCATCGGATATGCAGGGCAAATCGGTTGGAACTTTGGCCTCTCAGGGGTCTGGGTTGGCATCGGCAATAGTATTATCGGCTGCCTCCTGGCCTGGATCGTATTGGCCAAACGGACTCGGGAGATGACGATCAATCTCGGAGCACGAACAATGCCCGAGTTTCTCGAAGCCCGTTTTGACTCGCGCAACCTCAAGATATTTTCGGCCCTCATCATCTTTATTTTTCTGGTACCCTATTCAGCCTCTGTCTTTATGGGCCTCAGTTACCTTTTCGAAGAAGTCTTTGGCATTTCCTACTCTCTGGCATTGGCACTAATCGCCATATTCACGCTAATCTACCTAGTTTTCGGCGGATACCTCGCCGTTAACCTCGCCGATGTCATTCAAGGTGCGATCATGATTGCCGGGATGCTGCTGCTACTTAAGAGCATCGTCTGGCATCCTGAGGCTGGCGGCATCATAGCTGGCATTCAGAAGCTGCGCAGCATTGATCCGGCTCTCGCCGCCCCCATCGGCCCACCCGGCTTGGTACCCCTTGCCTCCCTGGTCATCCTCACCAGTCTAGGTTCTTGGGGACTGCCGCAAATGATCCATAAATTCTACGCCATCAAGGATGAGCAAGCGATCAAAACCGCTACCATCGTAACCACCATCTTCGCCCTTATCCTGGCGGGTGGAGCCTACTTTCTGGGCAGTTTTACCCACCTTTTCTTTGATGCAGTTCCACTAGAAAATGGTGTGCCCAACACTGACCTGTTAATGCCGATGCTCATCAATAGAGTTGTCCCCGAAGCAATCACCGTCTTAATAGTCATCCTGATTCTTTCGGCCTCGATGTCGACCCTGTCCTCGTTGGTGCTGGTCTCTAGCTCGGTAATCTCGATCGATTTAGCCGGCACCCTATTGCCTAAGCTTTCAGCCAAGGCTTCTCTAAGGGTTATGCGCAGCTGCTGTGCACTTTTTGTGCTGCTCTCACTCTGGCTGGCGACTGCTAAACCAGGTTTCATTTTGACCTTGATGTCCATTTCCTGGGGAACAATCGCTGGGGTCTTTCTCGCACCCTATCTGTATGGGCTGTATTATAAAAAAGCGACCAGAACTGGAGCCTGGGCCGCCGCCCTTACCGGTCTGGTCATCTCACTGGGTTTAAATATCGCCTTGAATTTCAGTGGCGCTAAAGTACCGATGGTTGGCTCACTAGCCATGCTCGTACCGATGCTGGTTCTCCCGGTAGTCAGCATTCTTACTCAAGACGTACCAGCGCATGTTGTCAGCAAAGCCTTCCCGGTGCCATCTGAAAACTAAACGGTTAAATCAATTCGCTCCTTTACCCACTGTGCAAATCGACCGGCAATGTTTACCCCCAAGCCGTCCTCGATTTGCCTTAGGTTTGGGCAACAGTTAACCCCGGAAACCTCC
>CAZAAT010000107.1:0-3488 GCA_964483175.1 uncultured Bacilli bacterium
CGGAGGACAGCACCGATGGCAAGGACAACTAATAATGAACCGACAGCAAAAAGCAGTCCTGGCCATGCTAATTTAGCCCAACGATGATAATTAATCTTATAGGTGAAGTACAATGCGGATAAGCCGATGATAATCCACATCACTTGGCGTTTAAGGTAATAGGCTGCATCACCAATTTGAATGTATGCCCTAACCGAACTGGCGCTGTAGACCATCACCGTGCCGATACACAATAGCGCAACCGTAATTGCAAACAATCCATAATCCGGTGCCGAGCGCTGATTTCGGTTGCTGACCATTAGCATCACACCCCTTCTTAGTTAAACCCGGTAAAATAAGTATAGTCCCAAGAAGGCAAAGAGTAGACTAAGAAGCCAAAACCTTGCGACCACTTTGGTCTCAGCTAACCCGTTAAGTTCATAATGGTGGTGCAGCGGTGCCATCCGAAAAACCCGCTTGCCCCTCAGGCGAAAGGAGGCGACTTGAATAATATCACTTAGCGTTTCCAAGACAAAAATACCACCAATAATGAGGTAGTAAAATTCGGTCCCGGTAAAGACAGCCACCGTCCCCAGGAATGCCCCGAGGGCTAAGGCACCGGTGTCGCCCATAAAAACTTGAGCAGGTGGTGCGTTAAACCAAACAAACCCCAAACACGCTCCGGCTACAGCAGAGCATAACACTGCTAAGCCGAGAAAACCGGTGGACACTGCCAAGGCTGTCAAGGCAAGCGCTGAAATCGTGCTCACACCAGCAGCAAGAGCATCTAGACCGTCGGTCAAATTAACTGCGTTCGAGAAGCCGACAATAAAAAAGGCCGTCCAGGGCAGATATGCCCAAATCGGCATCTCCCAGGGTCCGATGAATGGCAAGTAAATTGCGGTTCCTTTAATAGTGAAAGCAGCTAGGCCAATTAATAGCGCCAGAAGAATCTGAAAAAGTAATTTATAGCGAGCTTTTAAGCCTAAAGGTCGCTTGTACACAATTATCAAAAAATCGTCTAATAGTCCGATCGCTCCAAAACCAAGCGTTGATAATAATACCCACTGGGAAACTTGATCCTCCCCGACCATAGCCAGTCCAACTGCGGTTATTGCGAATAAAATCATGATCCCGCCCATAGTCGGAGTGCCCGCCTTTTTCAGATGGGCCTGTGGACCATCCGATCTGATACTCTGACCAAACTTAAGGCGCTGCAAAAGCCTAATAACTGGTTTGCCGATCACAATAATGATTGAAAAAGCAAAAATACCTGGCAACATCAGATCAATGTTCATTTTCATTCTCCCTTGGTTAATGCCTGCACAACCAATTCCATTTTCATTCCTCGCGAACCCTTAACGAAAACAACATCACCCGCCTGCGGAATCGACCGAATAAGCCCAACGGCGTCCCCAGTTGTCGGTAGATGGATAATCTGGTCAGCGGTCATTCCACTAGCTTGGGCTCCAGCAGCAATCTGCTGAGACAGTGGGCCTACAGCGACAAGCAAATCAATACCCAACTCAGCTGCAATCATACCAACACGTTGATGAGACGATTTGCTACTTGAGCCTAACTCAAGCATATCTCCCAAGACTGCAATTGCACGTCCTTCCCTTTTTCTCAAACTTGCCAACAACTCTAGCCCGGCGCGCATCGAATCGAAGGAGGCATTGTAGGTATCATTGATGACCAAATATCCTTTAGGAGCAGACAAGATTTCACAACGCATACCGGTTAAGCGAGCTTTGCTAAGTCCATCAGCAATCTCGGAAATCGTCAGACCTAGGCAGTTGCCTACCGCTGCAGCTGCTAAACTATTATAGACATTGTGTCGACCTGGCACAGGCAGAGTTATCGAAGTCTGTTCTACTCCCACCCGTAATTGAAAGCAGATACGGCCATCAGCTAGTTGTGTTAAGTCGGTTGCGGTAACCAGATAATGTTCAGATCCAGCTTCATTCAGCCCATAGTACACTACTTGCCCTGCACACCTACTGGCCTGAGCGGCCGCTAACGGGTCGTCCCCGTTAATAATCCCCCATCCACTTGGGCCAATAGACTCCATCAACTCACCTTTGGCTTGAGCAATTGCTTCTAAGCTTCCTAGTAATTCGATGTGACTTTCACCGATATTAGTTAGTACACCGACATGGGGAGGGGCGATCTGGGTAAGTCGGGAAATTTGACCTAGCCCGCGCATGCCCATTTCCAAAACTGCAAAATCAGTCTCCGGCGTTAATTCAAATAACATTAGCGGCAAGCCTATTTCAGTATTATAGTTGCCTCTGGTAGCCAAAACTTGATACTTAGTTCGCAAGATAGCAGCAATGAAATCTTTGGTCGACGTCTTGCCCACACTGCCGGTAACCGCAACTACCTTTGCCTTTGCCTGTCTGAGGTACCAAGCAGCAAGTTCCTGTAACGCCAATTCTGGGGATGGAACCCGGATTACAGCAGCCCCACTAACCTCTGGCTGCTCCGGTTTACCCCACAAAACTGCATTGGCCCCATTCGTGATGGCATCGACAACAAAGTCATGCCCATCAACATTTTCTCCTTTTATCGGCACAAAGAGATCCCCGGGCCGTACTTTACGGCTATCGATAGCTACCCCGCTAACAGCCCCGGTTCCCTCAATCACAACACCTTTACAAACCTCAGCAATCAGGTCAACAGCTAATTTCATGCTTAACTTCCTTTGCCCATCCTGTTTCGGAGAATCCGGATTGCTTCCTCTCGATCATCAAAATGGATGATTTTGTCCCGAAAAATCTGATAATCTTCATGTCCTTTGCCGGCAATAACAACAACATCTCCGGATTCTGCCCAATTAATAGCCGCGGCAATCGCCTCGCGGCGATCAGTAATTACCTCAAAAGAGCCCGAAACTGCACTAAGTTCAAGCCCTGCTGAGATATCCTGGCAGATCTGCAGCGGATCCTCGCTGCGGGGGTTATCCGAAGTGATAAAAACTCTATCAGCCAGCTCTCCAGCGATCCTGCCCATCTGGGGACGTTTCGTCCGGTCACGGTCACCACCGCACCCAAAGACAACAGCTAAACGATTCTCGGTAATAGCCCGGGCGGTACTTAAAATATTAGCTAGGCCGTCAGGGGTATGGGCATAATCCACCACTACGGCGAAGTCCTGACCGAGATCGACGAGTTCTGCTCTCCCCCGTACCCCTGAAACATCTGTTAAAGCCGAAATAATTAAATCCAATTCTAAACCTTCTAACAAAGCCGCCGCAATAGCAGCTAGACAATTATAGACGTTGAAATGACCCAATAACCGGGTCTGCAGTTTGCGAGCGGCGGTCGGCGTTTCCACGGTAAACCTAGTGCCCTTAGCGTCAAGTTCTACGTCTACAGCACGAATCTGAGCTGTTGGCCCTAAACCATATAAAAGCACCGGAACCTTAGCAGACCTGACAATCTGCTCTGCAGCCCGGTCATCACAATTGACTGCGATCCCCTTAGGGCCAACCTTGACGGGATCAACAC
>CAZAAT010000108.1:0-3067 GCA_964483175.1 uncultured Bacilli bacterium
CAATATCGCTAGACCAGGCCCAGCCCGGGATGGTGCTGGCCAAAGAAGTTTATTCTGCTGAGGACCAGGTTTTACTGAAAGCCGGTACAGAGCTGGATCAACGGCATATCGATAAGCTAAACGGATTTCAAATTAGGCACCTTTGTATACTGCAACCGCTCGGCGATGATCTCAGTGATGAGGAGATCCAGCAGCTGCAAGCAGAGGAAAATGCCCGCCAAACCTGTGTCGAAGCTGTGGAGATTGTTAGGCAGGTCATGACCGATGTACGCATGGGAGAAACGCTTGATTTCCCGAAGGTGCGTGATACGGTTGCTGATCTCTGCACTAAGCTAATCAAGGATGATCGGCTATTTAGATATATTGATAATTTGCATTTGTATGATGAGTATACCTTTGCCCACTCAATCCAGGTGAGCGTCTTTACCATTATCATCGGTAAAGCTTTACATTGCTCCCGCCCTGCTCTTGAGGAGATCGGTACCGGAGGTATGTTACATGATATCGGCAAGACCAAGGTGCCGCTCGAACTGTTAAACCTGCCGAGACAATACAGCGTTGAAGAGTTTGCAATTATGCAGAACCACCCTCGCTATGGCGAGGAGATATTGCGTGCAACCAACGGCATACCGGAGATAGTGGTTCGGATGGCCGGAGACCATCATGAGCGCTATAACGGCACCGGTTATTTCCGCCAACTCAAAGGGGATCAGATCCACCCGTATAGTCAGATTACGGCGTTGGCCGATGTCTATGATGCGATGACCACGACCCGGGCTTACCGCCCCGCCTTACTACCTCAGCAGGCGATCGAGTTTTTACTAACCGGTATCGGCACCTTTTTCAACCCTGATTTATGCCAACTTTTTATCAAACATGTAGCCATCTTTCCCATTGGTTGTGTGGTACAGTTAACCAATGGCCTGATCGGTAAGATTTTAGAGGTCGACGAGAAAATACCGACCAGACCGGTTGTCGGGATAATCGGCAAGACCAAGTTGATGAGGATCACCGAGGTAGTAGATCTGCGGCAGCGGCAGGATCTGCTCATTGCCAGGGCGATCCCCCAATCCGAGCTGGTTGCCTTCAAGGAGGGTGGGCTTTCACCAAAGCTGGTTTAGGTCAAGAGCTGCTAGAGCTGATCTTTCCGCCTGCACCCGCTTGTGCCGGTTGTGCCAGACCACTGACCGGTTTTTTTCGGACCGACTTTTGTCGGCAGTGCCTGGACAGGCTGGTCTTTACCGGTAAACCACATTGTTCTCATTGCGGTCGACCATTGGCAGATCAGTTCTCCTCTGGTGAGCATCTCTGTTATACTTGTACCCATTCGAAACTACACTTTCAGTTAAGCCGCTCAGCCCTGGTTTATACCGATGAAACGCGAGCTTTAGTGCATCGGTTTAAGTATGAAGGGCAAATCGGGTTAGGCAAAGCCTTGGGGCGTTTGATGGCCGCAAGGCTGGTCGATTTTTCCGAATTGAAAAGCTATAAATTGCTCATACCGATTCCGCTGCATCCGGAGACCGCGGTTAGCAGGAGTTTTAATCAAGCCCTTATCTTAGCCACCCAAGTTGCCGATAAACGAAATAGGCGGTTGGCTCCGCACGTCTTACGGCGGCTACCGGGTTCGGCGCTGCAGCACACTTTAAGTGGGCGGCAGCGCAGACAGGGGCTAGCGGGAGAGTTTTATGTAGCGGATCCGGCTCCCATCAATGGACAGCGGGTCCTATTGATCGATGATGTACTTACTACCGGCAGTACTTTGAGCGAGGCTGCTCGAGTTTTGCGCCGGGCCGGGGCCAAAGAGGTTGCCGGGTATACGCTGGCGATCGGATTATCAGAGAAAGATGGTTATTAGGAGGCTGTGTTCGGTGAGTGTCGCTAATTGTCCGCGGTGTGGCAAGGTCTTTATGAAACTCAAGAATCCAATTTGTCCAGATTGTCAGAGCGCTGAGGATGAACTCTTTGAAAAGGTAGTGGACTATCTGAAGGAGAATCCGGGTGCTACTGTGGCCGAAGTGGCGACGGAGTTGGATTGCGATGTCAGCATTATCAATAAGTTTATCCGTACTGGGCGGTTGGGCAAGGTTAATCCGATTTGGCAGGCCAAGTGCAATCGGTGTGGGATTCAGATTAGCTCAGGAGAGTTATGCGAGCAGTGCCGCCTACAGTTGGCTAACGAACTTTCCAAGGAACTTCCCCGGAAAAGTAGTTCGATTAAGGATCCTGATCCTTCCAAAAAAGCTGACAAGATTTATCTCATTGACCGGGTCAGAAAGAAATAACGTTAAAGCCAAGCAGATTATTGCCGATATAACTGATAGAGGTGGCTTACATGTTGATATCCACAAATCAAATTCAAAATGTACTGAAGGTTTATAACCAGCAAAATAAGGTCAAGCGCGCCGCACAGACGGAAAAGCCGGCGTCGATGGGCAAAGATGAGATGGTATTGTCCATGGAGAGTAAGATGGTGCAAGCGGTTAAGCAACACTTGGAGACGGTGCCAGATATCCGCCAGGAAAAGGTGGATGAGCTGCGGACTGCGGTGAAAACAGGCACCTACCATGTTGATGGCAAGCAAATTGCCGAAAAGATGCTTGGCCGAACCATCGTCGACCGACTCGGTTAAGGGGATATGAGTGTGAATACGTCTATTGCGGCCTTGATTGCAATTTTAGATGAGGAGATCTCCGTTTATCGAGAGTTACTGCAACTGGCCGAAGAAAAACGAAAGCTCATCGGGATAGTAGAAAAGATCCCGGAGTTCGAGGAGCTCACCAAGCGGGAAACTCAGCTAGCGCAGGCCATTATAGCTGCCGAAGATAAACGGATGCAGAGTATGGATGAGTTGGCTTCCCAATTGGGAAGCCATTTGGCTGCCGGGACGCTCGCCGAGTTGGCTGAGGCCGTTGGCGCTCCCGAAGGGGAGCAGCTCCTGGCTCGTCGACAAACCCTCTCCGAGTTGCTCGCAGAGCTAAAGAATGTCACTACTTTGACCAGGAAGCTGCTCGATCGTGAGCTACGGTTTATTAACTATAGTCTAAACCTGATGACCGGCGAAGGC
>CAZAAT010000109.1:0-3054 GCA_964483175.1 uncultured Bacilli bacterium
AGGTTATAAGGTAGTGCCCCCGCCGGTAAAAGAGGCTGCCCTCGAAATTGGGCTGCCGGTTCTCCAACCGACTAAGCTAGCGGACATTAAAGAAGAGTTGGTTCAAGCTCAGCCAGAGGCTGTTGTTGTGGTTGCGTTTGGGCAGAAAATCCCGGGTTGGTTGCTTGAGTTACCGCGGTGGGGATGTATAAATTTGCATCCATCACTATTACCCAAGTATCGGGGGGCTGCTCCGATTCAAGCCGCGCTGTTAAATGGCGATTCTGTGACCGGAGTCAGCTCGATGTTAATGGACGAAGGCTGGGATACGGGTGATATCTTACTACAACAGGATGTCCCCATACTGCCAGGTGAAAACGCCGGTGAGCTGCATGATAGGCTTAAAGAGCTCGGAGCACAGTTAATAAAAAAGACCTTATCTGGTCTAGAAAAGGGGGAAATATCCCCTCAAAAGCAAGATGATTCCCAGGCCACCTATGCGCCCAAATTATCTAAGGAAGCGGCCGAAATTAACTGGTCGGATTCGGCCGAGACCATCGTTGATTGTGTCCGCGCTAATAACCCTTGGCCGGTGGCTTGGACTACTGTGCAAGGCGAAAACCTCAAGGTGTGGCGGGCTGAGCTTGGTGGAAAGGAACGTTCCAGCGGCGTGGTTGGGATGGTAACCGCGGTCGGAGAGGATGGTATTGTGGTACAGGCCGGCTCTGGTAAGGTTAATTTGCTTGAGCTCCAAAAACCCGGCGGAAAACGCATGGATGTAGCTTCCTTTGTTCGAGGTTTTCCGATTCAGGTCGGAACTAAATTAGGCTCATCTTCGTTAGTAAAGTAATGGGTGAAAAACCGGTGCGCATCAAGAAACGCTTATTTTTTGCCTTAGTGGCACTCAGTCTACTCCCCGTACTAGCAGGAATGTGGCTCATATTTGCCTTCTCCTTATGGGAGCAGTTTGGCCATGCGCTAGCGATTGTAGCCTTCATTTTGCTGACGTTCATGCTAATCTTTGCTGCTTTTGGTCTGTTGTCTATGATTTATATGATCGAAACCGGGAAAGGTTTGAAGGTTAAGCTACCACTACGACTGATCATCGATGTTTTTTACCCTATGGCCCTGCGAGCCGGAGCGTTTCTAGGGTTATCCCGAGACAAAATTCAAAACTCGTTTGTAGAAGTAAGCAATGCTTTGGTCAAAACAGTAAGTGTTGAGGCTGAACCTGAAGAGGTACTGATCTTAGTACCTCACTGCATCCAGCTTTCCGAATGTACTCATAAGATCACCGTAGACATAAATAATTGTAAGGGTTGTGGACGCTGTCAAGTCAGCCAAATCAAGGACTTAGCTGCTAAATACGGAGTAGATTTAGCGGTTGCTACCGGTGGTGGAATGGCGCGCCGAATTATTCAACAGCGCAAACCCAAAGCGGTCGTCGCGGTAGCTTGCGAGAGAGATTTGACCAGTGGCTTACAGGAGACTTTTCCCTTACCTGTTTTCGGTGTTGTTAATCTGCGGCCACAGGGGTATTGCGTGAACACCGGGGTGGATGTGAATAAACTTAAGTCAGCGCTTGAATTCTTTATCCATGGCGACTTGGCTAAAGAAAGCTATTGCCACCGGCAGTACGAAGAAGTCGCTTCAAGTCGTTTATAGTCTGAACTAGAGGAGGTAAGCAGAGATGTTTTTTTGGGATCCAACTTTTATCATTTTGATTCCGGGACTATTTTTGGCCCTATGGGCCCAAACTAAAGTACAATCAACGTTTAGACAATACCTGCGCGTTCGTAGCAAAAAAGGATATACCGGCGCTCAAGTGGCTCACGCTTTGCTGAGAGCAAACGGGGTAACAGATGTTACGGTTGAGAGAACTAGGGGAGTGTTATCGGACCATTACGATCCGAGGCACAAAGTCATTCGCCTATCCGATCAGGTGTACGATGGAAGTTCCTTGGCTTCTGTCGGGGTTGCGGCGCATGAGACCGGGCATGCTCTCCAACACCACCAGGAGTATTTCCCCTTACAGATTAGAAATTCTTTGGTTCCGGTGGCCAATTTTGGCTCAAACTTAGCCTTTCCACTCTTTTTTCTCGGGTTTTTCTTTCAAAGCCAGTTTGGCCTAACCTTGATGAACATCGGAATCCTCTTGTTCTCAGCTGCCTTGCTTTTTCAGCTTTTCACCTTACCTGTTGAGCTTAATGCTAGCAATCGGGCGATTGCCATGCTCAGTGGTCAAGGCATTATTTCCATGGATGAAGAGAGTGGTACCAGAAAGGTCCTGTCCGCAGCTGCTTGGACATATGTTGCTGCCGTTGCCATGGCTGCTCTCCAGTTAATAAGATTATTGGTACTCCGTGGATACCGAGACGAATGATGACCAACAATTCTCCCAACCCGCGAAAAACTGCAATCAGGATTCTGCGGCGAATCACTGAAGATGGAGCTTATGCAGATATAGCCCTATCTAAGGCTGTAAATGACTATCCTTTTACAGCTTTGGACAGGGCTTTTCTCACCGAATTGGTCTATGGCTGTATCAAATATTTACGCTACCTGGATTATATAATTGGCAAGTTTTCTCGCAGGCCCATCGATAAACTTGACCCTGATTTGCGTAATCTACTCCGACTAGGTCTTTACCAAATTTTCTTATTAGATCAGATTCCCGATGCAGTGGCTGTATTTGAAACGGTTGAATCAGCTAAGGGCGTTATTCACGTTGGTGCCCAAAAATTTTTAAACGGGCTATTACGGACGGCTGTCCGACAAAAAGAGATAATCGCAGCAGATGATTTTTGGCCTAGAAATAGCAGCGAGTTTTTGGGAACGAAATTTTCACATCCGCAATGGTTGGTGGAACGTTGGATCGACTTGTGGGGTCCAGAAACGACCTCGGAACTCTGTCAAGCGAATAATCAAACTCCGCCTATATCGATCAGGGCAAACACATTAAAAACCACCAGAGCTGAGCTGATGCAAGAGTTGTTGAACCGTGAAATCGATGCAATACCCACGCCTTTGACAGTTGACGGGATTATCATTAACCAAGGGGTAGCACTCTCTAAG
>CAZAAT010000110.1:0-2838 GCA_964483175.1 uncultured Bacilli bacterium
GATCAACCTCCAACTTCGTTTCCCCTGGACCTCTGGTCCCGATGCCCCCACCGAGCCGGGATAAGATCTTACCTTTACCCATCAGTCGAGGCAACAAGTACGTAAGCTGTGCCAACTCTACCTGGAGCTTGCCTTCTTTGCTCTGTGCCCTGGCGGCAAAAATGTCCAAAATTAGTTGGGTGCGATCCACAACCCTTACTCCAAGTAGCTCTTCGAGGTTGCGATGCTGGATCGGTGTAAGTTCATCATCAAAAATTACCAGTTCACAGCCTAGGGAATGTACCGCTAAGTGGATCTCTTGCAGCTTTCCTTCACCAACGTAAGTGCTCGGTTCGGGCCTGAGACGTTTCTGAGTAAAGGTTGCACAAATCTCCGCCCCGGCGGTACGCGCCAACTCGCCTAATTCGGCCAAGTTAGCTTCGACCTGTTTAGCCGTAACCTCCGGCAGTTCCACCGCTACTAGGATAGCCTGCTCCAAAAAACGCACCGTCCTCGTTAATCAGTTCTTAGTGTTCAACTCGTAAATCAGCCGCAACCCTTCGAGGGTTAAATTTAGATCAACCACCTCGACAAGCTCGCACATTGGACCAATAGTAGAGGCTAGCCCACCAGTCGCCACAACCGTAGCCTTTTCAGCAAGCTCCTCCTGAAAACGCCTGGTGAGCTCGTTAACCTGACCGATAACCCCATAAACAATTCCTGACTGCATACTCTCAACGGTAGTGCGCCCAATCGCTCTTTTGGGATTGACTAGCTCAATCCGCGGAAGTTTAGCGGTCCGCGTAAATAATGACTCCAAAGAGATCATAACCCCAGGCAAAATCGCTCCACCTAAATATTCTCCGGCATCGGAGATCGCGTCGAAAGTCGTCGCTGTTCCGAAATCAATGCAGATTAGCGGCGCACCATATTTTTTGATCGCGGCAACTGCATTAACAATGCGATCAGCCCCGACCTCTTTGGGATTTTCATATCTAATTGGCACCCCGGTTTTCATCCCCGGTCCAACAATTATCGGATCTATGCCCCAGCGCCCCAAAACCGCATCCACAAAAGCCGGGGTAAGCGGGGGCACCACCGAGGAGATGATTGCTGCACTCACCTTATTGGAATCGATCCCCTCCAAGCGAAATAAACCATACAAGATAGCGGCATACTCATCCGCAGTTTTTTGGGAGTCCGTCGTAATCCGCCAATGGGCCACAAGCTCCTCCCCGACAAAAAGTCCGATCGTCGTTTGGGTATTGCCAATATCAACGGCTAGTAGCATAATATCGTCCCTTCAGTGCTTTGAGAATCAAGCCGACCACGAGCATCGCTAGAATCAGTTCGGGAATCCCGTGGGTCACGGCGATGGCCAACACCGCCTTGACCGGCAGGAATCCGGTCAAGACAAACCCGGTCAATACGCCAACGGTGTTAGTAGCGGTACCGACCGCCGCAGCAGCATATTGGTTCTTGGTTAAGCGATAAGTGTAATAGGAGGTAATACCGATCAAAATACGGGGCAATACCGAGACCAATGGGTTAGCTAACGCAGGGTTACTAGGGTTAAGGAAACTGTATAGGCCAAAAATAGTCCCAACCAGTCCACCCACAACCGGTCCTTCGAGGATCCCGCCGATTATCGCCGGGATATGCATGATAGTAGCCAGCTGCCCGGTGGGCATCGGAATCCGTCCGATGGGGGTAGCAGCCAACACAATGGAGATGGCCCCGAGCATGCCGGCCATCACCGTTTGACGAACCTCAATCTTCATTTGTGTGCACCTCCGTTCCAGTCCCACAATGGGGTACCGGACGATAATATTTTGCTTATTCTTTATGCTCCAGATAAATCCTCCAGACCAACATCGGCTACCCCAATTTTCTTTGCTCCATCGTTTCCAGAAGGCACCAGAATTTTGATCAAGAATTAATTTAGTTAGCCTAAGAACAAAGGAGGAGATCTTATGGATCTATTCAGCCTGCTTTGGTTATTTTTCTTATTTTCGGCTGTTTTTCCGATGTTCCGCCAACATAGCATCGAGAAAAAACGATTAGATGCTCTGCATACCATTGAGCGCAAGCGCCGCAGCAGAGTGATCACCTTAATTCACCGTCAAGAAGCGCTAAGCTTGTTCGGAATCCCTTTGCGCAGGTTTATCAATATTGAGGACTCCGAACAGATTCTCCGGGCGATCAGACTAACCCCAGATGACATGCCCATTGATATCATTCTACACACCCCCGGCGGCCTAGTACTTGCTTCTGAACAAATCGCCCATGCGATTAGGCGCCACCCTGCCAAGGTAACCGTGTTTGTCCCACATTATGCGATGTCGGGCGGAACCTTGATCGCGATGGCTGCGGATCAGATAGTCATGGACGAAAATGCAGTTCTCGGCCCGGTTGACCCGCAGCTCGGCAATTTCCCTGCTGTTTCGATTATTAAAGCAGTCGAAGCCAAAGATATCAATAAAGTTGATGATGAGACGCTGATTCTGGCGGATATGGCTAGAAAAGCGGTCAAACAACTGCATGGGGTGGTTTATCAGGTCTTAGCGGAAAAATTCCCACCTGATAAGGCCCATGAGATCACCGATGCCTTGACCTGTGGCCAATGGACCCACGACTACCCCATCACTACTGAGAAACTAACCGAATTAGGTTTTGAGCTGGATCTTAATGTTCCTGAAGAGGTCTATCGCTTGATGGAACTATATCCCCAGCCCCAACAGCGGCGTCCTTCGGTCCAATTCGTGCCAATCCCGTACCATGGTAAGAATGGTCAAGGTGCCCGATAATTGCTAAAGTTAGTGTAAAGTTTTAGTAGGTGAACAAGGAAGATAAGTAATG
>CAZAAT010000111.1:0-2748 GCA_964483175.1 uncultured Bacilli bacterium
CAGGCGAGAGACGTGGCGTTTCACCTCCTTAAAACCCTCCATGGTCTTCGCTGAAACCGGAAATACAGGCACCTGTTGAAAAGTTGATCTAATCAACTCCAAGCCCCTTGCAGAGCCCGTTAAATCCATTTTATTTGCTAAAATGAAATAGTCAGCCTGTAATTTGGCATACTCAAACAGATCTCGGTCTACCTGGCCAATTCCTTCGCTAAACCCGGCTGAACCAATTAGAGCCGCATCAAACATGTGGGCAACTACCGAAGCAGCAGCGATCGCTTCTAAAGTTTGGGCAATGGCTGCCCTGATAACCGGATTAGCATGCACCCCATCAATCAAACCAGAGCTATCCATAAGTTCAAAAACTCGGTAACCTTTGCTGACCGGCAATTTTAAAACCACGGATTGTAGTTCTTGCGTGGTATGCGGACTTGGCTGAACCAGCTCTGAAAATGCCTCCTCAAGCTGCCTTTTTCGCGAATGAATGCCGCCATCGGAAGTGCGTGCTTTAATCTCAATATCCTTTAACCCGAGATAACTTGAAAAGCTTAGCAGAAAAGCGGTTTTGCCAACATTGGGCTTCCCGACAATCAAACATTTATTCACTCTGCCCCCTCCGCAGCCGCTAGAATATCTGACTCGGTTAAGACCATCAAGGTATTGCGGTCAAACTTTCCCTCCCCAATCAATCTAACCGCTTGACGACGGATGCTCCGCTCAACCAGATTCCGAACCAAACGTGCATTTCCTCTATTCTCATCATAGTTGTCAACTTGATTTTTTAGTAGATTGTACAAACATTTTTCAGCTGACTCGGAAAGACGATACTCACGTTCTTTTACCATCATCTTGGCAATTTCCATGAGCTCGAATAAATTGTAATCAGGAAACTCAAGAATAATTGGGAAACGGGAGCTTAGCCCTGGATTGGACTGGACAAATTTCTCCATCTCTCGTCGATAGCCAGCCAAAATGAGGATCAGCTCGTCTTTGTGGTCCTCCATCGCTTTAACCAGCGTATCAATGGCCTCTTTACCAAAGTCTTTTTCTCCACCCCTAGCTAGCGAATAAGCCTCATCAATAAAGAGTATCCCACCGACGGCTTTTTTGACCTGTTCTCGCGTACGCTGAGCAGTGTGGCCGATATATTCACCAACCAGGTCGGCCCGCTCAACCTCTATAAGGTGACCTTTGCTTAATACGCCTAACTCCTTAAATAGCGCACCTAGAATCCTGGCTACGGTAGTTTTGCCGGTACCAGGGTTGCCCTTAAAGACCATATGTAAAACTAAAGGCTCGGCCTTTAACCCTTGTTCCTGACGATATCTCCTAATCTGGACGAAGGCTTGGATCTCCTCTACCAAGCTTTTGACTGATTCGAGGCCAATCAGCTTGTTCAGCTCTTCTAAGGCATTATTGGACTTACCGGCCATATCGCCGGGAAGGGCCGGTGCTGTGCTGACGGACCCATGCGCTTGTAAAAAACGTAGGGCATGAAGCGCTTCTACTGTGCCGAGGTTACCTTTGGCTAGTTCCTGATAAATTTGGCGTGAGTTAGTATAAGGGGGGTGCACGCACATCCCTCCAAAAGTCAGTGGTTCACTTAAAAGGATACTGATTTGGGGGTAATTATGTGCCTGTGCAAAACCAAAAAAGCACCGAAAACTCGGTGCCAATTAGCAACAGCGATCAAAAGATGGGTTAAGCTTCATCAAAACTAAACGGAATATTGCGCGCCGGAACAATTGTACTTATCGCATGTTTATAGATGAGTTCGGTCTTTCCTTCGGTCTCAACCACAACCGTGAAACTGTCAAAACCTTTGACGCAACCCTTTATTTGAAACCCATTGACTAAAAATATAGTAACCCCGATATTTTCACGGCGGATTACATTTAGAAAATAGTCTTGGAGATTTAAAGCTTGTTTGGACATCGAGTTCTCCCCTTTCATTTATATGGAAACAATTCTCTTTCTAAGATCGGAATCCTTTTTGAAAATCAGCTACTATTGAGTCTGCCAGGGATTCAACATCGGTATAGTCACAAATATTAAGCCATTTAATCCGAGAATCAGCGCGAAACCATGACAATTGGCGCTTAGCGTAGTTGCGGGTAACTTTTTTGAGATTATCGACTGCCGCCTTAAAAGTAGCGGTTCCGCTGAGATACTGGATAATCTCTTTATATCCGATCGCCTGGTTAGAGGTTAGCTGAGATCCGAACCCCTGCTGCAAAAGGGTCATCACTTCGAGAACAAGCCCTTGGCTGATCATTTGGTCAACCCTCAGATTTATGCGCTCATATAAGTTCGATCGCGGAGCAGTCAAACCAAAAAAGGAGGCTGGATATCGTTTTGGCAATTGTTGAGCTTTGGCTGCCTTCTCCGACAGACTTTCTCCAGTAGTATAGAAGACTTCGAGCGCTCTGATGATCCGTTTGACATCGTTGGGGTGAATTTTCTCGGCCGACTGAGGATCAACTAGCTTGAGACGATGATGGAGCACCTCATTGCCTTCTTGCTCAGCTACTTCTCGCATTTTCAGACGAAACTCTTCGTCAGCCGGTGGAGTCTCAAAGAGGAAACCATCGACCAACGCTCGGATGTACAATCCCGTGCCTCCAACGATTATCGGAGTATAGCCCTGACTTTGAATTGCGTCTATTGCTTTGTCGGCTAGTTCCACATAACGGGCGACATTAAAAGGCTCATCAGGCGCGCATACATCCAACAGGTAATGTGGTATCCCCT
>CAZAAT010000112.1:0-2469 GCA_964483175.1 uncultured Bacilli bacterium
CACGCCCGACGACTACGTTGCGCAAGTGATGGTTATCTTTATTGGCCCCAACACCATACGGTCCACCGACCAAAAGAGCATGATCAGCAATAATTCTAATCTCAGCAGGCGGATTAACCGGGCCAACATACCCGCCGATAAAACCGGTACCAGCCAAAGAATCTTCCTCCGCCAGTCGGAAGATATTTGTTCCTAGGTGGGCCGCCAGCTTATACTCATTTAAGGCATGATCACCCCTGACCAACACCATGACCAACTCTCCCTCAACCTCGTAGAGCAGGGATTTGATCGTCTCACTTTCTGGACAATTTAGATAGTCAGAAACCTCTTTAATCGTTTTTGTTTCCGGTGTATGAACCTCTTCGAAGGCCGGTATCTCACCTGGACATTCACCTGCAGAAGTGGGCGGAAGCAACTCAGCTTTCTCGACATTAGCTGCATAATCACATTCGGTACAGTAAACAATGGCAGCCTCACCACTATCGGCGATGACCATAAATTCATGGGTCGCATTTCCCCCAATCGCGCCAGGATCGGCCTCTACCGGACGCGTGGTCAACCCACAGCGTTTAAAAATCGCCGTATAGGCCTCAAACATCAGACGGTAGCTCTCATCCAGTCCAGCTTGATCGCGGTCAAAAGAATAGCAGTCCTTCATGATGAATTCTCTGCCTCGCATCAAACCAAAGCGTGGCCTAATCTCATCTCGGTATTTATTCTGTATTTGGTACAGACGCAAAGGCAATTGGCGATAGGAATTAACCTCAGCGGCAACGAGGGCTGTGATTATCTCTTCATGGGTTGGCCCTAAACAAAATTGACGCCCATGGCGATCGGTTAAACGAAACATCTCCTCGCCATAAACTTCCCAGCGGCCTGTTTGCTGCCAAAGCTCAGCCGGCTGGACTATCGGCAGTAATAATTCTTGACACCCCCGAGCCTCAAGCTCTTCGCGGATAATCCGCTCAATTTTTTGCAGTACTTTTACTGCCAAAGGTAGATAGGTGTATATCCCCCCGGCATTCCTACGAATTAATCCAGCCCGGAGCATCAACTGATGGCTCGGAATCTCCGCCTCTTTGGGCGTTTCCCGTAAAGTTGGAGCAAAAACTTGCGACATCAACATTAATTATTCCTCCCTGAAAACTGGCGAATCTCGGCTATTAGTCGCGGTATCAATTCGTCCTCTGATAGTTTAGCTATTATTTCTCCATGCCGAAAAAGCAACCCTCCATTGGGGCCGCAGGCAATGCCAATATCGGCTTCTCTGGCTTCTCCCGGCCCATTTACCGCACAGCCCATAACCGCCACGCTTAACGGTGTTTTAATCTCTTTTAGCGCTTCAGAAACCCGGGCCGTAATCTCCTCCAACGGGACGCTACACCGACCGCAGGTCGGGCAAGAAACAATAGTCGGGCCGTACTCGCGTAAGCCATAAGCCTGCAAAATGCGATAAGCCACTTCAACCTCGCGAACCGGGTCACCGGTCAAGGAAACTCTGATGGTGTCACCGATTCCGAGGGCCAATATGCCGCCCAAGCCAGCGGCGGATTTGATTATTCCCAGTTCACCCGGGCCGGCCTCCGTGATCCCGAGATGCTGCGGAAAATCAAACTCTTCGGCAAAAAGCCTGGTAGCCTCAATAGCAAGTGTGACCGTTGAGGCCTTAAGTGAAAAAACCAGGTCGGAAAAGTCATATCTCTGACATAATTCGATATAGCGAGCGGCTGCCTGCACAAGGGCCTCGGCACTCACCCCGTATTGAACCACTAGGTCCTTGGGCAAAGACCCGCTATTGACACCGATTCTAATCGGTATGCCCGCAGCTTTGGCGGCGTCTAATACCTGCCTAACCCTATCTTCAGACCCAATATTGCCGGGGTTAATCCGAATTTTATCCGCACCCGCGGCAATCGCAGCTAGTGCCATTCGGTAGTCAAAATGAATATCAGCTACCAGCGGCACAGGACTTTTTTTGCGAACTTGTTTAAATACGTCAGCAGCTTCGGCATCTGGTACTGTAAGGCGAACAATTTCGCATCCTGCGCTAGCAAGCTGTCTCACCTGCTCTATTAGCGCATTGGCATCGTGCGGATTACAGTTAGTCATCGATTGAACTGCAACCGGGTGGCCACCACCAATGCAAATGTCCCCTACTCTGACCACTCTCGTCTGTCTGCGAGTATACACAATATCACCTACATAAGACGACAACTTCACGGAAAGTCACTACCAAGATCAGAAACATCAGCAGAGCAAACCCGATAAAATGGACCAAGCCCTCTCGTTCGGGATCAATCGGTTTGCGGCGAATGGCCTCAATCCCGAAGAAGACCAACCTGCCCCCATCTAGGGCTGGAAAAGGTAACAAGTTTAAAACACCGAGATTGACACTGAGTACCGCAGTGAGATTGAGTAAACTTTCCGCACCAAAACGGGCAGCTTGCCCAGCCATCTGAGCTATACCGA
>CAZAAT010000113.1:0-2450 GCA_964483175.1 uncultured Bacilli bacterium
TTAAATCTCATCCTAGCCGTTGGGGGAGTAGTAATTACTAGCGCAGCACTCTATTTTTTAGGCGCATATTTATTAAAGATAGATGAGATGCTCTGGTCTCTTAATCTTTTGAATAAAGTTATGGCCAAATTGAAGATAAAGTTTCACCCATCAGGAGCCTGATATCGATTGAAAGTAACGAGAGCAGTCATTTTCACGATTATAATCTCATTATCTCTACTAGCATCACCAGCCCTTGCTGTGTCCTTGCAAGCTGATCTAGTAGAGATATACACCGCACCGATTATCCTTAAACCGGGACCAACCCTCGGTTGTTTGAGTCTGCTTGGTATAGCTTTTGCTAGTGATCAGGGTATAAGAGATTATGCGCTTGATAGACAAACTCCTACGGGGGATAACTTCTTTGGCTCAGTAACACATCTAGGCCATCCGGCTGTAGGCCTGGCTATAGCTGGTGGGCTTACTCTTGCCGGGGAAGATGAGGTGGCCCATAAATCTGCTAATGCAGTTATTTACTCCGGCTTTGCCACACAAGCTATCAAGCTTATCGTCGGTCGCCCCAGACCCTATGTAGAGAATCGGAGGGCGGATCCTTTGAGCTGGGACGATGACCATTGGTCTTTCCCATCTGGTCACACGGCTAGCGCCTTTGCTCTCGCCAGAGTGCTGGCCGAGGAATATCCGGATTATAAAGTACTCTTTTATAGTGGCGCAATTTTGGTCGGCCTTTCCCGAATCTACTTGGATGAGCATCATGCCTCTGATGTAATTGCGGGAGCAGCAATAGGCCTCTATGCAGGTGGACATGTCGAGGCTAACACTCATTTGTTTGAGGTTAAATTTTAACCCCAATTTTCCACTCGGATATTCTTATATTCTCTTCCTATAGCTACAGCTACTATCCTGTTCTTAGCAGGAGCTCACCGGATATCTACAGAAAAACTGAGACAAGTTATACTCAGCCAAACAGCTACAGATGCACTCGAGGAGGAAAAACTAGTGAAGGTAGGGGTTTTAACCATTAATGGTGACACCAATTATGGAAACAGATTGCAAAATTACGCAGTTCAAGAAGTACTCAAATCATTAAGTTGTGAAGTGCAAACGATCGTTAACCGTAATAATGTTAGGTACAAAAAGCATCGTCGCAACTTCACGGAGGCCATCAACCATTTCATTGAAAAGAACCAGGGCAGATCTTGGGACTACTTTCAGCTAGAAGTATATAAGCTAAAAAACAAGAAAACCATCAAAGAATATCAAACTAGGCGGAGGAAAGCATTTCAATCATTTACATCCACCTACATTTCCGAGACGGATTATGCTATTTCGAGCGGAAATATTCCTGCTGACTTAGGCCAAAACTTTGACTTTTTCGTCACCGGCAGCGACCAAGTTTGGAATCCCTTTTACCGCCGCACCTCACCGATTGACTTCTTAACCTTCGCCCCTAAGCATAAGCGGATCGCTTATGCTGCAAGCTTTGGGGTTTCTGCGATACCTTCGACCTTTACGGAGGATTTCAGGACTTGGTTATCTGAGATGCAACATCTTTCCGTTCGCGAACAGGCCGGGGCCGATATCATCAAAGAACTCACCGGGCGAGATGCAGCTGTATTAGTGGACCCTACCTTGATGCTGAATAAAGACCAATGGCTTTCGATTAGTAAAGTCTCGGACCTTAAACCGAAAAGGAAGTATTTATTAACTTATATATTAGGTAAACCTGCTCATGGTAGAAAAATAAGCCAACGGATTGCTCAAGATAATAACTTGGAGGTTGTCAACTTAGCCGATATCAGAGCGCTACGTTACTATTGCATCGACCCGGCTGAGTTTATTGACCTGATCCACTCCGCTGAGCTAGTATTGACTGACTCGTTTCACGGCGCCGTCTTTTCCATCTTATTAGAAAGGCCATTTGCCGTATTAGAGCGAATAGGTGCTCAATCACTATCTTCTAGATTGGATACCTTACTATCCACATTTAGGCTGCAATCGAGGAAATGGTACTCGCTACAGAGCGGTAACGATCTTTTTACGATCGATTTCAGCCACGTGCCGGCGATTTTAGAACAGGAACGCGCTAAGGCTCTCGATTACCTAAAAGATGCACTAGGCCTAAGTGGCCGCTAAACTGGGAGTAATAGAAGTATGATCACGATAACCGAAAAGCACCAATGCAGCGGCTGCCATGCCTGTTACAACGTTTGTCCACAGGATTGTATTCAGATGGTACCTGATGAGGAGGGCTTCGCTTATCCGGTAATCGATCTGCAAAAATGCACAGACTGCAACTTATGTGAGAGAGTATGCCCGATCATCCATAACCGTACGGTGGACAACCATCCCCAGGCTTTTGCCAGCTATAATCGTGACGATTCAGTGCGGCTTGCGAGCTCTTCGGGTGGTCTCTTTACGCTGCTGGCAGAGCAGACGATTGGCAATGG
>CAZAAT010000114.1:0-2400 GCA_964483175.1 uncultured Bacilli bacterium
CCTGTTCAGGAGGGCGCGGTCCGATCATGTTAGGCTTGAGCAAGACCGTTTGTCCTGGCTGAACAAATGACTCCCACCCGCCGAGCGACTCGACGAGCCTTTTAACCGCCTGCTCGAGCACACCTAGTTCATAATCACGACAATCGACGATACCGACTACTGCTGGCATGTCACGCCTCCCAAGAGCAAATTATACTATAGCTTATCCATCTCCAAACAAAATCCTGTCTTTGAAGATACTTGGTTCTGAAGGTTGACCAACCGGGAAATTGCGGAAAAGTCGCAAACTAGGCTTGGAAAATCGGACTCAACTGGCGCGGTATAAGATCAAACAGCGCCGAATCTAGGGGCGCAGATCTCCGCCGAAGATGCCCTCTTTGAGGCTGGCTTGCAATAGATAGTGGTATGGTCCAGCTAATTCGCTGCGGCGAAAACGAAAGTCGGCCTGGTAGAGATAGCTGACTAGTTCTTCCCGGCTGAGGCGATGGTCTACGGGTGGACCTTTGGGGGTCTCCTCCTTCTTCCACTCCACAAGCGTTAATCGCCCGGTCGGACGGAGCAGGCGCCGCAACTCCTGGAGAAAGGCAACTCGCTCTGCCGGCTTAATTTCGTGGAAGATATTGGCGACAAAGACATGGTCAGCGAGGTTATCCTCTAACGGGATTGCCAACTCCTCCGAGCGCACGAGGTGTACCTGTGGCAGCTCACCGACCACTTCAGCCACCTTATCCAACATTTCTTGTGAGATATCAACACCGTAAACCAATCCATCCGGCCCTACCGCGGCCAACATCGCTCCGAGGAAATATCCTGGACCGGTGCCAATGTCGATAACTACTTCACCGGGGAGAATCCCGGCCAAAGTAACTACCCGCTCAGGGTTTAGATGCTCTACGCGTTCAGGATTAACGAGTTTTTGCCAATTGGCGGGGTCAAATTTGTGGGTCAAAAAGATTCATCCATTTCTACTAATTTTATTCGCAATATAGTTTTTGCTCTGCCAGCCTATTTCCTGCTGGAAAGGTTATTTTACCTTGCTAACGCTCGATTTAAACCTGAAGATAGTTTAGCCAACGGCGCCCGAACTCATCGGCAAACCGCACTCCAAGCCCATGATCGGTAACGATAAGATTAAAGCTTGACAGGTCCGCCACTTTAGCTAACGCTCGTTTACCAAACTTCGTATGATCAACCACGAGATATGCCTCTCGGGCAGCCTTAATCATCAGTTGCTTGACCGGAGCCTCCGCAAGATTAGCATTGGTTAAACCATAGTCAAAATCCACGGCGTCCCCGCCTAAAAAGGACTTGTCCACATGGATCCCCATCAAGAAGCTTTCGGTCTGTGAGCCGACGACCACGTTAAAACCTGGGCGTAGGCTTCCGCCCGTGACAATTACTGTAGTTGACGGGTGGTAGGTGATTTCGGTGGCGATAAAAAGGTCATTGGTAATAATCGTGAGGTGTTTTTTATCGGAGAGGTTGCGTGCCACCTCCAGAGTAGTGGAGCCAGAATCCAGAATGATCGTTTCGCCCTCCTGGACGAGCTCGGCTGCTGCCTTACCTATTCGGGCCTTCTCTTGCGGACGCAGAGCCCGTTTCTCGGTATATCTTTTTTCATAAGCTGTGCTGTGCGTAGGTAAGACCGCTCCCCCGTGCGTGCGAATAACCAGCGATAGGGCGGCTAGTCGATCGAGGTCGCGCCGAACGGTCGAACTTGAGGAACCAACCACCTCGGCCAACTCTTCTACCTTAGCACTCCCAGAGCGTTGGATGAAGTCCAAGATTCTCTGTCGACGTTCGGCGGGTAACATAGTTGCCCCCCCCTCAAATCACCTGAAGTAATTAGTTATTCGCGGTAAATCCCGTTTGCCCTGCAGATAAGGTCTTGAGCAAAGACTGGTGGATAACTTTATTAGAGGCGACAATTCGCCTAGCAAAAATGTTCACCGGCTCACCAAGAAAATCGGTGACTGCTCCGCCGGCTTCTTGCACCAACAATATCCCTGCGGCCACATCCCAGGCCGAAAGGCCAAACTCCCAAAATCCATCCAACCGGCCACAAGCCACGGATGCCAAATCAAGTGCAGCCGCTCCCATCCGGCGTAGGTCATGAACAAGCGGTACCATGTTAGCGACATGATCGGTATTGTTGCCACCATGCTCATCAGGCTCATACGGAAAACCGGTACCTACCAAAGCTTTGATCAGGGATGAAACCTGGGAGGCACGAATCGGTTGATTGTTTAAATAGGCACCACAGCCCTCAACAGCCTGAAAAAGCTCGTCTTTCTCCGGTGCGGCGATAACCCCAATAATCGGCCTGCCACCTTGATAAAAGGCGATGGAAATGCCATAATCAGCAAAACCGCGGACGTAATTAGTGGTCCCGTCTAATGG
>CAZAAT010000115.1:0-2327 GCA_964483175.1 uncultured Bacilli bacterium
GCGAGCGGCATTATCCTCATGTGGCTTCCCTGGATACTGATGGCAATTATCATGTGGGAAATCGTGCTGAGGAATATCTTCAACCATCCCACTGTCTGGGCGCACGAACTGAGCAACGCGATTTGCATTAGCTATGACGAAATCGTTCAGCATCTCCTCAACAGTGTCCCCAAATTCGTCTTTTAAGTCTTTCATCGACTTGCCGCAATGTTCCACGAAACCAGAAGTCAGGGTGCCGAACTTCCATTCCCGATAATCAGCCCCTGGATTGAGCAAGAACTTAGTGTAGCGTTTATCTCGCTCTCGCCCGGTAAATAGCCTATTTGGCTTCCATTTGGTTTTGTTCTTTGCGTAAACCACTAAGAAGTTCGTCGTATTGACCATGCCCGGATTGATAGATTTGTGACCTGTAGCTGCGCCTTGTTTAAATGTCACTATTGCGACTCGATTCTTACGTTGGAATATCTCGTCAGCGATTGCGATCAGGTATCCCAATTCATTATCATCAATGTGGATAAAAATAGTCCCATCTTCGCTTAGCAACTCGCGCTGCAGTTCTAGCGAGGGATAAAGGATGGAGAGCCAAATTGAGTGCTCTAAGTTGTCATCATAGTCTTCGAAAGCTTGTCCGGTATTAAATGGCGGATCGGCATAGATGCACTTCACCTGACCAGAATAATACGGCAGTAGCGCTTTCAGGGCATCCAGGTTGTCTCCTTCTATCAACAGGTTAGGAGAATCCTCATCCCCGCATGAAAGGCTTTGTATCGGCTCCAGAAGACGATAAGGAGCTAATGAAGACCGCGTGAGATCAATATCTCGGTTGTACCACGAAAGCATAGGCATTAACGTAATACCTCAATATATTTAGGTCTTTCCGTTAATGCAGCCGCTTTAACAATGATATTGGTCAAACCAACTAAACGATCGAAAAGGTTGTCTCGGTGGATTTTAATGGTTATTCCCGCAGGTTGCATCACGGGATGTATTAATGGTCTATGTCTGATTCCGTTTAGGCTAGTTTCCATTTTCATCTGTTTTTTCCTGTTGGGAAGATAGCTTTAACGTTTGATGGGGGGAACTGGCGTCTTAGTCTTTCATTCGGGTTCTACCCCGATTTTACGGACACTTCAAAAAAGCCTCATAATAGGCAAAAGGAGTGTTTATGCCAAAGAGAAGAAAGTACAGCCCTGAGTTTAAAAAGGGTGCCGTTGAACAGGTTCGACAGCCCGGTGTCAGCTGTGCCCAGGTCGCAAGAGAACTGGGCATCGGTTCCAATCTTTTGAGCCGATGGCAGCGCGAAGCTGATGCTCAAGGCCAACAAGCGTTCACGGGTTCTGGCCATGCGCGAGATGAGGAAGTCGCCCGGCTCAAGCGAGAGCTGGCCCGCGTGAAAAAGGAACGGGATTTTTTACGCGAAGCGGCAACGTTCTTTGCCAGGGGATCGACCTGAAGTACCAGGCGATTCAACGTTGTCGCGATGAGTTTCCCATTCGCCTGATGTGTCGGTGCTTAAAGGTCTCGCCCAGTGGTTATTACGACTGGGAGGGACGTCCAGCCAGTGCTCGAGAAGTTGATAATGAGCGATTGCTGGAGCGTATCCGCGAAGTTCACTCGGATAGCCAAGGTGCTATTGGCGCGCCTCGGATGCATGAAGACCTGACAGATGAAGGTGAAACTGCCAGTAAAAATCGCATAGCCAGGCTGATGGCAGCCGATGGTTTGCAGGGCTGGCCTCGGAAGAAAAACCGTGGACAGCGTGGCAAACCGGGTTTGCCACCACCGGGCGTTGAGAACCTGTTGGAGCGAGATTTTGTTGCGCTAGAGCCTGAAACCAAATGGGTGACCGATATCACCGAGATAAAAACCTTTGAAGGAAAATTATTTCTGTGTGTTGTTCTGGATTTGTTCAACAAGTTAGTGATTGGTTGGTCGATGCATCACAGGCAAGATCGGCAAATGGTTATTCGCGCCGTTGAAATGGCGATCTGGCAGCGCCAAGGCAGTCAGTCTGTGATTTTGCATTCGGATCGTGGTAGTCAGTTTCGAAGCGGCGATTACCAGAAATTTTTGAAGAAAAATAATCTGACCTGTTCAATGAGTGCGGTAGGTCATTGTGGTGATAATGCGGCGTGTGAGGGCTTTTTCGGAATGCTTAAACGCGAACGTGTTCACCGAAAAAAATACCGGACCATGGACATAGCCAGAGCCGATATATTTAACTACATTGAACGTTTTCACAATCCGCGGATGAGACGTCGAGTTGCAAAGAGTGATTTGGAGTTTTCAGCCGTTTTACAACCGTCCGTGTAATCGGGGTAGAACCC
>CAZAAT010000116.1:0-2272 GCA_964483175.1 uncultured Bacilli bacterium
CCCATTTTAGAAGTGGGATTTACATTGCCTCTGGATGGAGTTGTGAAATGAAAGTAGTAAGACGGATGGTTTTAGCCTTCAGCATTATAATTCTAACAGCATGTAACAATCCCTTTCTGTCGGCTGATGGTGAAGTGTTTTTTCATATATCCAGAAACAATGCAAATATGCCTGTGTGGATTCGTGGATATAGTGAATCTAAAATTTACTTAGTCATATTGTACGGTGGGCCAGGCGGTAGCGCTTTATGTCAATATAGTTGTCACAAGTACTTTGAAAAAAAAACTAGCAAGCTATCGCTTGTAATGTTTCCAGGGAAGGGTTTACAACCACTCGTTGTGGGTCAGGTAATTTGGAGCAATCCCGCGACCAGCGTTGCGGATTCGCTTCGAAGGCACGCCGCTTGATTTCATTGCGCGCAGCAATAATTGCCGTTGCTTTACCAGCATGTTTTTGAGCTGGGGTCACATACCCGATCGAAGAATGCAGATGCTGCTCATTGTACCAATTTATGAAATCAGCAACCCAGGATTGAGCATCGTAGAGAGATGCAAAATATTTCGGATAGGCCTTCATATATTTGAGTGTCTTAAAAAATGACTCAATGAATGCATTGTCATTTGATACTCTCGGGCGCGAGAATGACGGTACGATTCCTAATTTATACAAAGTAGCAAGCATGGTTCCGGCTTTCATCGGGTTGCCGTTATCCGAATGAAGGTAGACGTTGGTAAGGTTATATTTCAGCATCAGATTTTTGAACAGTTTTTCAGAAACAATGTAGCTTTCGACTTCAGAAATATGCCAGCCGACAATCTTTTTGCTCCACACATCGATTACGGTATACAGATAGTGGTACATGCCGGCAATCGATGTTTTCATGTACGTTATGTCCCAGGCCCAAACTTGATTGGGACCGGTTGCAACACGTTCTGGCGGACGGGATGTGTTTGTCCTGCTTCTAGTATTCCCTCTGAAATTAACAAGCCCTCGTTCTCTAAGAACTCGATACATAGTTGAAATACTGGAAAGATAAGTGCCTTTATCCAATAGAATTACATAGATCTCATATGGAGTCAGATCTTTGTATTCATCGTTACAACAGACCGCGGCAATCTGGTTTCGTTCTTCATCGGAATAGCGCCGTGGAACCGATTTCGCAGCACCTTTTCGTCGATCAATACTATTACCGGCCTTCCAGCGATTATACGTTCGAGGGTGAATAGACACAGCTGCGCAGGCGCGTTCTAAACGGGCTCCGGCTGAAACTGCTACTGCAATTTCAGCCAGCACTAGCGTGCGCTGATCTTTGGTCGTCAATCGTCCTCGGCTTCCCCCAAAATCGATTCCAGTTTTTTTTTAAGCGCATAGAGTGCAGACATTTCTTTCAAGGCGGCTTCTGTCTGATGCTTTTCCCGCTCAAGTTTCTTGTATTTTTTTTGCAGTTCTTTATATTCAGCCTGCAGGCTTTCGACATCTACAGCTTTCTTGGACATGCTATTTGCCAGCTCCTGTTCCCATAAGGTAAGGTGATCGGAATGTATCCCGTTTTTTCGAAGCCATTCACCGAATTGTTCTTCGGGAACCGTCTTGCTCTCCAGAAGGAGTGTAAACTTTTCAAGCGTGCTCTTAAAGCGTGGTTCGGTTTCTTTATTCATCTTGGGCACAAGCGTATCATTTTCTACCTGTTTCATCCACTTGTAGATAGTTTGAACAGAAATGCCGGTATCTTTGCTTACTGCCTGTACGGATAGGGAGGTTGGTGGTAGCACTTTCTGCAAAACCAGCATTTTGTGTTTGATCGAGTATCCCATAGTCGTCATCTCCTTAAAATAGTAGGTGACAACTATCTTGACTCATAGGGGGGTCGTCTGGCCGGATTTCCTTAAAGGCTAGAAGTGCTTCTTGGGCTGCCTTAAGGTCTGTCGTAGAGCGGGTTAGGAGGCCAAGGCGCCTGCATGCAGAGGCCATGTGGGTGTCGAGGGGCACCACTAGCCTGGATGGATCCGCGCTAGTCCAAGGGCCGGGATCAACGGCGTCATGGCGCACCATCCAGCGAAGGTACAAGAATACACGTTTGGCTGCCGATCCTCTGGCAGGGTCTGGGAACAGATTGGAGCGCCAACCCTGGCCTAAGGGGCCGGAGGTTGTAGAGGCTAGCAAGGCCTGGACGAAGCGTGACGCGGCGACGCAATAGTCTGGTTCCGATGCGTCGTCGCCTTCTAGAAATGCTCGTTCCAGGCTTCCACTATGCTGTCTAAGGTTCCTGGCT
>CAZAAT010000117.1:0-2242 GCA_964483175.1 uncultured Bacilli bacterium
ACTTATCGAGGAGGCCATTGGGCTGGGTGCAGCAATTGAATGTATGGGTGAAGCTATTTGGTCGATGATCTCTCTGGGGCCCGGCGAGTCGGTGCCACCCGGAGCTGAACAGGAGGGGGCGCCCCCCGTACATTTTGCACATCACTTCGACATCTCTTGCCCTCACAGTATTGTCGTTGATCAACAGGGGCGACGATTTGCAAATGAAGCTGGCAGCTATATGGAAATGGGACAGAGTCTTCGAGATCGACATAGGGAAACCGGTAAAGGGATTCCAGCCTGGGCGATAATAGATAGTCGCCATAGAAGCCGTTACGCGTGGGGGCGTCATCTCGGTAAGGTGCCACAAGACTGGATCGATAGCGGGTACATGGTCAAAGCTTCCAGCATTGCAGAGTTGGCCGACAAATGCGGCATCGACAAGGCTGGGCTAGAGGAGCAAGTTGATCGCTTTAACGGGTTTGCTAGAACAGGTAAAGATAAAGAATTTGGCCGGGGCGACGCTGCGTTTGATAAATCCCACGGAGACCCCACCCATAAACCAAACCCCTGTTTAGGAACGCTGGAAAAACCGCCCTTCTATGCAACGCGGATCTACCCGGGGGATGTAGGGACTGTTGGGGGCCTTGTAACGGATGAGCATGCTTGCGTGTTACGAGAAGACGGTGTGTCAATACCCGGATTGTACGCGGTAGGTAACACTGCTGCGCCCATTTTCGGGAGCGCATATATTGGAGGAGGTGCAAGTATTGGCTCGTCAATGATCTTCGCATATCGAGCGGTAGTCAATGCAAGTTTAGCTGATTCACATGAAATATTGTCTTCAGTTGATACAGCTTGCGATTAAGTATAGCTGCCACAGGTAGGGGGACCCGAACGGTAAGCAAGGATTCTGGCTGTTTGATGGAGCTCTGCTCTTGCGTAAACAGTCTGCTTGAGGGCGGAGCTGCTTACTCCAGTTTCATATACCTGCAGTCTAATCGCATGGGCTTTCAAGGGGGCCCACATTCCTCTTTATTCGGTAATAGCCAACTCTTGTAGTGATCCAGCATAATTTCGAGCCGTTTCAGGTGCAATGCTGAAAGCATTGCGCTTCCCCATCGAATCCGCGATTATAGCGCCTGCGAGGACGGTAACTGAGACCGCGGTCATGAATAAGCAAGTTGGAGCAAAAGAAGCTCTAGCGAGGCCCCATTACAAAATGTATCCTAATTACATTGAAACGATCAGAACTTAAAGGCACTACTGGATGTTGGCAGATGATAGATGGCAGTACGCTGCCGAGGTTGAAAGTGTGAAAGCTTTAGGAAAGTTGGTTTGCGATGTAGGAGGGCATTCGATTCTCTTGTGTAATACACACAATGGTGTGAAAGCAGTAGAAAATCTATGCACACATCTGCGCAAACCCCTCGACAACGGAAGACTAGTAGGCGGGCAGGTAATATGTCCATTCCATGGCGCTTGCTTTGATTTACAAACGGGCAAGGCGTTATCTGGACCAGCTGTTTTTCCCTTGCAGACCTATCCAGTTCATATTGATTCGGGGCGAATTTACGTCTCAGTGCCAGAAACACAAACAGCTAGGGCTTGCTCTTTTTAAAAAGCTTCAACCGTATCAGCTTAAGTTTAGTAATACTGTAGAAGTTCGGACTTGATCTGACAGTTCCTGGTTCTTCAGATGGTGTCTGTCAGGTCAAATTCAACCTATGAGCTTTTCCTTTCAGATCGTTTCCCATCAAGGCTTGGTAGTTACTGCGATGTACCCCAAACACCTGATGCAGATGCTGTACCGTATAGCTCTCCTTCAAGTCGATGGAGTATCGAGAGTTGTTCAGGGGATCCGGCATCTAGAGAGCTGTAGTCTTGTATAATATTTCTATTCTCCTTCTGCTGGCCGAAGCCTGACTTCAGCTCCTGAAACTCGCGCTGCCTCAGCGCAGCTATTGGTCTTGCTCAAGTAGCAGGTTGATCGTATCTGGCTTGACTTCTTTTGGGTAATATTGTAGGCGGTCATAAGCCAGCTCTAGCTTTGCCTATGTTTAACTGGTCTGGCTACAGCCAAGGTGAAGGTTTTGTCGAATGAAGCTGCATTTGACCGCTTTCATGGTGATCCGCCTGAGAGGCCCAGTCCTAACCTTGTTGTAATCGAAAAGCCTCCTTCTTTTACGGTTCGAATCTACCCTGACGCCCTAGCAGGCTGTTGATTTTCGCCCAGCGTCGAACCCGCTGATCGTTTGAAGCT
>CAZAAT010000118.1:0-1954 GCA_964483175.1 uncultured Bacilli bacterium
AAGATTAATAGTTCGAGCCCAATATGGTGGCCCTTGGTTGACAGATTCCGAACTGTTGTTTGAGAGGAAATCTATTATCCCAGTATTGCAATGTTTACTGGCAAATAGCCTCAGATAGGTACGAGAGGCTATGAGGTTCATATCCAAAGCCGTGGGGCACTTTGTATGAAAGACACAACTAGTCTTTAGCTTTTTTTAATTATCGGTTTGAAGCTCACACTCATAGTGCAATCTCTAATATTTCTGTTATTTATATCAGATAAATTACCATAAACAGCAATCGATAATGTGTCTTTACTCCCGAATATATTATAATAGTGTTTATTGCACTAGCAACGATAGCCATTGGAGAAATTAATGGTTCCAAGAGAAGAAGGCGTTTCGGTAAAACAGAGTGAACTGGAAGCACTGCGAGCCCAGCTTGCCGAGGCCAAGGCAAGGTTGCAGGAACTGGATCAGCCCAAACCGAAACACTCTCCCAAACCAAAACCACCCGAAGAAAGCTTTCACGCTCTAGTTCAACTTGGTAGTGACATGGGGCAGGCGGTGGTAATGCTGAGAGATGTTCACGACATCAAAGACGAACAGGTCTTTGCCAGCGACATGTGGACCGATATCACCGGTTACAGCCGTAAAGAATTGCTGGGCACAAGCTTCTTTGACCTAGTAAAGCCGGAGGACAGGCAGGCCTCCATCGCAAGATACCGCAAAAGGATGTCGGGTAAAACTGTACCGGGCAAATTTGGAATCTCAATTACAAGAAAAACAGGCGAACGTGTTCAGGTAGAGGTTTCTGGTGCGCGTAGCACTTCTGGTAGCCAGCCGACTATTATTCTGTTCATACGTGATGTTACCGCTCAGGTGGTATCAGAAGCCAAAGCCCGGGAGTTCGAACAGCGTTTCCGAACTGTAATTGACCTTGCTGCTGATACCGGCGAGGCAATCGTTATCCTCCAGACCATAGATGGAATTGAAGGCAGATATATATATGTAAACGACCTGTGGTCTGATATCACCGGCTATTCCAAGGAAGAACTATTAACCATGTCTGCCTTTGATCTTATCGCGCCAGAACACGTAGAAGCCTCCAGGGATAGATACAACAAAGTACTGGCAGGTGAGGCTCAGCCCAAGTTGTTTGAAGTGGCAATCATAACCAAATCTAGAAAGGTTGTACCGGTGGAACTTTCCATCGCACCTATCAAGTATAATGGTGCATCCTCTGTTGTAGCACACCTGAGGGACATCTCCGAAAAAAAATGGGCAGAAAAGGTTATTATGGAGGAGAGGCTCAAATACTTCTCGTTATTTGAAAATGCCCCTGTGCCAATAGCTGAACACGATTTTTCTGCTGCTTGCTTAATTATACAGGACATGCAGGAAAAGAATATCAAAACTGTTAAAGAATACGCAGAAACACATCACGATAAAATAATTGAATGTTTACGAAACAGCCACTTAATCGCCTGGAATAAGGCAATGAGGGATTTTTTTGAAATTAAAAATATGGAAGTAGCGGATGAGATAATTGTCAATGCTTCAGCAAATGATATAAATAGTTCAATTAGCGCTTCCTTATTGTCTATTCTTTACGGTTTGATTGATGGAAGCAAACAGTTTTCACATGAGGATGTTATAAATACCTATCATGGAAAAAGGAAAAATATTATTGTTAATGTTTTAGTTGCACCAGGGAGCGCGGATTCATTAGAACGGGTGTATATCAGCTTTTATGAGATTACTACTCTAAAAACAACAGAGAATAAATTAAAAGAATACCAAAATCGTCTTGAGCAAATGGTTGAAGAAAGAACCGCTCAATTAAATGAGCTAAGGCAAAAAGAGGTTTTATTACTGCATAAAGAGCGAGAGTCTAGCCAAAAGCTTAAAAAAGAATTGGAAAAACGTCTTCTTTTAACAAGACTCATAGTTCATGAACTGAAAACCCCGCTTA
>CAZAAT010000119.1:0-1952 GCA_964483175.1 uncultured Bacilli bacterium
AACAGGTAGCCGAATACTTTGCCAAACGGAATTCGGTGCTGATGGAGGCGCATGGGCTTGTCGCGGTGGGCAAGGATGTTGAAGATGCTCTGCATACAGCGGTTGTGGCAGAGGAGACGGCCAAGATTTACTGGATGGCCCTGCAGGTCGGCGAAGTACGGGAGTTGAGCCCGGCAGAGGTGAAGGCGATCATCGATGCGCATGGGCCGGAGATTGCCCGTGAGTAACGAAGATGGATAATAATTGCGTTTTATTGGACACATCCATCGGAAAAGATGCCGATTAATTTGGTCCCTTCTTAAAAAGCAGGAGGAAAGCTAATGCGCAAGATACTAGTCTATCTCGAACCATACCGCCTAGCTATTGGGCTAGTCGTGTGCTTATTGTTCTTTCAAGCCCTTTCCCAACTGTACTTACCCACACTAATGGCTGATATTGTCGATATCGGAATCGCCCAGGGTGATACCGAGTTCATTATCAGAGTGGGTGGGGTAATGTTGTTGGTAGCGCTGGTGGGTGCCTTGTTTACCATCGCGGGGGGGTACTTTTCGGCCAAAGTGGCGATGGGCCTGGGCAAAGATTTACGAACAGCGGTCTTCACCAAGGTTGAAGATTTCTCGCTGCAGGAGTTTAATCAATTCGGGACCTCCTCTCTGATTACCCGGACCACCAACGATATTACCCAGATTCAACAGGTGACATTGATGTTGCTGCGGATGATGGTGCTGGCACCGGTGATGGCCATCGGTGGTATCGTGATGGCTGTTTCCAAGAATGCTGAGCTATCGCTGATTATGGTTGTAGTTATCCCGATCTTGGGGCTAGGGGTCTGGGTGATTTCTAAAAAGGTTATTCCACTGTATAAACTTGTGCAAGAACGGGTTGACAAATTGACGCTTGTCTTACGCGAACGACTCACTGGGGTTCGGGTCATCAGAGCATTTAACCGGAACGCCCTTGAAGAGCGCCGTTTTACCTCCGCTAACAAAGACCTTACCGATATGGCGATCACGGTTAATCGGATTATGGCCGGGATGATGCCATTGATGATGCTGGTTATGAACCTCACCACCATCGCGATTATCTGGTTTGGCGGGATTAAGATCGATGCCGGCAAGATGCAGGTCGGCGATTTAATGGCCTTTATCCAGTATGGAATGAACATTATGTTCTCCTTTGTAATGGCCTCGATGATCCTGGCGATGTTACCACGGGCTTCCGCCTCGCTCAGCCGGATTGCCGAAGTCTTAGAGGTTGCTCCGGTGATCGTCGATCCACCCGTCGGAAAAGGTGGGGGAGAACGAGGGGTTGTTGAGTTCAGGGATGTGACCTTTAGTTATCCGGGGGCGGAGAAACCAACTTTGAGCCGGGTTAGTTTTACCGCCAGACCGGGGGAGGTCACTGCGATCATCGGCGGCACCGGATCAGGGAAATCAGCGCTGATTAGTTTAATACCTCGTTTTTACGATGTTGACCAAGGAGCGGTTTTGGTCGGCGGAGTAGATGTGCGCGAGCTGAGTCAGGCGGATTTACGGGCCAAGATCGGATATGTCCCACAGAGCCCAGTATTGTTTTCGGGAACAATTGCCGACAACATCCGAATCGGCAAGGAAAATGCTACTGATGCTGAAATCCAGCGAGCGGCCGAGATTGCGCAGGCGGCAGAGTTTATCGCTGAGCTCAAAGATGGTTACCAGGCGATGATCTCCCAAGGTGGGACCAACCTCTCCGGGGGGCAGAAGCAACGTCTTGCCATTGCCCGTGTTGTGGTACGCAGACCGGAAATTTTTGTCTTCGATGATAGTTTTTCGGCCCTTGATTATAAGACCGATGCTAAGTTGCGTCTGGCGCTGAAAGAAGTGACTAAGGATGCGACAGTGATTATCGTGGCCCAGCGAGTCAGCACAGTGATGAATGCTGACCAGATTATCGTGTTAGATGAAGGGCAGATC
>CAZAAT010000120.1:0-1909 GCA_964483175.1 uncultured Bacilli bacterium
TTAGTATAGATAGCTGCGAGGTTTTCTTTTGACCTACTAAACCTTTACAGGTACAGGCATAAAGCCAAAGATTGACAAACCTAACAGCCTGTGTGATAATAAATAAAATTAGCCTTTAAGGCAGTCCGAGAGACTGGCAAGGCACAGATCCCATCCTTAATAGGAATGCGCTCCTTGCCGCTCGGCGAGGAGTTTTTCATATCCTTTAAGCGCAGTCCGGAGAGGCTGCAAAGGAGGTCAATTGTCAATGTCCAATTCACTGATCGGCATGGCCGAGCTTACCCGTGACCAGATCAACCACCTGCTAGAGCGCACCAGGTTCTGGCAAGAGCACTGGCAAGCCCCACCCCAAATCTTGGCTAATCGCACCATAGCCAATTTATTTTTTGAGCCTAGTACCCGTACCCGTTTTTCCTTCGAGATGGCGGCTAAACGCATGGGGGCTCAGGTGCTTAACTTTATGGAGTCAGCATCAAGTACGACCAAGGGAGAAAGCCTGTACGACACGGTGAAAACTCTCGAAGCTATGGGCTTCGATGCCGTGGTGATCCGACATAAGGAAAATCGGATCGTCCATAACTTGGCATCACTAGTTGATGTCGCCCTGATCAATGCGGGAACCGGCACTACCGAACACCCTACCCAGTGCCTCTTGGATCTGTATACCATCTCCCAACATTTCGGTACTGTTAAAGGGGTAACCGTGGCTATCATCGGAGACATCTTACACTCGAGAGTGGCAATGTCTCACCTGGTCGCCCTGCCCAAGCTGGGGGCCAAAGTTATTATCAGCGGCCCACGCCACCTCTTGCCGACAGAGATGCTGGGTCCAGTTGAGTTCTTGCCGATTGACCAAGCCATCGCCGAAGCCGATGTCGTGATGATGCTCCGCTTACAACTGGAACGCTTTTCCGATTTGGCCCTCAGTGTCGACCAATATCACCGTGATTATGGTTTAACGGAAGAGCGCGCCAAGACAATGCGCCCCGGCGCCGTTATTATGCACCCCGGCCCGGTAAACCGGGGGGTCGAAATCGCCGGTTCCCTAATTGAATGTGACCAATCCTTAATCAATAGGCAAGTCCAGAACGGTGTACTAACCAGAATGGCCATTCTTGAATGGGTTATGCAGGGAGACAATTAGATGGGCATCCTGTTTTCACAAGTCAAACTGGCACGTCCGGAGCAACATCTCCTCTGGGATGTGCTGATCGAAGCTGGAAAAATTGCCGCCGTTGCCCCCCGGCTCCAGCCGGACGGACATCTAATTATCCCGGGCAACCAGCGTTTGTTAGTTCCCGGTTTTGTCGACCTCCACTGCCACCTGCGCGAGCCCGGCTATGAAAGCAAAGAAACGATCTCCTCCGGTACTCGTGCTGCAGCCAAAGGCGGTTTCACCACGGTCTGTGCGATGCCTAATACCATGCCCGTACCTGATACACCTGATAAACTCAACGCCATCGCCGAGCGGATAGCCAAAGCGGCAGCCATTCCGGTCAAGCTCGTCGCCGCAGCTACTATGGGGCGAGCCGGCCGCAAAGCCACCGATGCGGTGGCCCTAAAGGATGCCGGAGCAGTGGCCCTCTCCGATGATGGTTCAGGCATTCAAGACAGCACCGTGCTAACCACAGTTCTCTCCCGCTGCACCCAAGCTGGTTTTCCCTATTTTTCGCATTGCGAAGATGAACACCTCTCTGCCAACGGGATCTTCCATGATTCCCTGCCAACTACGGCCGAGACCACAGCGCTGCGCCGTGAACTAAGCATAGTTAAGCAGACCGGAGCAGCCTACCACCTTTGCCATGCCAGTTCAAGTGAGTCGGTCGACCTGGTTGAGCAGGCCAAGAGTATGGGACTGGCGGTAACGGCCGAAGTCACCCCCCATCACCTGGTGTTGGCCACCGAAGAT
>CAZAAT010000121.1:0-1711 GCA_964483175.1 uncultured Bacilli bacterium
CTAACGACAGGACTCTAAACCGAAATCGCATCCTTTCAGACCTCCTTCTCAAATTTGCTTGCTAACCGGTTGCACTATTAAATTTTCCGTAAAATGTAATTCTATTCAGTAAAGGAAAAAACTAAGAACGAAAGCTATTTGACCATAAGTACGGGGGCTGCACAGCTGCAACCCCCGTACAAGATTTATTTGGTTGCTAATTTACCTAGCCAAGGCATAGTTGTCGCCTCTGGGATCAGCACCGGCATTAAGTACGTCTGTCTCCAAATCCACCATAATCGCGCTTTGGGCACCCAGATTCCAGGCAGATACGTAGGAGGCATTATGCCCCTTAGCTGTTAAAATATCTATAGTTTCTTGCGGAATTCGATCCTCAAAGTTCGCTCTACCTGGGTACATGATGTGCGGGAACGTGGATGACGGAAAACTGCTGGATCTAAACCTAGGAGCTTCGATCGCATCCTGGATATTCATTCCGAAGTCAACTACGTTAACTAACAGCTGAACTAACCGCTGAGGCTGGTCGTCTCCACCAGGACTACCTAGCACCATAAACGGCTCATCTTCCTTGGTAACAAGCAGAGGTGCTAGAGTGGACCGAGGACGCTTGTGTGGTTTCAACTCATTAGCATGGCCGGGTTCCAAGTGATAGTAGTCACCACGGCAATTGAAAATTACTCCGGTATCGGCCATATTCACTCCACAGCCAAAACCGGTATGCAAACTGGGGGTCCAGGAAACCATATTTCGATCCTTATCGACCACACACAGATAGCTAGTATCGCCCTCATGGATCGAATCATCGGCAAAGGGATCAGCCATTGCTATTTGCAGTAAACTTGGAGCCATTGCCTGCTCTTCATATGCCCAGGCATCACCAGGACGAAGGTCATTGTTTGCCTTCTCCATATCAACAAGTTTTCTGCGCTCAGCTGCATAGGCTTCACTTAGTAGCCCCTTGTAAGGGATTTTGATAAAGTTCCAATCGCCGAGATATTCTTCACGATCGGCATAAGCGAGTTTTGCCGTCTCAATCATCAAATGTAGATAATCAGGTGTGTTATGGCCTAGAGCGGTCAGATCGTAGCCATTCAGTAGGCTTAGCCAGAAAACCATTGTCGGTCCTTGTGAGGCTGAGGGGTTAGCCCAAACATCATAGCCGCGATAGTTCACCTTAACCGGGGTCTCGATTTCTACCGAATAGGCAGCAAAGTCTTCATACCTGAACAGACCACCGTTTTCCTCAGAAAACTTTGCCATGACCTCAGCTATATCACCCTTATAAAAACGATCGCGAGCTGCTTTGAGTGCTTCAGACCGGCTCTTGCCAGCTGCGAGAGCTTCTTGTTCAGCCTCGACAAGCTTACGCAGAGTATTTGCGGCTTGTGGGTTTTTCAGGATATCGCCGGCTTTCCACTCGGTCTTACCATCTGGGAAATATAAAGCTGCCGAAGTTGGATATTTTTTCAGCTTTTCACTGTTTAACTGCCCTGCCAACACTTCGCTAACTGGGAAGCCTTTTTCGGCAATTTCAATGCCCGGCTGAAGCGTTTCAGCAAGACTCATTGTTCCCCACTTATCTAAGATGGTGCACCAAGCGTCGATAATACCTGGCACGGTCGCGGACAATAGGCCATCATTGGCCGGAATCTCGCCGTCACAGTTTTCCAGATACCAATCAACCGTTGCCAAAGCTGGGGCGATTCCTTCC
>CAZAAT010000122.1:0-1516 GCA_964483175.1 uncultured Bacilli bacterium
AGGTTGCCTGATTATCTAGTTGCCTGTGTTGGTGGCGGTAGTAATGCGATTGGACTCTTTGCTGATTTTTACCACGATACTCAAGTCAAGATGATCGGGGTCGAGCCAGCTGGTAGAGGACTTGATACCCCCGACCATGCGGCCACCCTCACTTTAGGTAAACCTGGAATTCTACACGGGTTTAAGAGCTATCTGCTGCAGGATGATGTCGGCGAGCCCCTGCCAGTCTACTCCATCGCAGCAGGTCTAGACTATCCCGGAGTTGGTCCCGAACACAGCTTTTACAAAGATAGCGGCCGGGCCCAATATGTAACCGTCACCGATTCTGAAGCCTTAAATGCCTTTGTCGAACTTTCCCGTACCGAAGGGATTATTCCGGCCTTGGAGAGTTCACATGCGATTGCCCATGGAATTAAATTGGCTAAGGAGCTTTCTCCCTCAGAGATTATAATAGTCAATCTCTCGGGCAGAGGCGATAAAGACGTGGCCGAGGTGTTATCTCTACTTGACATAGAGTGAATCAATCGCATTTTAAGCAAAGCCCCCAACAATAACCTGTCTGGGGGCTTTAGTTTATTTGTTCACCCGGCTTTTACTTTTTCTCCTTGACAGTAGTAAAAACGCCATTTTGGGATGCTAGTTCATAGAGTTCAGCCAAATCTACTCCACCTAAAATATTTTGAAAAATATGCACAACACTCTGGTCATACTTACTTGACTGGTTGAGTTCTTCGAAAGCCTCCCGAACAGTCAAAGCTTCTCGGTAAGAACGCTTGGCTGTCATGGCTTCATAGACATCGGCTACAGCGATAATGCGACTTGCCAAGGGAATCTGTTCTCCCTTTAACCCAAAAGGGTAGCCGGTACCATCGATTCTTTCATGATGATACCTAATCATCTCAACAACACTCTTTGGATACCCGAGCGCGTCGACGAAATTGCCTCCTACAGTTGGATGAGCCTTGATATGCTCAAATTCAAGTTTATTAAGTGGTCCCGGTTTTTCTAAGACCTCCTGTGAAATGCCAAGTTTGCCAATATCGTGTAAGAAGGCCCCCAACTGAAGCGCTTTAAGCTCGTCATCCCTCAGACGCATAGCCTGACCAATGACTACAGATAGCAGTGATACTCTTCTTGAATGATTATCAATGAGTTCATTTTTCTGCACCAGCGCGAAAAGAATTTCTGCTTCATCCATTTGCAGTTTCTCCTCCATGAGATTCCGTATCTTCCTAATAAAGCAAAGAGGCGCCCGGTAGCGCCTCGCGATTTTTCTAGTATTCACTAGGCAGCTTGGCAATCATAGCCAGTTGATGGCTTGTAGACCCATAGCTTTGCGTCCCCATCTTTCGATGGGTTTGCCAAAACCATATAAAATTTTTAATGTAATTTTATAATAATTTTAAGAATGATGCAATACTACGCTCTATATTGCAAAGAACCTTTCAATCACTCGGATTGTCTATATAAAAAAATTTCCTGGCAACGACCTACTCTCCCAGGACCTCGCGGTCCA